>JBIPLS010000220.1:0-4098 GCA_044368305.1 Pirellulales bacterium
TCTACAGCGCGGCCAGCATCGCGGAATGGCTGGAGCGACGACGACGGACGACGAGCCGATGACGTGGAGCACGACGCGAGGGAGGGCGGTTCGGATCACTGCACCTTTGCGCACTACAAACCTCGGTTGCCTCCTCCGTGTGAGCGCGGGGGACAAGCCCTATCGCAGATTGGCACCGCGTTAGATCAACCCGTAAGGCCGCCCGATGCCACGCAAGCCTGGAACGTCCCGAGCGAAGCACACGAGCGCCCCGGTGCCGCAGGCGCTGCCGGGCGTGGCCGCAGCCGGCCCGCAGCCGGTCGCGCTCACGGGCGAGCGGGCGAAGCTCTGGAACGACGTGCGGATGCGGTTCGTGCTGGAGCCGGCGAGCGAAAACGTGCTGCGGAATGCGTGCGAGTCCCTGGAGCGGGCGGCGCAACTCGCGGAGCAAGTCAGCCGCGACGGTGCCACGTTCCGCGACCGGTTCGGTGCGGTGCGGGTGAACCCGGCCGCCACGCTGGAGCGAGACTTCCGCGGCCTCGCCGCTCGTCAACTCCAGCAACTCGCCGCGCGCATGGAGGGCCAGGGCTAATGCCACGGGCTGTCGCACGCATTCGCAAGCGGTGGAGCGAGGGCACGGTCGTGCTGTGCTCCGAGGTCGAGGAGACGCTACTCCGCGGTCGCGGTGTGCTGGGCGTGGCGATTGAACTGCGGACGGTCGAGGATTGGCGGCATTGGTGGGCGACGTGGCGCGACACGATCATGCCGAAGTCGCTCCAGCATTTTCCCGGCTCGCGGCCGGCCGCCTGCTACGTGACGGGCGAGATCCCGCTGCGGCCGGTTCTGACCGAGCCGCCGCTGTCGCATCACTGGTTCCGCTTCTACCTCCCGAGCCGCAACGGCACCGGGCTGTGGCTGCGCGATTACCCCGAGCCGTACATGCAGGCCGAGGTGAACTACCTCCGCGACCTGGGGATCGTGAGCGACGACGAGTACCGCCGGCACCGGGCGTGGCGGCGTGAGCGGTACGGGTACCGCGGGCCGTTCCGCCTGGGCGGCTACACGCTGGAGCAAGGGCTGTACGAATGACTCGCCGCGCCTCGACCATCCGCCGCCGCACGCAAGCCGACCAGGCGCTCGGCATCGGCGTGGAGTTGGCCGCGGCGGGAATGTTCTGGGGCTGGTTCCGCACCGACGAGTGGAGCACCCGGCGATTCTGGGCGGCGATTGCCACCGTCCACGGCGAGCGGATCGACGCGAAACTGCGCGAGGCCGCGCCCGGCTGCCGGGCAGGCTACCGCTACCTGATGGGCGAGTTCCCGCAAGTGCCGTTCGTAAAGCAACTGCCCGAGAATCACATCGGCCAGCGCGACTGCCTTACCGTCGAGGGCGAGCGGTATTGGTACGTGGGGCACCCGTTCCAGAAGTGCCAGGCGCGGCACCTCCGCGAGATCGGTGAAGTGGACGCGAAAGAGTGGCGGCGGTTCCTGCGATGGCGGGACGCGGGATTCCCGAAACGCTACGTGCCCGACGAGTCGCCCGACGACCGCCCGATGACGCTCACGCATTTGTGCTGGCGGGATTGAATCACCCCGCGCGTGCCGGGCGGCGGCACGATGCGGGCACGACAACAGCCGCCGACGAGGTGACGAGATGACGACGACAGCGACACGCAAGGCGACCAAGGCCGAGCCGGCAGCACCGCCCACCTTCGCGGCCATCGCGGCGAAGCGGATGGCCGACGCGGTGGTCAAGTACCGCGAGCACGTCGCGCGGGCCGCGGCCGGCGAGCAGCTCGACGCGGGCCAGTTGACCGAGGCAGTCGAGACGCTCGCGCTCATGGGGCTGCCCGAGTATGCGTGGGAGCGTGACGTGCAGGCGCACCGCGACTACGCCGCGCTCGCGAAGGCCGAGGCCGAGTTGAAAGCCAAGGCACCGGCGAGCGAGGCGCGGGCCGCGGAACTGGCCGCGAGGATCAAGGTGATTGAGGAAGAATTGAAGGCCGTGCGGGCCGAGCACTACACGCTCGCGTCGGTGGAGCCGGCGACCCGCGTGGGCCACGGCCAGCGGATCGGGGAACTTGAGATGAACCACCCGCACCTGTTCGCGGAAGTCGGCATGGCGGTGCAACTCCGCACGGCCGCGAAAGCCAAGGCCGCGGGCCACGCCCCGGCACCGATGACGACGAGTCCGATCACAACTGGAGGGTGGGCATGATGAATCAAGTCGAATACAGCGGCGGCTCGTCGTGGGGACGCACCGCGGAGCAGTTCAAGCTCAAGACGCGGAACGCTCCGCGCGAGTGGCTGGAGTGGGCGAAGGTGAACAGCCGGGCCACGGCGGCACCGCCGCCACGGCCCCAGGTTCGGCCCGATACCGACCGCATGATCGGCTGGCTGGCGGGCACGTGCTGCCCCGGCGTCAGCGTGCCGGTGCGGTCGTCGGCCGATGGCCGCGACTTGCCCGAGCAGTTCACCGACAACGCATGGCGGTCGATGCTGCGGCAGACTCAATCCCGCGGCAGGCCGGTGCCGCTGACGTGGGATCACTACGGCCCGACGATCACGACGACGGCGGGCCTCGACGTGCTGTTTCGGATCGCGTCCGACGTGGGCGGGTTGATCGGGCTGGAGTTCGAGGCCCGTCTGCCCGACGACGACCTGGGGCGGCGTGTTCTCGCGGCTGCGGCCGCCGGCCTGGGCGTCAGCATCGGCTACACGGCCAAGCGGCAGTGGCACGTCGAGCGGGACGGGATCGGCACGGTGCGGATCGTCGATGATGCGGTGCTTGATCACGTGGCGGTGCTCCCGGGATCGGCCACGCAACGCCCGGCGTTCCGCGCGGCGTGCTGCTACGCGGGCACCGGCCGGTGGATCGCGTGCCCGGTCGATCTGCACACCCGCGCCCAACTGGACGCCTACGCGGTGCTGAAGCGGCAGGCAGGGGTGCGGGCATGAGTCACGTTCGCATCCGCCACGAAGCGAAAAGCGGCGGGATCGTCGTCGGCACATCGACGAGCGGCTCGACGACGTTTCGCATGGATGGTGCAGCCGGTGGCATGGTCTACGTGTCGGGCGTCACCGACACGCACACGCTCACGGCCTACGGCTCCAGCGACGGCACGACGTTCCGGCAACTCTACGGCGTGGACGGGCAGCCGGCGACGATTGCCGTGGGCGCGGCTGGCGGCGTGTACCCGCTGCCGGATGCCACGTACCCGCTGCGGCTGGCGAAGCTCGTGAGCGGCACCGAGTTGGGCACGGCCGCGGCCGTCGTGCTCACGATGAAGTCGTGATGACTGCGCGCCGCCGTGGGGCCGGGTCGATGACGTGTTCCACCTCCCGCGTCGTCCCCAGCCCCACGGTGCGCGGTGCGACCGCCCGGCGGTTCCGGTTCGCGTTCCGCGACTCGCCACGCCGCGAGGTGCAGGCCAAGCGGCGGCAGGCTATCGCGGACTACCTCGACGGCTGGGCCGGCTGCGAGATCGTGAGCGAGCGACGGGAGGGCGACACGCTGAGGGTGTGGGTGACGTTCACGACGTGCCGCCCCGTGCGGGTCGAGATCGCAGAGCAGTTCATCCGCGAGTGCCCGCACGTCGTGCGGGGCACGTTTGCGGGGCTGGGCGGCTGACGCTCTCGCCGCGGATTCGTCCCAGCCTTCGGCGGATTCGTCCCTGCTCGTGCCGGATTCGTCCCATTTTCGGTTTTGTGGCTTTTGGGCGAGCGATTTGGCTGTAGAACCGCCTCGCGGCAGTGTTCGTTCCTGATCCCCGCCAGAGGAGTTTGCTCGTGATGTCTTTCACCCGTCTGCCCCGCGTCGTCTTTATGGTTGGCGTGGCTTCGCTGCTCGCCTCACTCGCCGTTCCCGCCCACGCCGTCACGATCGACTGGGTGACGGTCGGCGATCCGGGGAACACGGCTGACACCACCGGACACCCAAACCCCGCCGGTGCCGTGGCGACTTCATTCCGGATCATGAAGTACGAGTTCACGAACCAGCAGTACACGGACTTCCTGAACTCCGTGGATGCACGCGGCACCAATCGGAACTCCGTCTACCACACAGCCATGGGCAGCAACGCCCATGGAGGGATCAGTTTCACATCTGGTGCGGCCTCCG
>JBIPLS010000003.1:0-39609 GCA_044368305.1 Pirellulales bacterium
GCCGCCGCGTGCTCCGGCCGCACCTCGCACACGAACCGCCCGGGAGTCTCGGAGAATGCCAGGGCCAGATCGTGGCCGCAGGCGTCGGCGTCGCAGGGCACCGCGGACAGGTCGAGCCGGGCGCCCGCCCGGCCGGCGATCGCCATCTCCGCCACCGCCACGGCCAGGCCGCCGTCGGAGCAGTCGTGGCAGGATCGCAGCAGGCCCGCGCGGCCGGCCGCGGCGACCGCGCGGCAGGCGGCCCGGCAGGCGGCGGCGTCCACCGCGGGCAGGCGGCCGCCGCTGACGTGGCCGGCCAGTTCCAGCTGGGTGGCACGGACGTCCGCCCGCGTGCGGCCGACCACCGCGAGCCGGTTGCCCGCGTCCTTGAGGTCGGGCGTCAGCGCCCGCCGCACGTCGTCCACCTGGCCGACCGCCGTCGCCAGCAGCGTCGGCGGGATGGAGAGTTCGCGGGCGGCGCCCGTGGCGTCGGTCCAGGCGAAGACGTTGTTGAGGCTGTCCTTGCCGCTCACGAACGGGGCCGCGAACGCCACGGCGGTGTCGCGGCAGGCGCGGCAGGCCTCCACGAGCGTCCCCAGCGACTCCTCGCGCCGGGTGTCGCCCCAGCAAAAGTTGTCGAGCAGGGCGATGCGGTCCGGGTCGGCGCCCGCGGCCACGACGTTGGCGATCGCCTCGACGATGCCGCCGGCGGCCATCTGGTAGGGATCGATTCGGCCCATCCGGTGCCGCAGGCCGACGCCGAGCACGATGCCACGATCGCGACCCAGCGAGCCGCGGATCACCGTGCCGTCGGCCGGCCCGGCGCCCGGGCCGAGCAGCGGCTTGACCACCGAGCAGCCCTGCACCTCGTGGTCATACTGGCGGATGATCCATTCCTTGCTCGCCACGTCGGGCAGCGCGAGCAGCTCGAGGAGGCAGGCGGCGACGGAGGCGTCGGCGCCGGCCCTCCATGCCGCCGGCGGGTCGGCCACGCGGGCGAACGACGACCGCAGCCGCTGCCGCGGCCGGCCCTCGTGGAGGAAATGGCAGTCGATTTCCCCGGCGACGTGCGCCTGCCAGCGGAGCACGAGACGGCCGTTCCCGGTGAAGGTGCCGATCGCCGTGGCCTCCACTCCCTCGGCGGCGGCGACGGCGGCGAGTTCGGGCCATGCGGCCGGCGGGACGGCGAGCACCATCCGCTCCTGGGCCTCCGAGATCCAGACCTCCGTGGCCGACAGCCCCTCGTACTTCAGCGGCACGCGATCCAGATGGACCTCGGCGCCGAGCCGGGCGGCCATCTCGCCGACGGCGCTGGACAGGCCGCCCGCGCCGCAGTCGGTGATCGCGTGAAACAGCCGGCGCCGCGAGGCCTCGAGCACGAAGTCGGTGAGCATCTTCTCGTTGATGGCATGGCCGATCTGCACCGCGCCCCCGGATTGGCTCTCGCTGGCGCTCGACAACTCGATGCTCGAGAACGTGGCGCCGTGGATGCCGTCGCGGCCGGTGCGTCCGCCGGCCACGACGACGAGGTCGCCGGCCAAGACGGCGGAGTCCGCCTGGCCCCGCGGCATGATGCCCACCGTGCCGCAAAAGACCAGCGGATTTCCCAGGTAGCCGGGGTCGTAGGCGACGGCGCCGGCGATGGTGGGAATGCCCATGCGGTTGCCGTAGTCGCGCACGCCGGCGACGACCCCGGCCAGTAGCCGCCGCGGATGGATGACGCCCGGCGGCAGGTCGGCGGCGGGGGTGTCGGGCGGCGCCACGCAGAACACGTCCAGGTTGGCGATCGGCTTGGCACCGAGCCCCGTGCCCAGCACGTCGCGGATCACGCCGCCCAGGCCCGTGGCCGCCCCGCCGTAGGGCTCGATCGCCGAGGGGTGGTTGTGGGTCTCCACCTTCACGCACACGTCGTGGTCGCCGTCGAAACGCACCACCCCCGAGTTGTCGCGGAACACGCTCACGCACCAGTCGGCCGCGCCGAGGGCCGCGCGGATCTCGCGGGTGGCCGCAAACACCGTCTCCTTGAGCAGGTTGTCGTAGGTCGCCGGCCCCGCCGGGCCGACGTGGTCGACGGCGCTGCCCAGCGTCTTGTGGCAGCAGTGCTCGCTCCAGGTCTGGGCGATCGTCTCCAACTCGATCTCGCGGGGCGGACGACCGAGGCCGCGGAAGTGGTCCCGGACGGCGTGCAGCTCGCGGACGGTGAGGGCCAGGCACTTGTCACGGCTCAAGGCGGCGATGGCCGCATCGTCGAGGCCCTCCAGGACGACGGTCGTCTCCTGGAACGTCCACGGCCGGCCGCCGGCGAGGGTCCGCAGCGGCAGCGGGCCGACCACGACGTCGTGGATCGCCTCGCTGGCCAGCAGTTTCCAGGCCAGTCGCTCCACGTCGGCGGCGGGCAGCGGCGGCAGCCAGTACTTTCGCACGCTGCGCACGGCGGAAGGCTTGAGTCCCAGCAGGGCGAACGCGTCGCGGGCGGTCTGGGCGGAGGGATCGGTGACCCCGGGCCGCGGCAGCACGTGCACGACCGTGGGCAGATGGGACGGTCCGGCGAGCAGGGCCGCGGCGCCGACTTCCGCGGCCGTGAACGACTCGACGACCGGATCGGCCAGCACCTGGGCGGCCAGCCTGGTGACGTCGGCTTGCAAAAGATCGCCCTCGATCAGCCAGGCGGCGGCCGTGCGGGCCTCATTGCAGCCGGCGACGCCGAGATCGGCGGCGCCGGCGACGACCGCCCGGGCCGCATGGTCGCCGGCGGCATCCCGCGTCCAGACGTCAACTTCCCACAGCATCGCGAACGTCCTTGGCGCGGCGCAAGAGCGTGGCGAGCCGGCGGCGGTCGCCGGCCTCGATCGCTGCGAGCATCTTCTCCACGGCCCCGGCCACACGGCGCAACGCGTCGGCCACGTGCCCTGCGTTGTCGAGGATGATGTCGGCCCACAGGTCGGGGTCGCCCGCCGCGATCCGCGTGGTGTCCCGCCAGCCGCCCGCGGTGAACCGGCCCAGGGCCGGCGGAGTGGCGACGGCCACCGCGGCCGCCATCAGGTGCGGGGCGTGGCTGGTGAAGGCCAGGATGCGATCGTGCTCCTTGGGGGGCATCACGAACACGGTGCTGCCCAGGGCCGCCCAAAAACCGCCCACTTCCTCCACGTCGTCCGGCGGCGTGCGGGTCGCAGGGGTGACGACGGCGACGCGGCCGGCGAACATGCCGCCGTCGGAGGCCGCGGGGCCGCGGCGATGCCCGCCGGTGAGCGGGTGGGCGCCCACGAATCTCCCGCGCCGCGACCGTCGCCGCCGCTCCCAAGCGGCGACGATGGTGGCCTTCGTGCTGCCGGCATCGGTGATGATCGTGCCCGGCCTGACGGCGGCGTCGATCTCTTCCAACAGCGCCGGAATCGAAGCGACTCCGGCCGTGACGACCACCAGGTCGGCCGTGGCGACGGCCGCGGCCAGGTCGCGGGACGTTTCGGTGACGGCGCCGTGCCGCCGGGCCTCCTCGAGCGAGGCCGCGGAGCGGCCCACGCCCACGATCCGCTCCGCCAACCGCCGGGCCCGGAGGGCCTGGCCCACCGAGCCGCCGATCAATCCCACGCCCACGATCGCGACGGAGTTCCAGCGGGCTTTCATGGTGCGGCAGCGGACGATCGGGCGGAAAGCAGGCGAAGTTTTTACCAGAAGGGCCGGGGGTGTGTTAGTGTCGCCGCGGCGGCCGCCCGGAAACGGGCCGCGGCGGTGACGACGGAGTGAACGCGATGGCCGGCGGATCGCGAATGCCGGATCGATTGCTCGCGGAACTGTTGAGCCGGCTGGCGACGGCGCTGGCGGCCGGAATCGACCTGCGCCGCGCCTGGGCGGCGGAGACCGCACGGGTGCCGGGCCGCTGGCGTGCGGCGATGGAAGCCGTGGCCGGCGGCATCGCCGCTGGTGACGGCCTCGCGACGGCCATGCGGTGTGCCGGCGGCACTTTCCCGCCACTGGTGCGGGCGCTCCTCACCGTGGGCGAGGCCGCCGGCCGCGACGCCGAGGCGGCACGGGAAGTGGCGTCGGAACTCGAGCGGGGCATGCGTCGGCGTCGGGCCCTGCGGCAGGGACTGGCCGCGCCGGCGCTGCGGCTGCTCGTCGCCCTCGGCGTGATGGGTGTCCTGATCATGGTCAACGGGTCGATGGTCGGCCGCGACGGCAGGCCGATCGACTGGCTGGGACTCGGCCTGGTGGGCAGGCAGGGAGCGATCCGCTTCGCGGCCTGGATCGCCGCGGCATTCGGGCTGGCCGCGGCGGCCTGGCCGCTGGTGGCACGCAGTTGGGCGGACCACGGGCTGGCGCGGGCGATCGGGGCACGGGTGCCGATCCTCGGCCCGGCGGTGCGCGACGCCGAAGCCGCCGCCTGGACCCGGGCCGCGGCGCTTGCCAGCCACGCCGGGCTCGACGCCGGTAGGCTGGTCGCGCTCGCCTCGTCCGCCGCGCCGGGTTTGCGCCTCGATGCCGAGCGGGTGCTGACGCGGCTGCGCGGCGGCGCGTCCGTGGACGAGGCGCTCGCCGCCGAGGGGCGGCTGCCGCGCCAGGTGCTCGAGGCATTCGCCGTGGGCGACCTGACGGGCACCACGGCCGAAACCCTCGGGCGGCTCGCCGACCGGCTCGACGAGGCGGCGGCGGCAGGGTTCGCGGCAGCCATCGCGGCCGTGGGATTCATGGCCTGGGCGGCCGTGGCCGGCCTGATCGCTCTGGTCGTTTTCCGCATCGCCTCCGTGTATGCCGGCATGCTCGCCGACTTCGCGAAACCGCTGTGAAAAGAGGCCGGTGCGGGCCGAAGGTCTCAAGCCGCCGGGGGCGGGCCGTCCGATATCGCCCGCTGGGATATCGTTAGGATGCGGGTCGGAGAGGAGGATGCATCCGGCCAGCGGGAGCCACCACCCATGCGTCGCCGCACCATGACCTGCGTGATCATCTGCCTCGCCTCTGCCGCCCGCGCGGCGGAGCCGGCCGCCGCCGTGCGGTCGCAGCAGGAGGTGATGAGCGAGCGGGGCTACGTGCGGCACGGCGGCGCCTGGCGGACCGTGCAGGAGATCGAACTCCTCGAGCGGGCCGAGAAGGCGAATCTCGCCCGCAAGGGATGGACCGGCCGGCTCGATCGCCTCCGCCGGCAACTCGACCAGCCGGCCGCGGCCGACCGTGCCGCCGAGGAGATGCGGGGCATCACCGACCCGGCGGCGGTGCCGGCCTTGGCGGCGGCACTCGGCAAGGAGCCACTGCCGTTGGTCCGCGGCCTCCACGTGGAGGCGCTGTCACGAATCCGCTCCCCCGAGGCCGTGGCCGCGCTCGTGGCGACCGCGATCGACCACGCGGATGGTGGCACGCGGGCCGCGGCCGCCGAGCGTCTGGTCGTGATCGGTCCGCACGCCGTCGTACCCGCGCTGGCGGCGGCCTTGCGGTCACCCGACAATGCCCGCGTGAACCGCGCGGCCGAGGCCCTCGGTCGGCTCGGGGTGCCCACGGCCGTGGAACCGCTGATCGACGCCCTGGAGACGAAGCACGTGGTCGTGCAGGGCGCCGGGGGCGAGGGATCGATGACCGCGGCCTTCACGCCGAACGGCGGCGGGCTTTCCATGGGCGGCGGGCCGAAGAAGGCGACGGTGGTCGCCAGGAACGACCGCGTGCTCGAGGCGCTGGTCGCGCTGACGGGGAAGAACTTCGCCTGGGACGCCGCCGCCTGGCGGACCTGGATCGCCAGCCAGCAGGCGCCGCCCGCGGGCTACGACATGCGGCGCGGGCCATGATCCCCGTCAGGCCGCGCGGTCCGCGGCCGGGGAGTCGGCACCGCGGCGGCCGGGGAACCAAGCCGCGTCGAGCACGAGCGTCGCCACCCGGTTTTCCAGATTGGGCCGGAAGACCACGAGGAGCAGCACCGGCAGGTACCAGGCCATGAACAGGCCGCCGTTGTGGGCCTTCCAGAACTGGCTGCCGAGCAGGACCGCGGCCGTGCAACTCATGAGCGTGCCCAGGTTTTTCGGGGCCGGCCAGATGGCCAGCGTCGCGATCAGGGCGATGAATGCCGCGAGCACGGGCAGCCGAAACACCGCGTCGTAGCCGGGCAGGGCCCAGAACCCCTCCAGCGCCACCTTGTTGGGCAGGATCCAGCCGAACATCTGCCGCAGCTGCCCGACGAACACGGTGGCGTCGGGCGAGGTGAACCACAGGCCGACCACCAGCAAGGCGAGCGCCGCGGCCACGCCGAGAGCGAATCGCCGGACCCCGCGGGTCCAGTAGAAGCTGCACCACAGCGGCAGGAGGAACACCGGATAGTAGATCGCCCCGATCGCCAGGCCGATCAGAGCCCCGGCGACGAACGGCCGCCGGTAGGCGGCCACGGCCCACACGATCAGTGCGGCCGGCAGGGCATGATCGACGCGGCCGGTCATGGTGGCGGTGTAGGGAAGGAGCAGGTAGAGGACGGCGGCCGCGATTCCCAGCCGCACGCTCTCGAAGTGCCGCCAGCCGATGAATACCATGCCCGCGACGATCGCCAACTGCGACACGATCGCCATCACGCGGGCCGTCGTCTCGTGCACCAGCCGCCGGCCCGTGCCGCCGGCATCGTCGGCGGCGGCCGGGTCGGGCGCGAACAGCCGCTGGGTCGAGATCTGGGGCAAAAGGAACAGCAGCGGGTAGCCCGGGCCCTGGCGGGCGAGCTGATCGGCGTCCACCTGTCCCTCGCGGGACTGCAGTTTCTCGGCGGTGGCCGCCACCGCCACGTCGTCGGCCTGGGGCCGCTTCGTGACCACGTTGGCCAGCAGGAAGACGAGGAGCGCGATGCCGAGGAACACCAGGCCTCCGGCCGTGAGGTTCGGTTCCAGCAGCGGCCGCCGCACCATCATCGAATCGAACAGCATCCGCGCCAGCAGCACCCCGGTGACGACGAACAGCCAGCCGAAGCCGATCTCCTGGGAGGCGGCGTTGCCGAGCCGCAGGCCGTGCTCCACGGCCAGCAGGCCGGGCGCGAGCATGATCAGCGCCACGAGGTCGAGGTTCCGCACGCTGAGCACGCGGTTGAACTTGAAGAACAGCGCGATCGACAGCAGCGACGAGAGATAGAACCACGACGTGGGGTTCACGCCGTAGTAATGGAAGAGGATGTCGCTCATCGGGGGGCGGGCAGCGGCAGCGGAGAGAACACCCGTTCACACAGGGTACGCCGCCGGCGCGGCGTTGCAAACCGCATCACCGGAAGGGCCAGATCAGCGGTGCCAGCCAGACCGTGAGGGCCATGACGAGGAGGTTGAGCGGCCCGCCGAACCGCACGTAGTCGCTGAACTTGTAGCCGCCGGGGCCGTAGATCATGAGGTTCGTCTGGTAGCCCATCGGCGTGGCGAAACCGCAACTGGCGGCCACGGTGACGGCCATCACGAACGGCATGGGGCTGACGCCCAGATCGGCCGCGGTCTGCCAGGCGATGGGGAAGGTGAGCACGGCCGCCGCGTTGTTGCTCATCAGTTCGGTGAACAGCATCGTGACCGCGTAGATGGCGGCCAGCACGAGGTGCGGGTGGTCGCCGCCGGCGGCGATCGTCGATTCGGCGACCGCGGCCGCGAGGCCCGTCTTGTCCATCGCCCGGGCGAGGCCGAAGCTCGCGGCGATAAGCAGCAGCGCTTCCCACTCGATGCTGCGCCGCGCCTCGGTGGACGAGATGCACCGCGTGGCCACCGCGGCACAGGCCGCCACGAGCGCCGCCGCCACCATCGGCACCAGGTCGAGCGCCGCCGCCAGCACCATCGCGGCCAGGATCGTGCAGGCGATCCACGCCCGGTCGTGCCGGGGGGCGGCGGCGTCGCTCACCTCGCTGACCAGGTAGAAGTGGCGGCTCGACCGCTGCCGGTCGAGAAAGGCCGGCCCCGCCTCGAGGAGCAGCGTGTCGCCGGGCTCGAGCGCGATGTCGCCGATCTTCATCCGCAGCCGCTCGCCGTCGCGGGCCACGGCGATCACCACGGCGCCGTAGGTGGAGCGGAACCGGCCCTCGCGGATCGTGCGGCCGACCAGCGGGCAGGTGTTCGAGACCACGGCCTCGACGAGCCGGCGCTCGCTGCGCGGGTCGTCGAGCTTGAAGACCTGCTCGGTGGCTGGCCGCAGCCCGCGGATCTTCTGCAGCTCCACCACCGAGTCGATCACGCCCACGAACACCAGCCGGTCGCCGGCCTCCAGCCGCTCCGTGGGCTCGACGGCCGCGAGCACGTGGCCGCCGCGGTCGATCTCCATGAGGAACAGGTTGTCGAGATGCCGGAGGCCGGCCTCCTCGATCGAGCGGCCCACCAGCGGGCTGCCGGCCTCGACGACCATCTCCAGCGAGTACTGCCGCGGGTCATCGCTCTGGCTCATCGGCGGCCGGCGATCCTTGAGCAGCCAGCGGCTGGCCGCGAGCAGGTAGACGAAACCCGCCCCGAGCAGGGCCACGCCCAGCGGCGTGATGTCGAACATCCCCAGCGGCGCGCCCCGCTTCTCCTCGACCAGCCCGCTGACGACGACGTTGGTGCTCGTGCCGATGAGCGTGCACAGGCCGCCAAGGACGACCGCGTCGTTCATCGGCATGAGGAGCTTCGAGACCGCGAGCCGATGCTTCTTCGCCCAGTCGCGGATGGCGGGCACCATGAGCGCGACCACGGGCGTGTTGTTCATGAAGGCCGACAGCAGGCCCGGACCGACCATGGTCCGCAGCTGCGCGGCGGCCAGCGACCGCGGGCGGCCGAGCACGCGGTCCACGATGGCGGCCAGGGCGCCGGTCCGCTCCACCGCCGCCGCGACGACGAACAACGCGGCCACGGTGATCATGCCCTCGTTGCTCATGCCCTTGAGGGCCTCGGCCGGCGTGATCACGCCGGCGGCCAGCAGCAGCACGCAGCCGCCGATCATCGCCATGTCCGGCGCCCGCGGCACGAAGAGCATCAGGCCGAGCGTGACGAGCACGACGATCCCGGTCAGGGATGCCTGCCAGTTGGCCACCAGGGCGTCGAAGATCTCTGCGGGCGTCATGCGTGCCTCGTGGCGACCGGCGCGGCCGGCACGAAATCTTTCCGGGGGGGCGGGGAGGCCGCAAGGGGAAAAACCGTGACCAGTCCGGTGTGGTCATGCTAAGGTTTGCCCACCTTGGGCCCGCGAGCACCAGCCTATGACACGCCAGCCGGAGTCGTCGTCGCGCGATTCGTCGGAGGCGCGGTTCGCCGCCTGGTACGAGTCCCGGCCGCCCTGGGACATCGGCCGGCCGCAGCCGGCCTTCGTGGCGGCCGCCGACGCGATCCGTGGACGGGTGCTCGACGTCGGCTGCGGCACGGGCGACCTGGCGATCTGGCTGGCGGAGCGCGGCCGGATCGTCACGGGGATCGACTTCCTCGCGGCGCCGTTGGACGAAGCGCGGGCTCGCGCCGCCGCCCGCGGCGCGGCCGTGAACTTCCTGCAGATGGATGCCTTGGCGGTGGGGGAGATGCCCGAGCGGTTCGACGCGGTCACGGATTGCGGTTTCTTCCACACCCTGGACGACGCGGGCCGGACGGCCTACGCCGCCGCCCTGGCGCGGCTCCTCGAGCCGGGCGCCGGCGTGTTCATCCTCTGCATGGCGGACACCGAACCCGGCACCCACGGACCGCGGCGGGTGAGCGTGGCCGAGATGTGGGCGACGTTCGGCCCCGGCTGGACGGCCCGGTCGGCCGCGCCGGCCGTGTTCGAGTTCGTGCCGGGGATCCCTGGGGCGGAGTTCAGCCCCGGTGGCGCCCAGGCATGGTTTTTCCGGTTTCGGCGGGCGGCGTGACCGCCGCGGCCGCCGGCGGATCGCCGGCATGACCGCGCGATAAACTGACGCCATGTAGCCGCGGGCCGTTCCGCGATCCGTCCGCCAGGTCTGTCGCTCGTGCTCCGCCTGCATCCGAACCCCGCGCCCGTCACGGTCCGGCTGGCTCGCCTCGCGGTCGCCGCGGTGCTCCTCGCCGCCTGCCAGGGGCCGCCGCGCACGGCTCGTGCCGTCGTCATCGACACGATCAGCGGTACCGGCAACACGTCCGCCCCCGCCGACGACCCCGGCTGGAAGAACGTCGGCGTCCGGGGCATCGGCACGGGCGTCTACCTGGGGAACGACTGGGTGCTGACGGCCTACCACGTGGGCGGCGGAAGCATCGTGCTGGGCGGCGGCACGTACGCCATGCTCGCCAACTCCGGGACGCGGCTCACGAACGCCGGAGCGGCGGGTCGGGCGGAGTTCACCGATCTCTACATGTTCCGGCTGGCGACGACACCGACGGGCCTCGGCGGCGTCACGATCGCCTCGGCGGCGTCGGGAACGGGTGCGGCCGTGACGATGATCGGCGCCGGTCGCGACCGCGGCGCGTTCACCCGCTGGAGCGTCAACACGAACACGGGGACGAATCCCTGGATCTGGACCGAGGTGAGCTCGGGCGGTGATGCGGCCGGCTACAAGACGCTCTCCACGCGCACGCGGCGCTGGGGAACCAACGTCGTCAGCGGCACGGGCCTGTGGATCGACGACGATTTCGGCGAGATCAAGACGTTTTCCACCACCTTCGACGATTTTGTGGGGAGTTCCTTCGAGGCCCAGGCGGCGTACGGCGATTCCGGCGGCGGCGTGTTTCGGAAGAACGGCTCGACCTGGGAGCTCGCCGGGCTGATGCTCACGGTGAGCGGCTACTCCGGGCAGCCCGATCCCGCCGCCAACGCCGTGTTCGGCGACAGGACCTACGCGGCGGACCTCTCCTTCTACCGGCCGCAGATCATGGCCATCGTGCCCGAGCCGCAGGCCATCGTGCTGGCCCTGACCGCGGCGGCCGCCGCGGTGGCCTGGCGGGCGGCCCGGGCGACGACGCGACGCTGACGGGAGGCCGGCCCCGCGATGCGGCTCTTCCCCTCCGATCGCTACCCGCTGCCGCTGCCGGAAGGGCACCGCTTCCCGGCGCGGAAGTACGGCCTGCTGCGGGAACGGCTCGCCGCCCACGCGGCCGCCGGCGCGCCGCTCGAGTTCGTCGAGCCCCACGCCGCGACCGACGAGGAGCTGGTGCGGGTGCACGACCGGGCCTACGTGGGCCGCGTGCTCTCGGGAACGCTCTCGCGGGACGAGATCCGGCGCATCGGGTTTCCTTGGAGCCCGCAGCTCGTGGAGCGGTCGCTGCGGAGCACCGGGGCGGCGGTGGATGCCGCGGCGGCTGCCCTGGACGACGGGGTCGCGGCGAGCCTCGCCGGCGGCACGCACCACGCCGGCATCGGCTTCGGCGAGGGCTACTGCGTGTTCAACGACACGGCGGTGGCGGCGCGGGAGATGCAGGCCCGCGGCGCGGCGCGGCGGGTGGTGATCCTCGACTGCGACGTTCATCAGGGCAACGGCACGGCCGAGATCTTCGCCGCCGACCCGACGGTGTTCACGATGTCGATTCACGGCGAGCGGAACTTCCCGCTGCGGAAGCACCCCGGCGGGCTCGACGTGCCGCTCCCCGACGGCACGGGCGACGAGGACTACCTGCGGGCCCTGGGCCCCGCCGTCGAGGAATCCTTCGCCCGCGGCCGCCCGGACCTCGTGCTCTACATCGCCGGAGCCGATCCCTACGTCCATGACCGGCTGGGTCGGCTGGCGGTGACGAAGGCGGGGCTCGCGGCGCGGGATCGCCTGGTGCTCGCGGCGGCCCGGCGGGCGGGAGCGCCGCTGGCGATCGTCTGCGGCGGCGGCTACTGCCCGGATCTGGAGGCGATCGTGGACATCCACGCCACGACGATGCTCCTGGCGGCGGGCGTGGTGGCCTGAAGTCGGCCGGGCCCGGCGGGTGGCCGATCACGACGCGGCTGCGGTATCGTGTGCCTGGTGTCGGAGCAATCGATTTCGTACCGGGAGGTTTGCCGTGCGTTCTGCAGCGGGGTGCGTGACGTGGCTCGCCATGCTGGTGGCGGGCAGTGGGGCGGCGGCGGACGTCGAGCCGGCGGACGCGATCTACGGCGACGGCATCATCCTCACGATGGCGGGGCCGGAGCCGGAGCAGGTCGAGAGCCTGGCCGTCAAGGACGGCCGCATCGTGTTCGCGGGGTCGGCGGTCGAGGCGAAGAAGTTCGCCGGCCCCGACACGCGGCGGATCGACCTCGAGGGCCGCACGTTGCTGCCCGGCTTCATCGACACGCACGGCCACTTCGTCTATTTCGGGAAGAACCTGGTCGATGCCAATCTTTTCGGCTGCACGAACATCTACGACTTGCTCGAGCGGATGCGGCACCAGAAGGAGGACACGCCCGCCGACGGCTGGGTCGTCGGCTTCGGCTATCAGGCACGACAACTGGCGGAGGGCCGCACGCCCACGGCCGCCGAGCTCGACCGCGTGTCGGCCGACCGGCCGGTGCTGATCGTCGATTCCTCGGGGCACCTCGGGGCGGCCAACGCGGCCGCCTTTCGGGCCGCGGGGATCTCCGCCGCCACGCCCGATCCCACCGGCGGAAAATTCGCCCGCGGGGAAGACGGCAAATCGCTCGCCGGGCCGATGGAGGAGACGGCCCTCAACGCCGTGCGGGCGAAGCGGCCGCCGTTTTCCGGAGCGCTCGCCGAGCGGGTGATCACGGGGGCGGCCGAGGTCTGGGCCAGCCACGGGCAGACCACCGCGATGGAGGCCGGCCTCGGCCTCGGCAACGACGACGTGGCGGTCGTGCTCAACGCCATCGACAAGAAGCTGTTGCCGATCGACCTCTATGTGGCCGCGAAGGACTCGGCCATGGACGAGACGCTCGCGGCCGCCTACGGGGTCGCCTCGGCCTACGACCCGCGGGCCGCCGGCACGCTGGCCAAGCTGCGGGCCGCACGGCCCGACCTCGACTCCCGGTACGTGAACCGCGTCCGCCTCGGCGGCATCAAGTTTTGGCTCGACGGAAGCCTCGACACCGCCTGGTTCACCGAGCCCTACACCGTCAACCCGCCGGGCAAGACGGGTGCCTTCGCGGGCTACCGGCAGATCCCCGACGAGGTGCTCGACGCCGCCTTCGACCGCTTTTGGGCCACCGGCCTGCAGATCCACATGCACATGAACGGCGACGCGGCGGCCGACCAGGCGTTGGCCGCGATCGCCAAGGCGGTGAAGAAGCACGGCATGCACGACCATCGTCCGGTGTTCGTCCACGCCTCGTGGCTGCGGCCCGATCAAATCGAGAAGATCAAGGCCTGCGGGGCCATTCCCAGTTTCCTGCCGTCGGGCATCGTGCCAGGGGGCGACGCGGTCGTGCGGCTGTGGGGGCCGGTGCGGTCCGCGGGCGCGATGGCCTCGCGGAGCTTCCTGCGGGCGGGCCTGCCCTTCACCTTCTCGCACGACGCCCCGGTGTCGCCGGTGCCGTCGATCCTGGCGCTCGTCGACGCCGGCGTGAACCGGATGTCGGGCAGCGGGCAGTTGATCGGCCCGGACGAGCGGATCACGCCCTACCAGGCCCTGCGGGCCGTGACGGCCACCGCCGCCTATCAGCTCAAGGAGGAGAAAACGAAGGGCACGCTCGAGTCCGGCAAGCTCGCCGACCTGGTGATCCTGGAGAAGAATCCGCTCGCGGTCGAGCCGACCAGCATCAAGGACATCGCCGTGGTCGAGACGATCAAGGAAGGGAAGACGGTGTGGCGGCGATGAGCGTCGCGGCCGCGCCGCGGCGCGACTACGCCGCCCGGGAGCGATGGCCGTCGGGCGGCTCGGTGACGGGCAGCCGCAGGCTGGCCGGCGTGCCGGGGAGCGCGGCCCGCTCGCGGGCGTAGAACTCCCGCAATCGTCCCGCGTCGATGCCGAGTGAGCGCCGCACGGCGCCCAGTGGGCGGTCGAGCAGGGCGGGGCCCATGGCGCGGTGAATGTCGCGGACGCCCATCGTCCGCCCGGCCTCGAGGCCGAGATCGTAGGCGGCCAGGATGCGGCGCGGGATCCTGTAGGGCTCGGGGTAGACGTGCGCCACCACGGCCTTGAAGAGCAGCCGCTCCAGGGTCGAGACGGCCTTGGTGCTCCCCATCGTGAATCCGATGACGAACGCCTCGTCCTGGCCGAGCAGGCCGCGGCCGAGCAGGACGTGGATCATGTCGTGGCTGGCGAGATCGACCGCGCCGTGAAGCCGCAGCCAGCCGCGCGGATTCTCGAACAGCCGCACGACCCAGGGGATGGCCTGTGGCGGCGCGGCCGGCAGGGTGGCGAGCACCTCCCGCAGGGTCGCGGCGTCGTTGTCGAGCCCCGGGCACCACTTCCGCCAGTTGCGAGCGGACGGGTCGCCGTCCATCGGTCGTGTCGTCGTGTCGTCGGTCGTCATGGCCGCACCTGGATCCAGGTGGCCACCGGGCGGGGCCGGCGCGGCATGCGGCTGCGGCCCAAAGGATGGCTCCACCAAGGGATCGTACGCGCCGGGAGCCGTGTTTTCCCGGCCCGCAGCCGGTGCGGACCATGGTTGTCCCTGGCGGGACGGACACTGTGCGCGGTTCGGTGGACGAAACATTCGCGGGAGGAGGCACCGATGAACGATCCCGGAAAAAACCGGCTGCACGGCTACGAGGCGGGCTGGATGACGTTGCTGCTCGAGATGGGCGTGGCCAGCGAGCAGGAGCTGCGCGAGGCGCAAAGCCGCGTGGCCCGGGCGGCGATCGAGCGGATGGAGGCGCGAAAGGCCCGCCGGCGCGAGGAACGCCGCCGGCGGCGGCGCGAGTAGCGGATCGCGCAGGGAAAGTGGCGACCGTTCGCCGGACGGCCGCCTCGAATACTCCCGACAGGGATCGAACCTGTAACCTTCAGCTCCGGAGGCTGACGCTCTATCCAATTGAGCTACGGGAGCGAACGCTCGGCACGAAGTCTAGCACCGGCTCGCGGTCGGCAACAGCGGCCCGGCCTCGGGCCGCCCGCCACGCGGCACTGCCGTTAGGCGGACCGCTTGAGCGGGAGCGGGGACGTCCGCCGCCGCGGCCGCGACAGCCTTCGATGGGCTTCGTCGATCCGCAGCGTCGGGGAGTCGGCCGGCTGCTCCGCCTCCCGCTCCGCCTTCAGGGCCGCGAGCCGCCGCCCGCGTTCGACGTGGCCGCCGAACTCGAGCAGGCCCACCAGCCGCCCGACGAGCCGCGGCAGCGTCCCGAAGGGCGCGGCCGCCGCCGCGTCGCGCAGCACCTCGACACCGTGGGCGAGCAGGGCCGGCAGCAGTCGTTGCCCCGCCAGCGACCGCCAGAAGAGCCGCTCCGACAGGAGGCCGGCGGTGAAGGCCGGAGGCCGCGTCCGCATCGGACCGCCGATCACGCGGGACGCCGGTTCGAGCACGACGTCGCCGCCGCAGGCGAGCACCGCGGCCATGTCGGCGTCGGCCAGCCAGTCGCCGCAGGCCGGCGCGAAGCCGCCGCAGGCCGCGAGCAGGTCGGCCGACCAGAACCCGGCCTCGAGCAGCGGAGCCGCAGGCCGCGGGAATCGCCGGGAGTCATGATTCGTTGCCCCGCCGACGACGATCCGCCTGCCGCCACGGGTCGTGCGCAGGCCCGCCGCGACGACGCGGTCGCGATCGCCGCCGGCGACGACGAGGGGCACCACCGCGGCGACCCCGCCGCGCGAGAAGTGCTCGAGCGGGGCGTTCGTCCAGCCCTCCGTGGCCTGCCAGCCGGCGGCGAGGACGTTGACGACCCGGCCCGCAGCCGCCGCGATCCCGAGATTGGTGCAGGCGGCGAGACTCGCGCCCGGCGGCGCCTGAACGAACCGCACCTCCTCGCGAATGTTCCAGGGGTCGGCGTATTCGCAGCCCAGGGCGACCACGACCTCGGCCGCGGGCGGGCGGTTCTCCAGGACGCTGACGAGCGTCTCCTCGAGCGCGGCGACGTCGGCCGGTGCGGGCACGACGACCGACAGTGCAGGCGCGACGGCCGCGCGAAACGACTCCGCCATGGTCATCCCCGCTCCCGGTCCGCGCCGCCCCCGGCGCGAACCTTCACCCCGAACTCCCCCCGAACGACGCCGATCACCGACCGCCGATCAGGCGGCGGCTCGCTGCGGCTGCAGTTCCGTGAACAGGTTCACGGTGTGCAGCATCTCCCCCTCGGCGTCGTAGAACTGCAGCACGCCCACGTCGATCAGCCACATCGCGAACATCTCGGCGACGCGGTAGCACCGGGCCACGCAGCGGCCACGGTCGATGCGGATGTTCTCCTGGACGTCGGCGACGTCGGATGCGTCGGCCCCGAGGTGGAGAAAATGGCGGGACACGAGGCCACGCACGTCCGCGGCGTTCATGTGCAAACGCATGAAGGGCAACCTCCTGTTGCGGTCTGTCGAACGACTTCCTGTCGATCGGGCCGAGAACCTTACCGCGGGGTGGCCGGTGCCGAAAGGCTGATTCCGCGGCCTGTCGCACCGCCCTGGTCCGGCGTCGAGCCCGCCATCCAAATGGAGAGATCGGTTCGCCGTGCCGCGGGCGATCACCCGTGGGACGGATGCCTGCCCAGTCCGCACGACCGGGCGGGTTCGCCCAGATTGCCAGCCCCGCCGGGCGGCGCGGTCGCCGGCTCACGGCAGGCGGAGCGTCCAGCCCGGATCGGCGTACCGGTCGCGGACGAGCCGAGCGACGCGGTCGCGCGGCCAATCGGTCTCGTGCCGCGCGGCCCCGAAGGCCTCCCGGACCGTCGCGGTGAGCCGGGCGACGCCGAGGCCGAGATTGGTGACGAACGCGGCGTGCCCGCGGCCGGCGCGGTAGTCGGGCTCGCGCGGCGGGTGCCGGAGGACGCGGCCGATGAGGTCGAGATCGAAGGCGTCGAGCAGCGTGCCATGGTAGAGCACCCCGTGCCGGCGCACCCGCAGCGCGTTCCCGGAGATCTTGAGCGGGCCCGCCGCGTCCGCGACCGCCAGATCGCTCGCGCCGCGGCGGACGACGTCGCGGCCGGTCGCGCGGAGGGCGGCGGCCAGCGGATCGAGCATGGCGGCATGCAGCGCGTCGATCGGGGGCGGCCCGGCCGGATGGTGTGTGACGACCGACCACATCAGGCAGCCCGGCCCGAGCACGACCGACAGCCCGCCGCTGGGCCGGCGGAGCACGCGGACGCCGTGCGCTGCGCAGGCGGCGAGGTCGAGCTCCTCGGCGGCGCGGCTCGACGACCCGAGCACCACGGTGGGCTCTGCAGCCATCCACGTGCGGACGACCGTGCCGGTGCGGATGCCCTCGTGGGCCTCCTCCAGCAGCGCCTCGTCGAGCGCCAGCTGCTCGACCACGCCCCCCGGATCCGCCTCGAGCCAGGCGGTCGCGGGGACTGTCTCGTCGCAGGCGTCGTGTGGCACGGGAGTGACGGTGGAATCGCGTTGACGCGGGAGAGGACGAACCTAGACTGTGCCTGCCGTGCGGGCGCCGTGTCCCGCGCTCCGTACGGTCGACCGCCCCCCCCAGAATACCGCTCATGGCCGCCGCGCCGCGCCGCACCGTGACGCAGGACGATTCGCTGCCGCCGGTGGAGCCGCCGAGCGCGGCCTTCCTCGTGCAGCTGTTCCTGGTGCCGGCGATCATCGTCGCCATCATCGTCGGGGTCTGGCTGGCCTTTCACTGGCTCGCGCAGCTCGGCAACGACCCGGCCGGATACGTGAAGACCCTGCGGCGGAACGACGAGGGCCGCTGGCAGGCGGCCCTCAACTTCGCCAATGACCTGCGGGCCGCGGGGGGCACGGCGCTCAAGAACGACGCCGGCCTCGCCCGGGAACTCGCGAGCATCCTCACCGACGAGGTGGCCTCCGGCCGGCCCAAGTCCGGCGGGGATGCCGGCGAGCAGGCGAAGACGCTGTGCACCTACCTGTGCCGCGCGCTCGGTGAGTTCGCCGTGCCCGAGGCGGCGGAGCCGCTCCTGGCGCGGGCGGCCGACGCGTCGGACCCGCAGACGGCCCAGGCAGCCATCGAGGCGCTCGCCGTGTTGGCCCACAACCTCGCCGCTGCCGGCCGTGGCTTCGCCGATCCCGCCGCCGTGACGGCCGCGGTGCTGTCCGCGGCGGACAGCGACGACGCGGCCCTGCGGTCGCGGGCCGCCTACACGCTCGGCGTGATCGGCGGTGCGGGCGCGGTGGGCCGGCTCGAGGCGCTCGTCGGCGACGCCGAGGACAACGTACGGTTCAACGCCGCCGTGGGCCTCGCGCGGCAGGGCGAGCCCGCGGCCTGGGGCACGCTCGTGGAGATGCTCTCGCTGCCCGACGTCGAGGCGCCGGCCGGCGACGATGCCCGGCAGTCGGACCGCTACAAGCGGGCGCTCGTGGCCCTCAACGCCCTCAAGGCCGTCGGCCTGCTCGTGGACGCGACGCGGTCGCCGCCCCCGGCCGCGGTGGCCGCGCGGGTCACGGCCCTGCGGCGGGATCCTGTGGCCGACGTCCGCACCGCCGCCACGGCACTGGCCGACAAGCTCGAACGAACGTCCTCGTCATCCCCGACGGTCCCCCCGGAGCAATGAACATCATGTCCCACGGCAACCAGCAGACGATCGCCCTGCTCCTCGAGAGCTACGGCATGGAACTCGAGACGGTGCTCAACTACCTCGCCAACAGCGTCAATCTCGACGGCGTGCGGGCCGAGGAGATCAAGAAGTCGCTCGGCGCCGACGTGCCCGGCGAGATCGCCCACGCCCAGCAGCTCGCCGGCCGCATCAAGCAGCTCGGCGGCCACATCCCCGGCTCGAAGACGCTCGCCGCGATGCTCGGCGGGCAGATTCAGCCGGTGGCCGACACCACCGACGTCGTCGGCGTGATCAAGAGCGTCATCGCCGCCGAGGAGGCCGCCTGCGCCCAGTACAAGAAGATCATCAAGGCGGTCGAGGGGGAGGATTACGTGACGCAGGACCTCTGCATCCGCCTTCTCGCCGACGAGGAGGAGCACCTCGTGCAGTTCAAGGGCTTCCTCAAGGAATACGCGGCGGGCTGATCGACTCGGCCCGGCGGCTCGAGCGGCCGCGGGCGATGCGGTCGATCACGCGCTCGTGAACTCGTCGAGCGCCTCGCGGAGCATGTCGGCGTCGGCTTCGTGCCCGGTGAGGGCGTGAAAGTCGATGGCCGTGCGGGCGGCGTGCACCTCGATGCCGTCCACCACGCAGGCGCCGGCGGCCGCGGCCTGCCGGGCGATGGCCGAGGGCCGCGACGTCAGGCCCGCATCGGCGAGCACGAGGTCGGCCCGCAGGCCATGGCAGGCCACGTCGCCGGCCGCGGCCTCCGGCGCGTGCACGACCAGCGCGGTTCCGGCGGGGAGCTCGATGGCGGCCCGCCAGTCGAGCGGCGCGACGGTGGTGGCGGCCAGCCCTGCGACCGCCTCGACCAGTGCGGCGGCCCGCGCGGCGTCGGGGTCGCCGATGGCCAGGCTGGCCACACCGGCGAGCGCGAGCTCCAGCGCGGCGGCCCGGGCCACGGGGCCGGCACCGAGCACGACCGCCCCGCAGCCGGAGGGATCGAGATGGCCGCGGACCGCCTCGACGATCCCCCGACCCTCCGTCATGTGGCCGACGAGGCCGCCGGTGCCGTCGCGGGTGACGAGACTGACGGCACCGGAGAACCCCGCCGCCGGAGTCGTCGTCGCCAAGAGCGGGGCGGCGGCCGTCCGCAGGTGGCCGCCGATTAGGCAGCCGCGGAAGCCGAGGGCGGCGATGCCGGCGAGTGCCTCGGCGAGCCGCTCGGGCGGGACCTCGAACGTGAGGAACCGCCAGTCGAGACCGGCCGCCTCGATGGCCCGCTCGAAGAGATACTGGGCAGGGTTGCCGGCCGCGGGCGACGCCACGAGCGCGAGCACTTCCTGAAGCACCGGACTGGTCATGCAGGTGCGGTCCGGCGGGCCGGTCGAGCCGCGGCTTCAGACGGTCACGTGGGTCGCGGCCTGGAACCGTGGATCGGAGCGGATCGGATCGAAGTCGCGTTCCGATCCCGTCAGGTCGCGGTAGCGGTCGTCCAGCGCGATGGCCTGGGTGAGGTTCTCGATCGCGGCCGGCACGTTGCCCGCCAGCGAGTGGTAACAGGCGAGGTTGTACAGCACGATCGCCTGCTTTGGCGACGCGTCCCGTCCGCGTTCCAGCATGCGGATCGCCTCGTCGAGCCGTCCCAGCCGCTTCAGGCACCAGCCCATGCCGAGCCAGGCTTCGAGGCGTCCGGTCGGCCCGGCCGCGGCTCGGGCGAGCGGTTCGAGGGCCCGATCCCACTCTCCCAGTGCCCGCAGGGCCTCACCCTCCAACAGGCTCGCGTCGGCGGCCCGGCGGGTCTCCGCGGGCAGCTCGGCGACCGACTCGAGGGCCCGCTCCAGCAGCCGCCGGGCCGGCGGCGGAACCGGCGACTCGCCCTCGACGAGCAGTTCACCCAGTTCCAGGTAGCCGGCGGCGTGGCGGAGCAGCATCTGGGGGCGCACGGAAGGCATCTCGGCGGGAATTGATGACGAACCTGGGCTGGCGCGGCACCCGGCGGAACTCCGGTGCGATGATCCGGATTCCCGCAGATTTTAGCCAGACCTCCGCCGCGGCCCAGCTTTCGGTGGTCGCGATCGGACGCCCTTCACTACGGCCGGAGCGGCCCGTCGGGTCGGCGGCGGCCCGCGGACAAAATCCCGGGCCATGTCCCTACGCGCCCGGGGCGAAACCGCCACAGTTACCCAGGGGGGCATCGGGCCCCCGAAGCCTCCGGAGAAGGACCATGCGACTCACCCTGCGCACGCTGCTGGCCTGGTTCGACTCCGTTCTGCTGCCGGCCGAACAGCAGGCCCTCGGCGAGAAGGTTGCCGCCAGTTCCGCGGCGCCGCAACTGATCGCCCGCCTCCAGGACGTCGTGGAGCGGTCCGCGCTGGCGGCACCGCGGCCCGAGGGGCGGGGGCTCGCAGCCGACGCCAACTCCGTCGCCGAGTATCTCGACAACACCCTCCCCACCGATCGGCTCGAGCCCTTCGAGCGGATCTGCATCGAGTCGGACATGCACCTGGCGGAGGTCGCCGCCTGCCATCGGGCGCTCGCCGAGATCGCCCGCAATCCGGCGATCGCGAAGCCGCTCGACCCGGTGGCGAGGCGGCGACTGCTGGAGGCGATCCGCCGCCGGATCCAGGACCCCCATGCGGATCCCGAGCACGAGGCCGCGATCGCCAACGCCCGCAGCCTGCGGGCGGCCCTCACGGCCGCCGGCGGCGCGCCCGACGAGCAGGCGTTCTGGTCTGGATCTCCGGCCGGTGCCGACCGTCGGCCCGTCACCGGCCGGCGGGCGCCGCTGGCCGCTTGGCTTTCGGCATTGGCGGCGGTGCTGCTCTTGGCCATGCTCGGGGGCTTGCTCGTCTGGTCCGTGCAGCGCGGCCGCGGCCGCAAGATCGCGGCCGGTCCGGCGCCGCCGCCGGCGGCCGAGCGCGAAGCGCCGCTGCCGGCCGCAGGGGCTGCTGGCGGCGCGGATCCGGCGGCACCGGTCGGAGAGCCACCGGTCCCAGGGCCACCGGCCACGGAGCCGGTCGAGCCGGCGGTGGACGGCCCGCTGCCGCCGGACGACCTGCCGCCGGACGAACCCGTCGTTTCGGAGCCACCTGGGATCGATGCTCAACTGCCGCAGCCGATCGCGGCGGAGCCAGTTCCACGGTCGCCACGGGTGCCGCACGGGGATGCCCTGGCGATCGCCGCGCCCGCAGTCACGCCGCTGGTTTCCGGGCCGGCCGGCCCGGCCGGGACACCGCCGGCCACCGCCCAGGACCGCGCCCCAGGGGCCGGCGTGGTCGGGCTGCTGCTCCACAGGCCGGCCGGAGAGCCGAACGCCGCCGGCCAATCGAGCTGGAAGCCGCTGCCCCAGAACGCGCCGCTCGCTACCCGCGAGCAGTTGCTCGCGCCGCCGTTTTGCAGGCCGGAGGTAACCGTCGACGGCGTGGCGATCCGCCTGGAGCCGAACACGCTGGCCACGCTCGCCCGCGACGCCGACGGGGCCCCACGGTTGGAGGTCGTCTTCGGCCGCGCGGTGGTGCGGTCGAATGCGGCACGACCGCGGTTGGGGATCACGGCCGGCGACCTCGTGGGCGTGGTCACCGACGGGCTGCGCGAACCGCTGTGCGTGGAGGTAACGCTCGAGCGGGCCGCGGGAACGGAGGCGGCGGCGACGCCGTCCCGGGTGCGGGCCACGGTCGCCACCATCAAGTCGGGCATCGCCTGGCGGCAGTCGCAGGCCGACGGGTCGGCCGCCACGCAGCCCCTGACAGGCATGGACGCAGAGACGCAGCTCGAGGCCGGCAGGAAGCTGGTGTGGGACAGCCTCGATCCGGCCGGCGTGGTGGTGCAGGCCAGCGGCGGCCCGCCCGTGTGGCTGGCCGCACCCACCCTGCCGGAGCGTCGTCTGGAGCAGGGGGCGGCCGCGGCGCTGGCGGCCAAGGCGGCGGTCGAGCCGCTGGAGAAGGGCCTGCGGGAACTGGCCAAAGACTCGCGGTCGGAGAACCGCATGGCGGCGGCGGCCACGCTCGCGCTGCTCGGCGACTACGACGAACTCGTGGGCCTGCTCTCCGCCGAAACGGCCGATCGGCGGTTGCAGGAGGGCCAGTGGTCCCGACTGGTCGACATGACGGTGCCGCTCGCCTTGGCACGCGGCGTCAACGCGGCCGCACAATTCGGCAAGGCGTGCGAAGCCCACGGCCCGGCAGGCAAGGGGGCGGAACTCCTCGCGCTCGCCCGGGGCGTCGACGACGAGGCGCTGGCCGCCGGCGGCGACGAGCAACTCGTCGCCGCGCTCGAAGCGCCGGAACTGGTGCTCCGCAGGCTCGCGATCCGCCAGCTGCTTGCGATCACCGCCCCGCCCGCCGTCGATCGGATCCGCTATCTGGCCGATCGGCCCGAGGACGCGCGCCGCGACGGCGTCGCGTGGTGGCGCAGCCAGCTCACCGCAGGTCGCATCCGCAGGGCGGCGGCCGCGCCGGTGCCATGATTCCGCGCCTGCGCCCGGCGAATCGGCCCGGCGTTTGTCGGGGGAGTCGGGCGGGTGATATGCTCCGGATTCACGGCCCGCGGGCCGCCGGCTGCGGTGCCCGCCGCCCCCGACGACCCGTCCGCAGCCCCGGCACCAGGTTTCGCAACCCGCAGGATCCAGGGGGACCTTCAGCGTGCAAATCAACGTTTCCGCCAGGCACGGCAGCCTGAGTCCGGCGTCGCAGTCGAAGATCGCGACCAAGGTGTCGCGGCTGAAGCGGTACTTCGACCGGCTGACGTCGCTGGAAGTCACCGTGGACCTGCAGGACCGGGATCTGCCGGCCGTGGAGATCGTCGCCAAGGCCGAGCACTTCCACGACCTCGTCAGCCACGAGCACGCCGCCCAGCTGTGGCGCAGCGTGGACGGGGCCGTGCAGAAGATGGAGCAGCAGCTCCGCAAGCACAAGGAAAAGGTCCGCGACCACAAGCACGTGCAGTCGCACCGCCACGCCTGACCAACCACCACCGACACGCACCTCCGCGGGACCGCTCGACGCATGAAGTTTTCCGATTTCGTGGCCCCAGACGCCATCCGTTCCCACGTCACGGCCTCCTCCAAGGAGGGCGTGATCCGGGAGATGGCCCAGGCTCTGGTCGATGCGGGCCGGATCGCCGCCGGCGACCTGGAGAGCATCGTCAAGGCGATCATGAAGCGCGAGGATCTGGGCAGCACCGGCATCGGACGCGGCGTGGCCGTGCCCCACACCAAGCACCCGAGCGTCAGCCGCTTGGTGGGCACGGTCGCGGTCAGCCCCGCGGGCATCGATTTCGAGAGCCTCGACGGCGACCCGGTGCAGTTGTTCTTCCTGCTGGTGTCGCCGCCGGATCGACCCGGGGACCACCTGCGGGCCCTGGAGAACATCTCGCGACAACTGCGGGACGACGCCTTTTGCCGGATGCTCAAGGCGGCGAAGGGCCCGGTGGAGATTCAGGCGTTGCTGGAAGAGGCCGACAGCCATGGCGTGGCCTCGTGAGGAAGCGATGAGTCAGGATGCCGTGGGCCACGAAAACCTGGGCCAGGAGACGCTGACGCGGGAAGTGGTGGTCGCCAACAGCCAGGGTCTGCACGCGCGGCCGGCCGACATGCTCGCCCGCGAGGCCCGCAAGTGGCAATCGCGGATCGAGCTGGTCGCCGATGCCCAGCGGGTCGACGGCAAGAGCATCCTCGAGGTGCTCACGCTGGCGGCCGAGGCCGGCACGCGGCTGGTGGTGGAGGCGACGGGGCCCGACGCGAACCAGGCGCTCGAGGCCATCGGCAGCCTCTTCGAAAGCAGATTCAACGAACACGACGATCGACGATCCTGATGCTCGCGGGCGAGTCGGGGCCGGCCACGGCCCGCGGTCGCGAGGTCTTACGAACAACGATACGAGGAGCTGCTGCCGGCCGCCTGGCGCGAGACCCCGGGATTGCGGATCGCACGCCGCCGCTGCCGCGGCGGGCCGTCGCGAGCCCCCGGACGGTCGTCGCAGCCTGCGGACGGAGCCGCCCGCCATGCTGAAACTCCAGGGAATCGCCGTCTCGCCCGGCGTCACGATCGGCGAGGCGCTCGTCCTCGACGCCGAGGGATTCCGCATCCCGCGGCGGTTCGTGGAGCGGAGCGCCGTGGATACGGAGCTCGCCCGGCTGGCGACGGCCGTGGCCGAGGCCACCCGCGAGATGGAGCGGAACCGCGATGCCATCCGCTCCGAGCTCGGCGACCAGTACGCCGCCATCTTCGAGGCCCATCTGGCGATGCTGCACGACGAGCGGCTGCAGCAGGAGCTGACCGCCGCCGTCCGCGACCGGAATTGGTGGCCCGAGTATGCCGTGAGCCGCACGCTGCGCCGCTACGCCAAGGCGTTCCAGAACCTCGACAACCACATCGCCCAGCGGGCCCACGACATCTACGACGTGGAAAAGAGCCTGCTCCGCGCCCTGCTCGGGCAGCGCCGCGAGACGCTGGCCTCGATTTCGCAGCCGGTGGTGGTGCTCGCGCACAACCTCACGCCCAGCGAAACGGCGAACCTCGACCGCCGCCTCGTGAAGGGCTTCGCCACGGAGCTCGGCGGCCCCGGCAGCCACACCGCGATCGTGGCCGAGGGGCTGGAAATCCCGGCCGTGGTCGGCATCGGGCCGTTTCTGGCCGACGTTTCGGGCGGGGAGCCGGTGATCCTCGACGGCAACCAGGGGCTGGTGATCCTCCAGCCCGACGAGGAGACGATCGCCCGCTACCGGCAGGAGGCCGAAGCCGCCGAGAGCGTTGCCGCCCGCCTCGGGGAGTTGCGGGATCTGCCGGCCGAGACGACCGACGGGGTGCGGGTGCAGATCACGGGCAACATCGAGTTTCCCGACGAGGCCGAGCACTGCCTGGCCCGGGGCTGCGACGGCATCGGCCTCTACCGCACGGAGTTCCTCTACCTGACGAGCCGCCGGGAGCCGACCGAGGAGGACCACTTCGCGGCCTATCGCTCCGTGGTCGAGGCGATGGCGGGGCGGCCGGTCGTGATCCGCACGCTCGATCTGGGCGCGGACAAGATGCTCACCGAGACGCGGCCGGAGGAGGAGCGGAACCCCTGCCTCGGCCTGCGGAGCATCCGCCTTTCCCTGCGCCAGCTGCCGATCTTCCGCACCCAGTTGCGGGCCATCCTCCGGGCCAGCGCCCTCGGGGACGTGCGGGTGATGTTCCCGCTCGTCTCCACGATCGTCGAATTGCGGCAGGCGCGGATGGTGCTGGCGGACGTGATGGAGGACCTCGCCGAGCACGGCATCGCGTTCAATCCCAAGATGCCGGTGGGGATGATGGTGGAGACGCCGGCTGCGGTGATGATGCTCGACGCGTTCGTCAAGGAGGTGGACTTCGTGTCCATCGGCACCAACGACCTGATCCAGTACACCCTGGCGGTCGATCGGGGCAACAAGGAGGTGGCGGAACTGTACAACGCCTGCGATCCGGCGGTCCTGCGGCTGCTCAGCCGCTCGCTGGACGTGGCGCGGGAGGCCGGCGTGCCGGCCAATGTGTGCGGTCAGATGAGTGGCAGCGTGATGTTCACGCAGCTGCTTCTGGGACTGGGGCTGCGGCAGCTCAGCGTGCCGGCCAGCGCCATCCCGGAGGTGAAGCAGGTGTGCCGAAGCGTTTCGGTCGCCGACTGCCGCCTGATCGCGGAGAAGGCGCTGACGATGGACTGTGCGCGGGAGGTCAAGGCCTACCTGCGCGACCAGATGAATCGGCTGCTCGCCCAGACGGTCGCCTGACGCGGCCCGCAACCAGGAAAGGGAGCCCGGAATGAAACAGGAAATGCTCATCAACGTCTCGCAGCCGGAGGAATGCCGGATCGCGATCATGGAAGACGGCGTGCTGGAGGAGCTCTACGTGGAGCGGACCAGCCAGGACAACCTCGTCGGCAACATCTACAAGGGCCGAATCGTCAACATCGAGCCCTCGATCCAGGCCGCGTTCGTCGATTTCGGCGTGGGCCGCAACGGCTTCCTCCACATCAGCGACGTGGAACCGCAGTACTACCGGCAGGGCGGGCTCGATCCCGAGAAGGCCTTCGACGCGGAGCCGCCCGCCCGCGCCGGCGAGGCCGCCGAGGGGGGCGAGGCCGGAGGCCGCACGGCCACGCGGCGCAAGCCGCGGATCGGCGACCGGCCGCGGGTGAAACCCCCCATCCAGGACATCCTCCGCCGCGGCGACGAGGTGCTCGTGCAGGTCATCAAGGAGGGGTTCGGCACCAAGGGGCCGACGCTGTCCACCTACATCTCGATCCCCGGCCGGTACCTGGTGCTCATGCCCCCGCTGGGTCGCGTGGGCATCTCCAAGAAGATCGACGACGAGCGCGACCGCCGCGTGCTCCGCGAGGTGATGCTCGACCTCCAGCCGCCCAAGGGAGTGGGCTTCGTGGTGCGGACCGCCGGCACCGAGCGGACCAAATCGGAGATGGCCCGCGACATGGCCTATCTCCTCAATCTCTGGAGGAGCATCGTGCGGCGGATGCGGAAGTACTCCGCGCCGATCGACATCTACCAGGAAAGCGACATGATCATCCGCACGATCCGCGACATGTTCACCGCGGACGTGGGGCGGATCCTGATCGATGACCAGGCGGCCTACGAACGGGCCCGGGAGTTCCTCGATCTGGTGATGCCCGCCTACGCGGATCGGCTCCAGCTCTACGAGGGCAAGGAGCCGCTCTTCCACCGCTACGGGCTGGAGGAGGAGATCGGGAAGATGTACCAGCGGAAGGTGCCCCTCAAGGGCGGCGGGTCGATCGTCATCGACCAGACCGAGGCCCTGGTGGCCATCGACGTCAACTCGGGATCCTTTCGCACCGAGAAGAGCGCGGAGGAGAACGCCTACCAGATGAACCTGATCGCGGCCAAGGAGATCGCCCGGCAGCTGCGGCTCCGGGACCTCGGCGGCGTGATCGTCAACGACTTCATCGACATGCGGAAGGAGAAGTATCGCCGCGGCGTGGAGAAGGCGCTCCACGAGGCGATGAAGCGGGACCGGGCGCGGACGAAGATCCTGCGGACGAGCCCCTTCGGCCTCGTCGAGATGACGCGGCAGCGGATCCGGCCCTCGCTCCGCAAGAGCATCTTCCGCGACTGCCCCACCTGCAGCGGCACCGGCACGGTGAAGACGGCGGAGAGCATGGCGATCGAGGTGATGCGGACGCTGCAGCTGTCCGCCGCCCGCGACGACGTGGCGCGGCTCAACGTCACCGTGCACGACGAGGTGGCGACCTGGATCAACAACCGCAAGCGGCGCGAGATCACGCAGTTCGAGGACGAGACCCACATCCAGCTCCACGTCGACGGCCGGGACGGCGTGTCGCCGGAGCACCTCGTCTTCGAGGCCTGGGACTCCAGCGGCCGCAGCGTGCGGTTCCCGTAGGATTTCGCCCCCTCTCGACCCCGCATGCGTCCCGTGGTAGTGTCTGAGGCTCGGTTTTCCAGCCCCAGACACCGCCCCACGGATTTCCGCCATGGCCAAGGCCGCCTCCCCCGCCTCGACCGCCGCCAGCATGCAGGGCGCGGGCCACGCATACGCCGTCGTCGTGGACGGCGGCCGGCAGTACATGGTCCGCGAAGGGCAGGAACTGGAGATCGACTTCCGCCACCAGGATGACGGCACGCCGCTGCCGGCGGGCAGCGAGGTGGTGTTCGACGACGTGCTCGCGGTCAGCAAGGCCGGCCAGCTCACCCTCGGCAAGCCTAAGGTGAAGGGGGCCAAGGTGAAGGCCGAAGTGCTCGGCCTCGTGCAGGGCGAGAAGATCTACGTGCAGAAGTTCAAGCGGCGGAAGAACTACCGCCGCCGCACGGGGCATCGGTCGCTGGCCACGAAGGTCCGCATCGCCAGCATCACGGCCTGACGATCGCGTTCAAGAAGGCCCTGGCGCCAGCCGAGGGCTGGGCGCGGTGTGGATGGTGTGACGGCTTTCGCGCCCGGAGTCCCCGGGCTTGGCGCCCGGGGCTTTATGGGCGCTGGTGGGCTTGGCGTTCGGGGCTTTACGGTGGTGGCCCGGCACGCGTCATGAAGCCCCCGGCGCCAGCCGGGGGATGGGCGGGGTTCAGAGTCCGAGTCCCGCCAGCGGGCCGCCCCGCCGGCAGAGTTCGTCGACGCGGGTCGTGACGGCCGGATCCTCCTCGCAGGGCGGCGCGTGGTGCGGCTTGAGCCGGGCGTCGATGACGAGCGGGCCGCGACAGCCCCAGTGCTTCTGGTGCGTGAAGGCCTCCACGCCGTGGACGTCGGCGGCCGGGTTCGACCGCGTGAACGTCACCCAGAGGAAGTTTTCCAGGCTCGCGGCCGCAAAGGCAGCGTCGTCCACGACGACGACGAGCGGGAAGGCCCGCAGCGGATGTTCGGGGCCGACGGCGGCACAGAACCGCTCGATGTCGGCTGACCATGGGGCGGTGGCGGCCTGCGCCCAGATCGCGGCGTCGCCTTCCGCGGCGAGCGATGGCTGCGGCTCGATCCGCGGGCCGGCCACGGCGACCACGCCCGGCAGGCAGACGCGGGCATCCGGGAATCCGGCCGGCAATTCGAGGCCGGCGGGGAGCGTGCCGGGCAGTTCGCGGATGGCCGGGCCACGGGCGGCGACGACGAGCTTGGAGCCCGCGTTGAAGCCGGTCCCGGAGTAGTCGAGCGTGTCGATGGTGGTCTCGGTGTGGAAGTGGCAGTCCCGCCGCCAGTCGGCCCGGGCGAGCAGCCATTCCAGAAACGGCTGGATCTCGTGGGCGTCGAGCCCCGGGGCGTCGCCGCCGGCGACGATGAACAGATACTTGGCGAGCGAGAGCTGCCCCTGCCCGAGGATCGCCGCGGCCTGCGTGAGCAGTTCCGCGGGCCGGCCCGATGCCTTCCAAGGCAGGTATCGCTCGCTGCCCACGGCGAGCAGGAGCGGGTGGACGCCCGAGGCATCGACGGCGTGGACGCTCGACACGCCCGGCAGGACCGTGGGGATGACCGGGCCGGTGAGTTCGTGGACGAGCCAGCCGAAGAGCGTGTCCTCCTGGGGCGGGCGGCCGACGACCGTCACCGGCCAGATCGCCCCCGGGCGGTGCCAGACCTGATCCACCCGCATCACGGGGAACTCGTGCCGGCGGGCGTAGTAGCCCAGGTGGTCGCCGAACGGCCCTTCGGGCTTGGTCTCCCCGGGCATCACCGTGCCCTCGATCACGAAGTCGGCGTCGGCGTAGATCGCGGGCCGGTCGCGGCGGGCGATCATCGGGATGCGGTGGCCCGCGAGCGCGCCGGCGAACGTCAGCTCCGGCAGTCCCTCGGGTAGCGGCATCACGGCCGAGACGGCCATGGCCGGCGAGCCGCCGACGAACACGTTCACCTTCAGGGGCTCGCCCCGGCGCAGGGCCGCGGCGTGGTGCAGGCCGATGCCGCGGTGGAGCTGGTAGTGGAGGCCCACCTCGCGGTCGACCTCGTAGGCGTTGCCGGCCAGCTGTACGCGGTACATGCCGAGGTTCGACCGCCGCGTGCCCGGCCGGTCGGGATCCTCCGTGTAGACGCACGGCAGCGTGACGAAGGGGCCGCCGTCGCCCGGCCACGACACGACCTGCGGCAGTCGCGAGAGCGGGATGGTCCGCGCGAGCACCGGGCCGGTGCGGACCCGCCTGGGCAGCGTGGTCAGGCCGTCGAGGGGCGCCCGCCAGTAGCGGAGGGGATGCCGCAGGGCGGCCGTGGGGTCGATCTTGAGCTCCACCAGCCGCCGGACGCGGTCCAGGGTGTCGGCAAAGATCCGTTCGATCCGGGACCGCGTGCCGTAGAGATTGACGAGCACCGGGAAGGTGGATCCCGTGGGCCGCGTGAACAGCACCGCCGGGCCGGCGGCCCGGAACAGCCGGCGCTGGATCTCGGCGATTTCCAGGTGCGGATCGACGGGGGCATCGACGACCACCGCCTGCCGCCCGGCCACGAGGGCATCGACGCAGTCGCGGAGAGAGCGGAATCCCATGAACCGGTGCCAGCCGTGAAAATCGGGTAAATTGCCGAACTAGTTATAGGCTCCCGACCCGCGTGCGACCGGAGATCCCGCTTTTCATGGTCAGCCTCACCAGCACCTACGACGGCGGCCTCCGCTGCCGCGCCGTCCACGGCCCTTCCGGCACCGCGCTCGTCACCGACGCGCCGGTGGACAACCACGGCAAGGGGGAGAGTTTTTCGCCGACCGATCTGGTGGCCACGGCGCTGGGCGCCTGCATGATGACGGTCATGGGAATCGTGGCCGAGCGGCACGGGATCGACCTCACGGGCATGAAGGCCGAGACCATCAAGGAGATGACGAAACAGCCCCCGCGCCGGATCGCCGCACTCCGCACCCGGATCACGGTGCCGCTGCCGCCGGATCACCCCGAGCGGGCCGCGCTCGAGAAGGCGGCCCACTCCTGCCCGGTGCACGCGAGCCTGCACCCGGAGATCGACGCCGCGGTGGAGTTCGTATGGGCCGGCTGATGTCGCGCGTGGTCCGTGGCCAAACCCCGCCGTGGCCTGCGTCCACCCGGCCACCCGGTCGGCGGTCGCCGCACCGTGCGGCGACGGTCCTTGTCCGCGGCCTGCTCTCCGTCTTGCTCGCCGGTGTTGCGGCCAGCCGAGCCCGGGCGGTGGAACTCGACCCCGCCCGGCCGATCACGCGGATCGCCGCCGGTTCCTGCATCCGCCAGGACCGGCCACAGCCGATTTGGGCCGGCGTGGCGGCCTTCGGGCCCGAGGTGCTCCTTCTCCTCGGCGACACCATCTACGGCGACACGGAGGACATGGCGGTCCTGCGCGAGAAGTACGGCCGACTCGCCGCGAACGCGGGCTTCGCGGCCGTACGGGCCAAGGCGCCGCTCGTCGCCGTCTGGGACGACCACGACTACGGCGCCAACGACGCCGGGCGGGAGTATCCGCGACGCCGCGAGTCGCAGCAGGAGTTCCTCGACTTCTTCGGTGTGGCCGTCGACTCGCCGCTGCGGAAACAGGAGGGGATCTTTCGGGCGGTCACGGTCGGCCCGCCGGGGAAGCGGGTGCAGTTCATCTGTCTCGACACCCGCTACCACCGCTCGTCGTTGGCGACGCTGCCGCGTGCGGAGCGGGTCAAGGGAAAGGGACACTACGTCCCCTCCGAAGACCCGCAGCAGGCCGTGCTCGGGGAGGAACAGTGGGCCTGGCTCGCCGGCGCCCTCCGGGAGCCGGCCGAACTGCGGATCGTGCTCTCGAGCATCCAGGTCGCCGCGACGGAGCATCGCTTCGAGCACTGGGGCAACTTCCCCCGGGAGCGGGCCCGGCTGTTCAAGGCCCTGCGCGACTCGGCCGCGCGGGGCCTGATCGTCGTCAGCGGCGACCGGCATGCCGCCGAGATCAGCCGCGTCCCCCCGGGCGACGACGGGATCGACTATCCGCTGTTCGACCTCACCGCCAGCAGCTTCAACCAGTCCAGAGGGGTCAGGGACGACGAGCCGAACCGGCACCGCGTCGGCCCGCGGTACGGCGCGATCAACTTCGGCACCATCGAGATCGACTGGGACGCCGCCACCCCGACGGTCACGCTGGCGATCCGCGACGAGCAGGCCGCCGTCGTCCACGCGGAGCGGGTGCCGTTCGCGGTCCTCGCCCCGCCCGCGGGCCGCTGAACCTCCGCGTCGGGATCCGCTCCATGGCCGACCTGTTCTCCGCGTCACGCGCCGCGAACGTCGCCCGGGCGGCGCCGCTGGCCGCGCGGATGCGGCCGCGGCGGCTCGCCGATTACGTCGGCCAGGAGAAGATCGTCGGCCCGGGCAGGCTCCTGCGCAGGCTCATCGAGGCCGACCGTCTCGGCTCGGTGATCCTCTACGGGCCGCCGGGCGTCGGCAAGACGACGCTCGCCGAGATCATTGCCCACGAGACCCGGCGCCGATTCGTCGAGCTGTCGGCGACGGCGGCGGGCGTGAAGGACGTCCGCGACGTGCTCGATGCGGCCCGCCGCCGGCTCGAGGACGACGGCCAGCGGACCTGCCTGTTCATCGACGAGATTCACCGCTTCAACAAGACGCAGCAGGACGTGCTCCTGCCCGACGTGGAGAGCGGCGTGATCGCCCTCATCGGCGCGACCACCCACAACCCGTTCTTCGCCCTGACGTCGGCCCTCGTCAGCCGCAGCCGGATCTTCGAATTGGAGAGCCTGTCCGCCGCCGACGTCGCCACGATTCTCGACCGTGCGGTCGCCGACCGGGAGCACGGCCTCGGCGCCGAGCAGGTCACGCTCCTGCCCGCCGCCCGTGACTTTCTCGTCGCGACCGCCGATGGCGACGCCCGTCGGGCGCTGGGCGGCCTGGAGGTGGGCGTGCTCTCGACCGCCGCGCGGCCGCTGGTCTTCACGCTGGAACTGGCCCACGAGAGCGTGCAGCGCAAGGCGCTGCGGTACGACGCGGGCGACACGCACTACGACTGCGCCAGCGCCCTCATCAAGAGCATCCGCGGCAGCGACGCCGATGCGGGGCTGTACTGGCTGGCCCGGATGCTGGAGGGGGGCGAGGACGTGCGGTTTCTGGCCCGCCGGCTCGTGATCCTCGCCAGCGAGGACGTCGGCAACGCCGACCCGCGGGCGCTGGTGATCGCCGTCGCCGCGATGCAGGCCACCGAGTTCGTCGGTCTGCCGGAGTGCCAGCTCACGCTCGCCCAGGCGGTGACGTATCTGGCGCTCGCCCCCAAGAGCAATGCCTGCACGTTGGCGATCGGCGCGGCCCGCCGGGACGTCCGCGAGCAGGCCGTGATCCCCGTGCCGCGGCACTTGCAGGACAAGCACTACGCCGGCGCCAGGCGGCTCGGTCACGGCCAAGGCTACGAGTACTCCCACGAGGCTCCCGACGGCATCGCCGCCCAGGACTACCTCGGCGTGGAGAAGCGGTATTACGAGCCGACCGACCGGGGGCTGGAGCGGGATCTCGGCGAGCGGCTCGCGGAGATCAGGCGGCGTCTGCACGCGGGCCGCAGGAGCGAGCCCGAAGCGCCGTGAGTTCAGCGGCCACGACGCCCGTGAGCGTCGCCTCCAGCCGCTCGAGAGCCCGGGCCACCGCCGCGCCGTCGATCACGCGGTGATCGGCGATCAGGGTGACGAGGCAGCGACCGTCCGGCTCCAGCGGCCCGGGGGCGAGGCTCGTCGTGCAGAGCGTGGGATGAAAGCGGTTGCAGGCCTGCTGGCCCGCGAGCGTGGAGAGGCTGAACGTGCCGATTCGCGACGGCCGCTTGGGGGAGGCGGAGTCGAGGTTCCAGCGGAGGATCGCCCGGCGGATCGGCCCCGGCATGCGCTCGAGCTGCAACTGCCGCTTGAACGTGTCCACGACGGGCCGGGTCGAGCAGGCGGTGACGAACGCCTGGATGTCGGCGAGCGGCAGCGCGTCGGGCTGTGGCAGACGGGCGAAGCACAGCCGCTCGTCGGGGCCCTCGATGCGGTTCACGGCCAGCGTGGCCACGCTCTCGCTCGATGTCGCCAGCCGGGGCCGCAGGCCGCGGATGAACCAGGTGCGCAGCACCGGCATCTCCCGGGCCACCAGCCCGTAGGCCTTGAGGAACAGGGCCGTCCAGCCAATCCGCACGGCGGCGGCGGCCCGGGCATCGGCGACGGCCCCCAGCCGCAGCACCCGATCCACGGGAAACAGGGGCAGTTCCCGGGCGACGAGCGCCACGTCCGCGATGCAGCCGCGGTTTCCGGAGACGGCGGCGGTGGTGATCGTCGGGGGCATAGGGTGTTCTGGAGGCCGATTTTCAGCGATTGGAGCGAGTTCGGGCGGCCGGGGGAACGGCATTTCCGGCCCCGGTGGCACTTTTCCCGCTCCGGGATGCATCCGCCGGCGGCCGCCGTGCGAATCCATGGGTGTCCGGCGCGGCTTCGGCGGCTCGCCGGGCGGGATATGCTCGGGATCCAACGACCTCGACCCCCGCGGAAGTGCCAGCCGAGCCATGAGCCGTACCGGAATCCTCGCGGATGTCGCCGCCGGACGGCCGGGGGCGATGGAGGCATGCATCGCGGAGTTCACAGGTCTCGTATGGGCCTTGGCGACGAGAATGTCGCCGGGCCGGGAAGACGCGGAAGAGGGAGTCCAGGAGGTGTTCATCGACGTCTGGAAGCACGCGTCGCGGTTCGATCCGGCCACGTCGTCGGAGGCGACTTTCGTGGCGCTGCTCGCGCGACGTAGGCTCATCGACAGGCACCGCCGCCGGGCATGCCGCCCTGGCTTCGCGTCCGTGCAGTCGCTGGCCGATGTGCCGGCGACCGCCTCCGGCGCCGCCATCGATACCATCGACACGGCCGACGAGGCCGACGGCATCCGGCGGCTCCTCGGCCGGCTGCGGCCCGAGGAGCGGCAGGTCCTGGAACTCGCGATCGGCGCGGGCCTGTCGCAGCCAGCCATCGCGGAACGGATGGGGATCCCCGTGGGCACCGTCAAGTCACTCGCCCGGCGCGGCCTCATCCGCCTGCGGGAACTCGTCCAGGAGACACGTCAGTCAATCGAGGTGGCGACCCCATGACCACGGGAAATGACATGCACGACGAAGTCCATCGGCCCCGGCACGTGCCGGAACGGTTGCTCGAACTGCTGGCCGACCGGGCCGTGTTCGGTCTCGACGACGCCGAGCGGCGCGAACTCGACGGCCTGCTGCGCGACCATCCGGTCGCCGACGAGGCCGGCCTCGAGTGGATCGCCGCCGCCGTGGCCGTGGCGACGGCGGCGGGGGCGGGCGTCGATCCTCCGCCCGGCCTGAAGGCGCGGCTGCAGGACGACGCCCGGCGGTTCCGCTCCGTGCCGAAGACGCCGCTGCTCGCCCGGGGCATCGTGACGGCGGCCATGGCGTCGCTGGCGACGGCCGCCGGATTGCTGCTGATGGTCGGCCGCCGGAGCGAGGAAGCCTCGCCGCCGGTCGCGCCATCGGATCCGCCTGCCGTCGCGGTGCGGGGCGGCTCGACGCCGGCCGTGCAGCGGGAGGAACTCCTCGAAAATGTCCAGGACGTGGTGCGGCTCGACTGCGCCGCCGGCGGTGGCGAGCCGGATGACGCGCGGGCCCTGGTCGACGTGGTGTGGAGCCCCTCGCGGCAGCGCGGCTTCCTGCGGATCCGCGGCCTGATGAAGAACGACCCGGCTCGCAGCCGGTATCAGATCTGGATCATCGACGGCTCGCGCGGCACGCCCCTGCCCGGCGGCTTGTTCGACATCGCCAGCGAGGATGGCGAAGTGGTGGTGCCGATCCTGCCACGCGGTTTCGTGCAGGCGCCGACGATGCTGGCGATCACCGTGGAGGCGCCCGGTGGCGCCGACGGCTCCGGGTTCGACCGCGGCCGGGTCGTCGCCAAGACCGACTGACACGGGTCACCTTTTTCTTCCCGTGACGGACCGTCGGCCGAGGCGGCCGCTACACTGACGGGCCATGCGAGTGGTCGTGCAGCGGGTGCGGGAGGCCGAAGTGGAAATCGCCGGCGCGGCGGCGGCCGGGATCGGCCCGGGCCTGGTCGTCCTCGTGGGCGTGGAGGCGGGTGACGGCGAGGCAGACGCCGATTGGCTGGCCGGAAAGATCGCCACCCTGCGGATCTTCGCCGACGACGCGGGCAGGATGAACCGCGACGTTCGCGAGATCGGCGGCGAGGTGCTCGTGGTTAGCCAGTTCACCCTGCACGCCAGCACGAAGAGGGGGAACCGGCCGAGTTTCATGCGGGCGGCCCCGCCGGGGGAGGCGGTGCCGCTGTACGAGAAGTTCTGCGCCGCGGTCGGCGCCGCGACGGGGCGGCCTCCCGCCCGTGGTGTGTTCGCCGCCGACATGCAGGTGCGGCTGGTGAACGACGGCCCGGTGACGATCGTGATCGACTCCCGGCGGCCGGAGTAGATGGCGCCGGGGGGCGTGGTATGATCCGTTTGTTCACGGCGGCCGGGCGGCCGCCGTATCGCGGTGGCTATAGCTCAGTTGGTTAGAGCATCGGTTTGTGGTACCGAGGGTCGCGGGTTCGAGTCCCGTTAGCCACCCTGAAAAACGAGGGCGTTTGCCCGCGCGGCTGGCGGCCGCTGTCGGAAACGCCCACCCGGACACGACTTCACCCCACGCGACAGCGCGGATCCGCCGGCCGAAAATAATTTCGGTTCATCGGGGTTTTCCGTGGGTCCGCCGTCCTCGGGCTTGGCGCCCGAGGCTTCATAAACCGGCACGTGGCCACGCCCCTATGAAGCCCCCTGCGCGAGCCGGGGGGTCCGCGGGGCTGTTCGCGGGAAGCCGCCCAGATCACACGGGTGGCGTATTCAACGTGATGGCCCACGGAAATCCCTGATGGACCATAATTCTCGGGAACAAATTCCGGGCGTGGTGCATGAACGTCCGCCGGCTGGCGATCAAGGACGAGCTTCTGGCGATGAAACTCCTGGGCCGTTCGGTGGTGCTGCCGGGCCTGGCCATTCCCGGCCCCGGCGGCCCGCGGCCCAAGGAGTGCTAACGGGCGGGCCCGAGGTCCAGCTTCTTCCACTTCCGGCCGGCGAGCTTGGCCCGGACCGCTTCCGGGATCGGCCCGTTGTCCTGGAACGTGAGCGAATGGAGTCTCGGCATCTCCGCGATGCGGTCGAGGCACGCGGCCGAGACGCCCGTTTCCCGGATCGACAGCTCCTGAAGGTTCGGCAGGGCGGCGATCAGGGCCACGGTCGCATCGGTCATCTTCGGCAGCCGCCACACGTCGAGCACCTCCAGCCGCTTGGCCGCGGCCAGGTGGGCCAGTCCCGCGTCGCCGACCGAGCCGAGTTCGTGCAGATACAGCCGCTCGATCGCCGGCAGGTCGGCGAGCACGGCGAGGCCGGCGTCGTCCACGTCGGGCAGATCGCGGAGCGTGAGCCGGACCAGCTTCTTGAGCGGCGCCAGCGCCGTCACCCCCGCGGAGCCGAATCCCTGGCAGCGGAAGATCTCCAGCGACTCCAGCGTGCGGATCCGCCCCAGGGCCGGGCCTGCGGCGCTGGTGATCGCGAAATCCTGGGCCAGCAGCGAGACGAGCGACGGGCTCGCGGCCAGCCGCTCGATGCCGTCGTCAGTGACGGTCGTGCTGCGGTGCTTGAGGGCCCGCAGGTGCGGCAGTGTGCCGAGCACGCCGAGCGTCAGGTCGCCGGCCTCCATGTTTCCCCGCAGGTCGACGCTCTGCAGGGCCTGCAGCTTGACGAGCCGCCGCGTGTTGATGTCGTTGAAGCGGTTTTGCATGAGCCCCAGCCGCTGCAACTTCTCGAGGCGGGAGATCCACTTGAGCGCCTGGCCCGTGACGTTCGCGTTCGAGGACAGGTCGAGGTCGACGAGGCCCGGGAAGGCCGTGGCGATCGTCTCCACCGCCGCGTCGGTGATCGCGCTGTTGACGATGTCCAGCGTCTCGAGGTGCTGCAGGCCGACCAGCGCGCGGACCGTCTCGTCGTCGAGGCCGCGGCAATCCGAGACCTGCAGCGTGCGCAGGCCGGCCAGTCGGCCGCAGGCGGCGACGTCCGCGGGGGTCACCCTGGCCCCGTTGGCGATCACGACGCCGGTGACGCGACCGGTGTCGTCGGAAGCCAGTTCCACCTTCGCCCCCAGCGATTCCAGCCGAGCGACGATCGCCTTGTCGTCGGCCGCGGCGGCCGGCCGTGGCACGGCACAGAGCAGTGCCACCAGGCATACCCACGAGGGCGGGATCACCGGGAATCTGGTGTGCGGCATGGGGTTCCTCCGGGGCAAGGTGTCAGGCGTCGAGCGTGTAGCCGGCGGGATACGTGGGCTTGATCAGATTGGCCACGCCGGGCGTTCGCAGCGCGGCGAGGTTCGTGACGCGGAGGTTGCCCGCGTCCCACTCCACCTTCTCGCCCCAGTCGCCGAGCGTCCCGCCGGGGCCGCCCTGTGCGGCGGCCCAGACGGCCAGGTTGCCCAGCAGGATCGTCTCGGTGAGCGGCCCGGCGCGGTCCACGAAGTTCGATTGGGCGATGCGTGGATCGCCGGCCTGCTTCGCCCGGAACAGCTCGAACATGTTGTCGGCGTCGAATCCCTTGCCGGTATCCGTCGCCGGCTCGAAATCGACCTTTCCCTTCGCCACGCCGCGCAGATCGTAGTTCGAGCAATAGTCGTCGTGCGACCAGAAGGCGCCCTGCTCGCCGACGAGAAGGATGCCCCGGTCGGACGACTTGTCGACGCCCCACTTGGCGAGCACCTCGGCCGGCGGCCTGTTGCCCTTGCGGTCGTACCACCAGAACTGGATCGCCGGCCGCTCCGCCGTCGCCGGGAACTCGAACTTGATGACGGAACTCGCCGGGAAACTGTCGAAGTCATGACCGCTGGTCCGGGCGACCACCGACACCGGGTCGCGGAGTCCGCAGGCTGCGAAGGGCACCGTGAGCATGTGGCAAGCCATGTCGCCCAGGGCGCCCGTGCCGAAGTCCCACCAGCCGCGGTGCTGGAAAGCGTGGTAGAGCCCGGGCCAGTACTCGCGAAACGGCGCCACTCCCAGCCAGCTCTTCCAGTCGAGCCGCTCGAGCGACCTCGTGATGTCTTGCTGCTTCTTGTCAACGAGTTCGGCGACGATCCTCGCCACCTCCGCGGCCGAGGCGTCGGCCGCCTCGGTATCCTCGACCTCGGCCATGGCCTGTGCCTGATACGTGCGCAGTGACATGCGCCGTCCGGGGCCCTGGGCCCAGATCGGACGGTTCGACCAGGCGTAGACTTCCCGCAGCGGGCCCAGCACGCCGGACCGCAGCTGGGCGATCGCCTCGCGGGACGCGGGCAGCGCCGTGCCCTGGTTGCCCATCTGGGTGCATACGCCCTTGTCGGCCGTCCGCGCCGCCACCTGCGCGAGGAGGCGGGCCTCGTGGATCGTGCGGGTCAACGGCTTCTGCGTGTAGCAGCTGATGCCCTGCCGCATGGCGTCGAGCGTGATCGCCGCGTGCATGTGGTCGGGCGTGCTGATCGTGAGGATGTCGATCTTCTTGCCGTACTTGGCCAGCAGTTCGCGGTAGTCGGTGAACCGCTCCGCCGCCCGGAACCGCTCGCCGCGGCCCTTGCTCTCCAGGGTCTGCAGGTCCACGTCGCAGATGGCGATCACGTCGCCGAACAGGGCCGCGTTGTCGGCGTCGCTGCCCCCCTTGCCGCCGACGCCGATGCAGCCCACTGTGGGCCGCTCGACGGCTGCCTGCGAGTAGGCCGGGCGGCTGCCGGCGGCCACGAAGAAGCCGGCGCCGGCAAGGCCGGAGCCGGCCAGAAACCGACGGCGTGAAGAAGGAGCCATAGCGGCCTCCGGGCGTTTGG
>JBIPLS010000086.1:0-13885 GCA_044368305.1 Pirellulales bacterium
CGCCGCCGCCGAAGGCGGTGAAACCGCCCAGGCCGCTGCCGTCGGCCGGCGTCGCCTCGGGACGTGCCCGTGGTCGCTCCCGCGGGGTCGGGGTGCCCTGCGGCCGCTTGGCCATCGCGGCCGCGACCCCGTCGAGCCACTCCGCCGTCGGGAAGGAGTAGGGGCGGAACTTCTCCAGCGTGCCGGTCTCCTCGTGGATGAACAGCGCCCGCTGCGGGCCGAGCTTGGCGGCCGCGGGAGTGTCGACCAGCTGGCTGGAGTCGTTGCCGCTCATCTGGAAGAGCACCCGGAGCTCGAACTCCTTGATCGTGTTGCGGTCGAAGGTCCGCTGCAGGTTGGTCAGCGAGTCGCACCAGATGATCGCGTGCACGCCGACGGCCGGCCCGTCCTTGATGATCGTGAGGAAGTTCTCCGCGGGGCCCGCCTTCTTGTCGCCCATCGAAAAGCCGAAGTCGCCGTCGCTCTTCCGCAGCTCGCGGAACCGGCCCAGGTCGCGGACGACCACGAACACGGCCTCCGCGTCGATGATCTGCTCGTCGAGCCGCCGGCGAATCTCGATGGCCAGCGCCTCGAGCGCCTCGGCCGTGCCCAGCCGGCCGACGCGCTCGATCTCGTGGGGGAGGTGCCCGGCCAGCTTCGCCAGCAGCAGGTCGGGCTTCTCATCGGCGATCGCCGGCTCCAGGAGCACGAACCGGGCGGCCCGGCCCAGGCCGCCCCCCGGATGCGGGTCGTGGCCGGCGGCCAGGCTGGTGATCGCCATCGCCAGCAGACTGGCACCCAGGTCCTCGCGCTGGCCGACGATCAGCAGGTTGGCGCCGCCCTGGCGGCGGAAGACGGCCGCCGTGGGATCCTTGATGGCGATCGCGTCGCCGAGCCAGGCGAGCGGCGCGGTCTGCTCGCGGCCGTGGACGGTGCCGGACGCGAGCAGCTCCGTGAGCAGCGGATTGCCGGCCGGGTCGGCCGCCTGATTGCCGTCGAACACGATCCGCGGTAGCTGCGCAATGTCGGTGCGGCGGTCGGCCAGCTCCCGCAGCGCGCCGAGATACCGCTCCCGGCGGTCGTCGTTGAGGAACACGACCTGGAACGGGTTGTTGCCGTCGACCATGCCGTTGGCGTCGTTGTAGATCGCCTCGCCGGGCCGAGTCAGCAGCCGGGCGGCGGTGTTGTCCTCCGAGAGGATGAGGCTGGAGTCGGCCTCGTTGCACTGCAGCGCGATCCGCACGGCCATCTGCCCCATCGTGGCCCGCGGCAGGCTGTACGAGCCGCCGAGCGTCTGGGAGCCGAGGAGCACGTGCATGCCGAAGGCCCGGCCCTGGCGGACGAGGCGGTCGAGGATCAGCGAGGCATCCTGGGCGATCTTGTCGTCCTCGACGAAGATTTCCTGGAACTCGTCGATGAGCAGCAAAATCCGCGGCATCGGGTCGGGATGGCCCGTCTGCCGGAACCCGGCCACGTTCTGCACGGACAGCTCGCGGAACAGGTCGCCGCGCCGCTTCAACTCGCGGTCGAGCTGCTCCATCACCGAGAGGCCGAACTCCCGCTCGCTCTCGATCGCGATCACGCGGGCATGGGGGAGCTTGTAGTGATCGTAGAGCTTGAACTCGACGCCCTTCTTGAAGTCGATGAGGTAGAACTGGATCTCGTTGGGACTGTACTGCAGCGCGAGGCTCGTGATCATCGCGTGCATGAGGGTGGACTTGCCGGAGCCCGTCTTGCCGGCGATCAGGCAGTGCTGGCTCGTGCCCTTGCCGAGCTTGAGGTACTGGAGCTTCTTGGCCCCCGCGGGGCCGAGGGGCGCGAGCACCTCTTCGGCGGTGCTCCCCTTCCACCAGTCCTGCTCGGCCGGGGCGACACGGTCGAAGGGCACCTCGATCCGCTTCGCGGCCTTGGCGGCCTTGCCCACCCGCTGGATGATCCGCGTGAACACGTCGTCGGCCGGGGGCTGCTCGACCGTCAGCGGCCACTTGCCGAACTCGGGGTCGCTCCAGGTGAAGGTGCCGTCCGCGAGCGTCAGCGTGGTGGCGTGCCGTTCCAACTCGGCGAGGCTGAAGCCGGACGGCATCTGCGCCTTGGCGTCCACCGAGACGATCGTGTACACGCCGCAGCGGGCGCCCGACGCCGCGATGCTCGCCAGGCGGCGGGCGCTGGTCTCGGTGAAGTTGGCGGGGAAGTTGGCCACGACCACGAACCGGTACGGCTCCGGAACCTCCGCCTCGGCGTTGTAGGCTCCGATCGACTCGTACTCGTTCCGCAGGTATTTCTGGATCACGACCTCCATCTGCTCGGTGATGTCGGCCAGCTTCTGCTCGATGAGCGGCGGCTCCGTCCAGATGCGGCTGGTGACGAGCAGCTCGTCGTAGTCGGCGAGGTGCATGAAGCCGGCGAACTGCTTGCCCAGGCCGAGCGGGTCGATGATCGTGAACCGGCTCTGGCCCGGCGGGATGCCCGTGGCGATCCGCAGCGTGAGCGCCTGGAGCAGCGCCGACGCCGTCTCCTGCTGGTCGGCCGTCGTCTTCACCAGCAGCGAGGCCTGGACGGGATACGGGAGGATCGCGGGCTGCGTCCAGGCGATCGGGCCGAAGGCGTTGAGTCCTGCCTCTCCCGACACGCCGCCCGGCACCTTCTCGAGCGACAGGGCCAGCGCCCCGAACCGCAGCCCCGGCGGCGCGTCCACGGGCAGCGACACGTCGTCGCGGGCGAGTTCGTCCCAGGGCCGGAAGGCGGCGGCGTCGATGCGGTTCGCCTCGGCGGCGAGTGCGGCGGCCCGCTCGCGGACCGCCCGCCAGCGGTCGGTCATTTCCCGGTGCCGCTCGTCCCGCCGGCGGTCCGCGGCGGCGAGCCGCTCGTCCCGCTCCCGCTCCAGCCTGGCCACGTCCTCGCGACCGCTCGTCTCCAGCGCCGCCACCCGCGGCGGATACTTCGCCTCCGCGGTTTCCTTGGCAGCCGCCACCTTCTGGTCCAAGGCGGCGCATGCCGACCGGTACTTGGACTCGAGCTCGGCGAGGGTCGTGTCCCGCTTCGCCACCATCTCGGCCAGCCGCTCCGCCGCCTTGGCCAGTCGCTGCTGCTTCGCCTGCTCGAAGCGGGCCTCCAGCCGGGCCATCTGCTCGTCGCGTCGCTCCTTGAGGAACGTGCCGCACGCGGGCTGCAGCCGGCGGGCGCGGGTCACGGCGGCCGCGAGCGCGGCCTGCAGGCCAGCGAGCTCCGCGCGGGCCGCCCGGCGTCGGCCACGGACGAAGGCCAGCCCGGCGGCGATGCCGCCGCCGGCGACGACCGCCGCCGCCCCGGCCGCCAAGCCGGCCCGCAGGCCGAGGTCGCCGGGCGTCGCGAAAAAGCCGCCGGCGGCCGCGGCGGCGCCCAGGAGCAGCGGGAGGCCGATCGCCGCTCCCTGCAGGCCGCCCGAGAAGGCCTGCCGCGCGGCCGGCAGGTCGATGATCCGCTTCGCGTGATCCACGATCGAGGCCCGCAGCGTCTCCACCTCCGCCAGGATGTCGGCGCCGGCGGGCGGGGTGCTTTCCTCCTCCTCCGCCGTCACGGGCGCCAGGCCGCACCGGCCGAGCGCCTCGCCCGCCTTGGCCTCCGCTTCGGCGATCTGGCCGAAGGCGCGGGCGACCTCCTTCTCGTCACGCGCGAAAAGTCGGGGCGGCTGCTTGCGATCCTCCTTGTGCTTCTCGATGATCGACATTTCCTCGAACTGGTCGTCATCCTTCGCCTGCCGCTCGTCGCGCTCGCAGGCCTTGGTGACCTGGGCGGTCATCTTCTTTCGCTGCTCGTCGAGTTCCTTCCGCTTGGTCGCCTGGTAGGCGTCGGCTTCCCGGACCTTGGCCGCGTGCTCGCGTCTGGTCGCCTCGATGTCGGCGGCGGACTTCGCCCGCGTCGCGGCCAAGGCCGCCTCCGCCTCGGCCCGGGCCTGCTCCGTCGCCGCTTCGTGCTCCGCCGCGATCTCGTTCTCGAGCCGCGCCCGCAGCGCCGCCTCCGATCGCAGCCGATCCAGCTGGTCGCGAATCAGGTCGCGGTCGTAGGCGTTGGGCGTGGGGACGGTGTCCGCCGCTGCGTCGGTGCTCAAGGGTGCTGATCCAGGGGGGGAAGAGGGGAGCGGCAGGGCCGCATGATGCTAGCCGCCGTCGTGCTCGCTCACGTCGCGGGCGGCGCGGTCGAGGACCTCGGCGAGCCGGCCGAGAGCGTCGAGCGTCTCCTTCACGGCCGGCATGAGCGGGTCGATGTTGTCCTTGTGGAAGGCGAGGGCCCGGCCGTCCCGCCAGGTGTCCGTCGCGGCCTGCCACTTGATGTTCAGCTGCTTGAGGGCGTTGGCCAGCTTCGCGGCCCCGCTGGAGAGATCGCCGACCTTCATGGCGCCGCCTCCGGCGGTGCCGCGGCTCCGGCCGCTGCCGGAGCCGCCGGCGGTTGCTCGTCCAGCGGACGGGTGACGTCCCGGGCGCCCGTGTCTCCGGCGTCGCCGGAGGATCGCGGGCTCGACGTGGTCTGGTAGGCGTCGAGCGCCTTGAGCATCTTCTCCAGCTGGGCCATGGCCCGCGGGCAATCGACGTCGATCACCTCGCGAAACCGCACCAGCCGCACGCACGTCTCGCGAAACTGCTGCAGGACCACCGGCGTCCAGCGGCGGACGGCCTCGGCCTTCCGTTCCGCCGCCTCCAGCAGCCTGCGGGCCTTCTCCAGCGCCTTCTTCTCCTCGATGCACGACGGGGTGTTGTCTCCCACCTTCTTGAAGGTGCGGCAGTGCTCCAGGTCCTTGATCGCCTTGTTGACGGCATCCGAGCGCCGCCGGATCTCCGCCTTCCAGTAGGCGGCCCGATCAACCGTGATCCAGTCCACGGCCCGCTGCCCCTGGATCTCCAACTCGGAGACGGCCTGGTTGGTCTCGTGCGCGAACGCCGCGAACGCCGCCTTCACGAAGGCGAGCGTGTCGATCGATTTGACGTCGGCCTGGTCGGACATGCGGTCGCTCAGCGCTGCTGCAGGTACTCCTCGACCCGTTCCGCCTTACGGATCAGGTAGGGAACGTACTCTCCGGTCGCTTCCGCGAACCGCTTGAAGGTGCCGAGCTGCTGTTCGAACTCCTCGGCGAACTTTTGCTGCTCCTGGTCGCGCCAGGTGGAGCTCAGGGCCGCGAGTTGCCGCTGCACCATCTGCATCTGTGCCACCACCTCGTCGCTGAACTTGCGCAGGCTGCCCGCGAACCTGCGCAGCTCGGCCGGATCGACGATCGCCTGTCCCATGAGATCGCTCCCTCGCGTGCGTGCCAGCCCCTGTCTGAACCCGCATTCTAACGCCAATCGGGCCCCGGTGGACAGCGGCCGGGCGCCGGAGCGACGGCTGGGAGGCGGCGGCTCCGCAGCGTAGACTCTCCGCCGGCTGTGAAACGGCCGCCCACCGACCGCGTTCACGCGTCGGCCCGGGAGCGCCGCAGGTTCGCCGGGACAAGGGCCGCCGTAGCGTGCGGGGCCGACGTGTCCCGAAGTCCACCGGCGTCGTCCGGACCGCAGCCGCCTGGACTGAAACCGCCTGCACCGGAACCGCCTGGAGCCGCCCACCGTGACGCACCACCCTGCCGCTTCGCACCGCCCCGGCGGCCCCCCGCAGGCCGCCGCCCAGGCCGTGGAGACGTCGATCGAGCCCTGCACGGGCTGGCACGTGACCCACTCGTTCTACGCCTTCGACCGCCGCAGGCTGGCCGCCATGTCGGCGTCCGAGATCGCCGCCGGCGGCCGGGACTTCGAGGCCGCGCTCGACCCGGGCGGCCCGCACGCGCCGCGGCGGCTACAGACCTGGATCGTGCCCGGACACAAGGCCGATTTCGCCCTCGTGGCGATGGATCGCTCGCCGCTGGCCGTGGACGACGTGCACCAGCGGCTGCTGGCCGGCCCGCTCGGCGCCGCGGTCGTGCCCACCTATTCGTTCGTCAGCCTCACGGAAGTCAGCGAGTACGTGCCCTCCGTCGAGCAATACGCCGCCCGGCTCGTCGCCGAGGGCGAGGTCGAGGGCAGCCCGGCCTATGCGGCCAAGGTGCAGGGCTACGCGGCCCGGGAGCCGGCGATGCGCCAGGCCCGGCTGGAGCCCGAATTGCCGCCCTGGCCCAACGCCTGCTTCTATCCCATGAACAAGAAGCGCGAGGTGGGCGAGAACTGGTTCACGTTGCCGTTCGCCGAGCGGAGCCGGCTCATGGCCGAGCACGGCGCCTCGGGGATGAAGTTCGGCGGCCGCGTGACGCAGCTGATCACGGTGGCCGTCGGGCTCGACGACTGGGAGTGGGGCGTGACCTTGTGGGCCCGCCGCCCCGATTGGCTCAAGGAGATCGTCTACACGATGCGGTTCGACGAGGCGAGCGCCCGCTACGCCGCCTTCGGGCCTTTTTACACGGGCTACGTGGCCTCCCCGCGGGAGGTGCTCGCGCACTGTCGCGTGGGGTGAAGCCGCCGGCTACTTGGCTGCCGACAGGATCAGGTCGACCTCCGTGCCGCGGGGCGGCACACGGCCCTCGAAGACCTCGAACAGCAGATCCTCGTTCGACTCGGAGCTTTTCAGCGGCAGGTCGAGCGTCGCGGTGGGGAAGTTCGACACGCAGATCAGATCGCCCCCGTCTGCCTGGTAGTACTCGGTGCCGTCGGCGGGATCCCGCCAGAAGGAGCTTCCGGCGAACACCCAGTCGGTGTCGAGCGCCCGGCCGGTCTTGGAGTCGCGGATCCAGTCCCGCGCCAGTGCCTCGCGCTGCTTCCCCTCGGCATCCTTCCAGCGGACGCGGACGCGGACCGCCGGGCCCTTGGCCGGGACGTATTCCGGATCGAACGAAACCGGGCTGCCGGGGTCGAGCCCGATCGCGAGCAGCGCCGCGTGCACGAGCCGGGCCGTCGAGCGGGTGGCCACGACGGCCTCGTGCTCCTTGGTCTTCTGCAGGCAGGCGAAGACCTCGATCCCGCCCTTGTCGAGCACGACCTCGGCGCCGACCACTACCTCCTTGCGTTCCTTGTCCACCCACACCTCGTCGGTCCGCGAGAGCCGCTTGAGTTCGGGATGGCGGTCGGGCCGGGCCGGAGCGGCAGCGGCCGTCTCGGCGCCTTCCGGCGCGGCCGGCGGCGCGGCGGCCTGCTGCGCGGGCGGGGCTGCCGTGAGCGGGACGTTGGCCGACGGGGAGGCCACGAGGCCGGCGACGAACAGCCATGCCGCGCTGGCCGGGAAGGGACGCGGGGCAAGGCGATGAGTCGCGTAGCGGGCAGCCATGAGTGCTTTCCAGAGGCGAGCGTGGAGCGGGTCGCACCGCGGCGATATCATACGCCGCCGCCCCGAACCGGTGGGCGGCCCATATTCTGCGCGGCGGAGGCGACGGTTTCCCCGCGCGGCCCGCGAAACCAGGCGAGGATCTGCGATGGTGGTGACGAACGGGAGCGGCTCGGTGGGCGCGCGGAAGAAGCGGGGCCGCAAGGCCGCGGGCCGACGGGCGGCGGCCGAGGCGGTCGTCACGGCGGCGGCGGGCCGGGAGCGGGCGGCGTCCCGGCCGCGACCGACGCACGTGGGCGCCCGGGCCGCGGCGGCGCGAATCCGTAGGCTGGCGGCCGTGAGCGAGACGATCGAGGTCCGCCGCCGTCTGCGGGGACTCGCGGACCAGGTGGGCCGCGGCCCCGGCAACGTGCAACGGCTGGCGTTTTTGGAGACGGAGATCGGCGGCTGCCTCGACGAGGCGGCGGAGCGGAGCGGCTCCCGCGACCGCTGGCTGTCGTGCGAGGCCGCGACCTGGGCCCTCGGCTGGATGGCCCGAACGAAGCGGGCGGGCGGCTCGGCCGGCGGGCTTCTCGAGCGGCTCGTCCAGCAGGCCCGCGCGGCGCAGGCGGCCTTGACGGCTCGCGACACGCAGCCCGCGCGGTTCGTGCTCGTGCTCGCCCGGTTGTTCGTCGATCTGGAGTCATGCCGCTGCCTGGAGCCGGCGGCGCTCGCCGCCGTGCGCGAGGAGATCGAGCGGCTGGTGACGGCCGCGGGCGCCGTCGGCCTGGCGGGATCGGTGGCCGTTCTCGATCGGGTCGTCCGCTGGAGCGGGATTCGCGAGGCCGCCCTGGCGACCGGCCTCCCGGCCTGGGACGAGCCCACCGAGGCTCTGTGGGCGGCCGCCGCGACCGCCGCGCTGCGGCTGCTGGGCCGGGAAGGTCGCATTCTCGCCGGCAGCGGTCGACTCCCCGGATGCTTTTCGGCACCGCTGCTCGATGCGTTCACGGCCCGGGACGGTGGCGGGCTGCCGCGGGACGCCATCCGGGCGGCGCGGGTGGTGGTCCGCGGCAAGGCGCGGACCGCTTGCCCGCCGCGGGACTTCCACGACCCCACCGCGGCCGTGGCGGTGCTCCGATCGGGCTGGGACCGCGACGGGGTGCGGGTGTTGCTGGAGTATCGCGAGGCGACTCCGCGGCTGGAAATCGCCCTCGACGATCGGCTGATCGTGGACGGTTCCTGGGGCTGGTCGGCGGTGGCCGACGGGCGGCCGCTGGACGCGGAGGGCGGCTGGACGGTCTCCGCCTGGGAGTCGGATCGCAAGGCGACGTTTCTGGAGATCGTGGCGCCGCTCGCGGGCGGCATGCAGATCGAGCGGCAGGTCGTCGTGCTGCCGGGGGAGCGGCTGGTGCTGCTGGCGGATGCTCTCGTGCCCCGCGCGGGCGGCTCCGCGACCGTGCAGGATCTGCGCTATCGTGGCACCGTCGCCCTGGCCGGCAGCCTCGACTGCCATCCCGAGCAGGAGACGCGGGAGATCGTCGTGTCGGACACCGAGACGCGGGCCATGGTCTTGCCCCTGGGACTGAACGAATGGCGGTCGGCGGGCTGGGGCGGCCTGGAGGCCGGCGACGCCGGGCTGGCGCTCGAGCAGCGGGGCGGGCTGCGGCTTTATGCGCCCCTGTGGATCGATTGCGACCCGCGACGCATCGGCAGGCCGCGGACGTGGCGGCAGCTGACTGTCGCCGACACGCGTTGCAACCTGCCGCCGCATCAGGCGGTCGGGTTCCGGATCCAGGCGGGGCAGGAGCAGTGGCTCGTCTACAGGTCGCTCGACCTGCCGCGGAACCGCACGCTGCTGGGCTGCAACGTGTCGTGCGAGTTCCTGCTCGGCCGCGTGAAGCGGTCGGGTGAGGTGGCCCGCACGCTGGAGATGGAGTGACGCGGATGCCGGCGGCGGACGCGGCGCGGATCGCGGCGAACCTGGCTGCCGTTCACGATCGGGTGGCGGCGGCCTGTCGCCGGGCGGGCCGGGATCCGGCGGCGGTGACCTTCATCGGGGTCACGAAGTACGTCGATGACGCGACGGCCCGGCTCCTGGCGGAGGCGGGCTGCCGCGACCTCGCGGAGAGCCGGCCGCAGTCGCTGTGGGCGAAGACGGAGGCCCTCGCCGACCTCGACCCGCCGCCGCGGTGGCACCTCGTCGGGCATCTGCAGCGGAACAAGATCCGCCGCACGCTCGCCGCGAGTCCCGTCATCCACACGCTCGACAGCCTCCGGCTGCTGGAGGCGATCGCCGCCGAGGCCGCCGCCACGGGCCGTCCCTGCGATGTGCTGGTGGAGGTGAATCTGGCGGGCGACCCGCGGCGGACCGGCGCCAGCGAGGCCGAGGCCGCGGCGCTCGTCGCCGCGGCGGCCGGCTGCCCGGGCGTCCGCCTGCGGGGCTTGATGGGCATGGCGAGCGTGCCCGACGGCGACCCGGGGGACGCCCGCCGCGAGTTCGCCCGGCTGCGGGAGCTGCGGGACGCGTTCGCCGCCGGGCTGTCGGGCGGCGACGGGCTGCGGGAACTGTCGATGGGGATGAGCGGCGACTTCGAGGCGGCGATCCTCGAGGGCGCGACGATGATCCGCATCGGTTCGGCCCTGTTCGAGGGCCTCGGCTCCTGAAGGGGCACGCGGCCGATGCGCGGGGCGGCCGCGCCGGAGCCCGCCCGCTGCCGCGAGGTCAGTCGTCGAACCGGACCTCGAGGATTTCGAACTTCATCGTCCCGGCGGGCACGTCGATCGACACCTTCTCTCCCACCTTCTTGCCCAGCAGCCCCTGGGCGAGCGGGCTGGCGACGTTGATCCGGCCGGCGTCGTAGTCCTCCTCGCCGGCGCCCACGAGCACGAAGATCTCCTCGTCGCCGAACTTCAGGTCCTTGACGACGACCGTGGCCCCGAACACCACCTCGTCGCCGGCCTCCTTGGCCCGCTCCACGATCACGGCACGGGCGAGCTTGTCCCGGAGCAGGTTGATCTTGGCCTGCATCAAGCCCTGGCTCTCGCGGGCCCCGTGGTATTCGGCGTTCTCGCTCAGGTCGCCCTCGCTGCGGGCGGCCGCCACCCGGGCGGCGAGCTTCGGCATCTCCACGTTCTCGAAGTGGTCCACCTCGGCCTTGAGCTTCTCGTAGCCGGCGCGGGTCATGGGAATGCGGTCCGACATGGCGTGCCCTCCAACTGGTGATCCGGGAAAGGTGTCCGCAGCGGACGGCCGCGGAAAGCCGTCGATCGCCGGCGATCAGGCCGGCGGGGACGATTCGGGCAGGTACAGCAGGCGGCCGCAACTGCGACAGGCGACCACCCGCCCCAGCATCAGCTCGGAGAGCATGTTGCCGGTGATCTGCTGGAAGCAGCCGCCGCAGGTCTGACCATCGACCGACGACAGCCCGTCGGCGCCCTTGTGCTTCACGACCCGCTCGTATTTGTCGCGGACGTCGGCCGCCAACTCCTTCTCGACGGCCGCGAGTTCCGCCCGCACGCGTGCCACCTCGCCGGTCAGCCGGCCCGTCTCCGCGGCCACGTGCGTCTGCGACTCGGCGAGCAGCTTCCGCGTCGCTTCCACCTCCGCCTCGGCCGCGGGCACCGCCGGCTTGAGGGCGTCGATCCGCTCGAGCGCCTCGAGGATCTCGTCCTCCAGCACCTTGAGCGCCATCTTGTCGGCCGCGATCTGCTCGGTCAGCGTCTGGTACTCGCGGTTGGTCTTGCAGGCGTTGAGCTTCGCCTCGAGGTCGCGGTTCTTCGCCTCGGAGGACTTGAGCTGCAGCTGCTTCTGATCCGCGGCCATCCGTGCCTTCTTGACGGCGTCCTGGGCGGCGGCCTTCCGCGACTCGGCGGCCTCGAGCTGGTGCGTGCGGGCGGCCACCTGCCGCGGGCCGGCCGCCAGTTGATCCTGGAGGTCGGCGAGCTGGCGGTGGATGCGGTGCAGCGTGCGGAGCGTTTCGGTGGTGACGGCGACGGCCATGGCGAAGAGTCTAGCAGACCGGGGCGGAAGTCCGCCGCCGCCCGCGGAACGCGGGATTTCCACCGCTCCGACGTCCGGCCGTCCGCCTCCGGGGGCGGACGGCCGGCGGGGCGTGGGCCGCCTGGCAAGCGGCCGTCAGTTCACGCTCGCGGCGGGCCCGTCCATGAAGTTCTCGAGCTGCCGCGACCGCACGGGATGCTGGAGCTTCTTCACCGCCTTGGCCTCGATCTGCCGGACCCGCTCGCGGGTGACGCGGAAGATCCGGCCCACCTCCTCGAGGGTGTAGGTGTAGCCGTCGGTGAGGCCGTAGCGGAGCCGGATGATCTCGCGCTCGCGGTAGGTGAGCGTCTTGAGCAGCGACTCGATCCGGTCCCGCAGCAGGCCGTGGGTCGTGGACTGGGTGGGGCTGGTGACTCCCACGTCCTCGACGAACTCGCTGAAGCTCGCGTCCTCGCTCTCGCCCACGGGCCGGTCGAGGCTCATCGGCTGCCGGCCCATTTCCAGGACGCGGCGGGCCTCCTCGACGGGGACGTCGGCGGCGTGCGCGATCTCCTCGGGCGAGGGCTCGCGGCCCAGTTCGTGGAGCAGCTTCTTCGCCATGGTCCGCAACTTCGAGAGCACGTCGATCATGTGCACCGGGATGCGGATCGTGCGGGCCTGGTCGGCGATGGCCCGCGTGATGGCCTGCCGGATCCACCAGGTCGCGTAGGTCGAGAACTTGAACCCGCGGCGATACTCGTACTTGTCCACGGCCCGCATCAGGCCGGTGTTCCCTTCCTGGATCAGGTCCAGGAAGGAGAGGCCCCGATTGCGGTACTTCTTGGCGATCGAGACCACGAGCCGGAGATTCGCCGCCGACAGCGACCGCTTGGCGGCCTCGTACTCGTCCCGCAGCTTCTCGAGCGCCGCCACGCGGGTCCGCAGCGAACGCGGGCTTTCCAGCGTGGTGAGCATCAGGTCGCGGAGTTCCTTCCGCATGTCCGCGCGGTCGTCCCGCGAGGCCCGGCCCTCCGCCATGGCCCGCAGGCCCTGCCGGAGGCTGTCCATGCGGGCCGACATGCCCCGCAGCAGCTTCACCAGCGGCTGCACGCGGCGGGTGCGGAGGCTCAATTCCTCTACGAGCACGAGCGACTTGGCCCGATTGCGGCGGAACCGTTGCCGCGCGGCCCGGGCCTCCTCGGCCGAGGTCCGCCGGCTGATGAGCAGGCGGAAGTCCGCCAGCGCCGCCTCCATCAGGTGGTCGAGCGTCCGCAGGTTGTGCGGCATGCGGGCCTGGATCTGCTCCTTCGTGAGCCGCTCGGTCAGCGACACCTTGATCGTCCGGTCGAAGGGCAAGGCGCCCTCGTGCACCCGCTTCAGCGTGTCCACGGTCGTGCGCAGCGAGTAGGCGCAGCCGAGGACGGCCCGGCGAAACCGCTTGCGGGTGACCTCGATGCGCTTGGCGAGCGAGATCTCCTCGCGCCGCGAGAGCAGGGGGATCTCGGCCATCTGCGCCAGATACATGCGGATCGGGTCGTTGCCCGCGTTGGTGGGCGGCGTGGTGATCGCTTCGTCGCGGCGCGGCTTGGCGACGGCCACCGCCGGCGCGGCCTCCTCCCGCGGCGCCTCCGGCGGGCTGTCCACGAGCTCGATGCCCTGCTCCTCGAGGGCCACCAGCAGGGCGTCGATCTTCTCGGGATCGACGGCTTCGTCTGGCAGGTAGGCATTGACCTCGTCGAACGTCAGGTAGCCGAGCCGCTTGCCCGTGGCGATCAGCCGGGCGAGGTCCGCGTCGCCCGGCGCCGCGGGGGCGGGGGGCTGCGGCGCGGCCGGTGCCGAGATCCGGAGTGCGGGGCCGTTCGACTGGTTGCTCGACCTGCTCATGTCATGGTTCTCCTTCACCATCGTACCGTCACTCGCCCCACCCCCCGGACCGCCGGGCGAGGCCGGCGGCCGCTGGCGGCCACGAGACGGGCATCCTCACCCATCCTTGGGATCGGTCATGCCCTGAGCCGCCCGCCGCTCCGCGACGAGCCGCTCCAGAAGTTCCGCCTCCGACCGGGAATCCAGCCGGGAGGTTTTCAGGGACCTCGCGCTCGCGTGCGCCTGCCGCTCGGCGGAGCGGCGTCGCAGGGCGTCTTCGAGGTGGTGGATGCGTTCGTGGGGATCGATCGTCCCCCGGGAGGCGCTCGACTCGTCGGCGGCGACGAGCAGGCTCTGCAGCGTCGGATCCTCGATCTCGAGGAGCAGATCGGAGAGCGCGACCGAACGGCCCTGCCCGTGGAGCCGCTCGGCCACCTGGAGCACGGCCCGGGCCTCGCGGCTCTCCAGACCCGCGGTCCCCACCTGCCGCACGATCAATCCGGCGCTGTCGGGCACGCCGACGAGCACCTCGATGACCTCGCGATCCCAGGCCGGCAGGCGTGGCAGGGGGCGGGCGACGGGCGCGGCCTCGGCGGTGTCCGGGCGGGCGCGATCCCGCAGTTCGAGCATCCGGCCGCGGAGGGCCTCGCGGGAGAGGCCGAAGCGGCGGGACAACCGGCCGAGCACCTGATCCTCCCGCAGCCGGCGCTGCGAAGGCTGCAGCGGCGACCGCGGCGACACCGCCGCCAGCGCCGCCAGCACGCTCTCGATCGACGCCAGCGCGGCATCGTCTCCGGCGTCGGGTGCCAGCGCGGCCAGGGCCTCGTCCAT
>JBIPLS010000087.1:0-13850 GCA_044368305.1 Pirellulales bacterium
CGGCACCTACCCCGTGAACGACGAGCAGAGCGACTTCGCCTGGATCGACCTGTTCGCCGCCGGGCCGGCGACGCCGGCCGGCTGGACGAGCAGCTTCAACGAGACGGGCGTGTTCGGGCAGGCGTCGCTCGCCACGGCCGAGAAGGGACGGGAGGCCTGCGCCGAGGCGGTGCGCCAACTCGTCCGGTTCGTCACCTGGTGGCAGTCACGGCCAGCCGATCCCCGGCGGGACTTGCACCGGCGCCCGCCCACGATGCCGATGCCGTGGGGCCAGCAGTCATCGGGGGACTGACCGCGACCACGGTCGGGCGACATGACGAGTCTCCGCGGTTCCACTTCGTCCGCTCGAGCGGTTCGTCCCTCCACCGAAGCTGCCGCATGCGCTCCGCGATCCTGACATTTCTCTGGGCGGTGGCCCTCGTCGCCTACGTGCAGCGGTCCGCCATCAGCGTGCCGCTGCAGGAGATCGGCCGCGATCTCGCGGTGCAGGACACCTGGTTCGGCGACGCGACGCGGGCCCTCGGCTTCCTGCAATCGGCCTGGCACTTAGGGTATGCGGTCATGCAGATCCCGGCCGGCAGGCTCGCCGACCGGATCGGTGGCCGCCGCGCGCTCGTGATCCTGGCGGTCCTCTGGTCGCTGGCGACTGCCCTCACGGGCTGCGCGCGGTCGTATTGGCAGATCGTGGCGGCCTGGACGGCCATGGGGGCGCTGCAGGCGGGGGTGTTTCCCTGCGCCGTGCGGTCGATCGGGCGGGTGTTCGGCGACCGGGAGCGGGCCCGGGCCTCGGGATGGCTCGGGGCCGGCATGCTCGCCGGCGGCGCGATCGCGCCGCTGCTCACGGCCTGGATGCTGAAGCGGTTCGCACCTTGGGCGGCCGCGGAGGGCATCGAGGCATGGCGGATGTGCCTCGTGGCCTTCTGTCTGCCCGGTCTGGCCTGGGCCGCGGCCTACTGGCTGGGCACGCGGTCGATGCCGCTCGACGGCGGGAGCGTGACGCCGGCCCCGGCCGCCGGGGCACCGCCGCCGGCCACGCGGCCCTGGACCGATCCGTCGCTCTTGTTGCTCTGCGGCCAGCAGTTCCTCCGCGCGGCGGCGATGATCTTCTTCGTGACCTGGTTCCCCACGTTCCTCCGCGAGACGCGGGGCGTTTCGCTGATGCAGTCGGGCCTGCTCACGACCTACGCGGGCGTCGCGGCGATGGTCGGAGGGGTGTGCGGCGGCTATGCGTCGGACTGGCTGCTCGCCCGCACCGGCAGCAAGCGGCTCGCCAGGCAGGCCCTGGCATCCGTCGCGATGGCGACGTGCGCGGTGCTCATCGCGCTGTCGTACTTCGTCGCCGACGTCAACGTCGCGATCGCGCTGATCGCGGTCGGGGCCTTCGTCGCCTGCTTCGGCGGCGTGGCCGGATACACCGTGGCGATCGACTACGGCGGCGAGCGGGTGGGCACGGTGTTCGGCGCGATGAACATGGCGGGCGGCATCGGTGCGATGCTCTTCCCGGTGACGGTCGGATGGCTCGTGTCGGCCACGGGCACGTGGAACGCCGCGCTATTCACGTTCGCCGCGCTGATGGCGATCGACGCCGTGCTCTGGGCGCTGCTCGACCCGCGGGGCAGGTTCCTGGAGCCGGAGTCAGCGGCCCGACGATGACCGGCGGCCCCGGTCGGCGAGCGGCTGGGCGGACCGCAGGTAGGCGAACAGGTTCCGCACCTCGTCGTCGGACAGCCCGGCGAGCAGGCCCTCCGGCATCAGCGACCTGCCGATCACGCTCCGCTCCTCGATGGAATCCCGGTCGATCGCCAGGCTCGTGCCCTCTGCGGTCCGCAGCACCAGCACCTGGGGGTCCTGCTCCACGAGGAAGCCCTGCACCACCCGGCCGTCGTCGAGCACGACGACGTGCGTCTCGTACCCCTCGCGGATCTCCGCCGACGGGTTGACGATGTTGGCGATCAGCCGGCCGACGTCGTCCCGCTTGTAGGACGTGAGGCTGGGGCCGATCTGGCCGCCGCCGTCGTGGAGCGTGTGGCATTTGCCGCAGGACTGCATGTAGAGCCGCTTGCCGTCGTAGGGATCGCCCCCCGGCTTCGTCGTCAACAGCTCGTGCAGCCGTTCGTAGTCCGCCTGCATCGCCGCCGTCGAACTGCCCGCCACCTCGCCCCACAGGGCCTGCACGTCACGGGCCAGGTCGGGGTCGCGGAGCATGGAAAGCTGCCGCACCGTCTCGGCGGGCACCGACGCCGCGGTGATTTCGCCGGCGCGGACGGCCGCCACGAGCGCCCGGGCCCAGGGCCGACGGCTGGCGAGCACCGCCCGGGCCAGGGCCCGCAGGTCCTCGGTGAACCGGCCGTAGCGTCCGAGCACCACGCCGGGGATCCGCGGGTCGTCGTAGGCGGGCAGCGCGGCGAGGATTGCGGCCCGCACCTCGTCGTCGCCGGTCCGGGCGAGCACGTCGAGCAGCCCGGCCAGCGCCTCGGGAGACCGCGCCTCGCCGAAGATCGTCGCGTACTCGGCCCGCTCGCCCGCGGGCGCCGACTCGTCGGCGAGGATCGCCAGCGCCTCGCTGCGGGCGGCGGCGTCTCCCTGGCGGACCTTGAGCGGCCGCGACCCGCCGCCGGCTTTCGCCAGGGCGGCCGCGAGCTCGGGCGGAACGTTCGCCAACGAGCGACGACGGTAGGCTTCCTCGAAGCCCTGCATCAGCGCCGTCGTCGCCGCCGGCGACGACGCCTGCGAGAGCAGCTGCGTGCACACGGCGAGATCCGCCCGGAGCCCCGTGGCGGCGAACCGCCGCATGAGCCGCGGCAGGATGTCCTTTTCCACCAGCCGACCCCGCCACAACCGGTCGTCGGCGAACAGCGCGAGCACGGCGTCGCGGGCCGGCGCCACCTGCGCCTCGAGCGCCCACCAGACGAGCAGGGGGAACCGCGGGTCGTCCGCGTGCGCGTCGCGGGCGAGCAGCCGGCGGACGAGCGCGAGGGCCTGCGCCGGGTCGGCGATCCGCTTCGTCGAGCAGGCGATCTGGCAGAGCACCTCGACGTCGTCCTCGCGGTCGGCGGCCGCCAGGAACGCCGCCGAGAGTTCCGCGGGGATCCGCTCCGCATGGTCGAGCGCCAGCCGCCAGGCCCAGGCCCTGACCTGGGGCTCGGGATGGGCGACCGCTTCGGCCAGGCGGTCGGGGCCGAGGCCGCCGTTGGCCCGCAGGGCCCACAGCGCCTCGAGCGCCTCCTGGCCCCGGCCCGCGGTCAGCCGCAGGTGCAGCGGTTCGTCGAGCCCCGGCCGCGGCGCGTCGGCGAGCGTCTCGAGCGCCGCCTGCCGCTGCCAGCGCCGCGGGCTCGCCAGCGCCGCCAGCAGGTCGTCGTCGCCCGTGCCCGCCGGCCGCCATCCGGGCTGGATGGCCCGGCTGCGGATGCGGTAGATCCGCCCCCGCTCCCGGTCGATGCCCCCCTGGTAGTTGTCGATGTGGGCGAGTTGCCCGTCGTACCAGTCGGCGACGTACAGGCTGCCGTCCGGGCCCTCCTTGATGTCCACCGGCCGGAACCAGGCGTCGGCCGACTCGATGGCGAAGCCCTCGTCCCGCGTGCGGAACGTGCTGCCGACCGGCTCCCTCCGGCTGATTATCACGTGGCTGTGGAGCGGATTGCAGGCGAACAACCGGCCGTGGTACCGCTGCGGCAGGGCGTCGCTCTCATAGACCAGGAAGGTGTGGGTGAACCGCGCGTAGTCGGCGTGCTCCATCATCGGGAAGAAGCCGAAGGCGAAGGGATTGCTCAACTCGCCGTGCTTGTCGAAGCCCTTGCGGAGGTAGGCGCCCTGCATGTAGTGGAACCCGCGGGTGTTGTCGCCGTTGTGCCCCGAGAAGATCCGCCCGGCGTCGTCCATCTCCACGCCGAACGCGTTGCCCCCCCCTTCCGCGAAGATCTCGTAGCGGCGGGACTCCGGGTGGTACCGCCAGATGTTCTGGCCCACGGACTTCGTGACCCGCTCCGCGCCGGGCTGCCGGACCGCGGCGGTGACGGTGCTGCCCTGGGCCGCGTACAGCCAGCCGTCGCGTCCCCAACGCAGGCTGTTGACGACGGAGTGCGTGTCCTCGAGACCGAAGCCCTCGAGCAGCACCTCGGGGTCGCCGTCGGGAACATCGTCCTGGTCGCGGTCGGCGTAGAACAGCAGGTAGGGCGGGTTGAGCACGTACACGCCGCCACGGCCGCGGGCGAAAGCCGTGGCGATGTTCAGCCCGTCGAGGAACGTCTTGTGGGCGTCGAACCGGCCGTCGCCGTCGGTGTCCTCGTGGATCGTGATCGTGTCGTGGCCCTTGACGCCGCGGGGCGGCGGCTCGGGCACCTTGTCGTAGACCGCGCGGAAGAACTGGTCTTTGCTGAGGAGCTTGAGGCCGGCCGGTTCAGGGTATTGCCGGTACTGCATCACCCACAGCCGGCCCCGGGCGTCGAAGTCGATGAACACCGGCTGCGTCACGACCGGCTCCGCGAGGACGACGTCCACCTCCAGGTCGTCGGGAACCTTGAACGTGGCCCGCGACGCGGCCGGCGCGAGCGGGTCGGCGGCGGAGGCGATCGGCAGGCACGCCGCGATGAGGAGGGCGGCGTGGAGGACGACGGTGCGGCGTGGCATCGGCGGGAGAGTCTGAACGGAATGCCGGGCGGCTGTCATGTGCCGGTCACCCCTCATGATACCCATCACTCGCTCGGGCATGCGAATGGCGGGCGGGCCGGCGGGCTTTCCGCGAGCACCACGGCGGCCGAGCCGTCGGCTGCCGGCGGCGTTCACTCCCGAGAAGCACCGGATGGCAGGCCGGCGGCGACCAGCCGGCGGAGGGCCGTGTAATCGGTCTTGCCGGCGCCGAGCACGGGGATTCGGTCCAGCCGGCGCACCTCGTCGAGCCGCATCACGCCCCGCAGGCCGGCGGCGACGAGGATCTCCGCCGCCTCGCGGGGCGCGAGGTCGAACGTCGTGAACAGCACCACGTGCCGACCGTCGGGCGTTTCGATCCCCTCGACGGCGACCCGCGGGCCGTCATCCTGCGGCGGAAACCTGCGCTGGAAAGGCTCCTCGAGCGCCGGCAGCGAGATCATCTCGCCCCCGGCCTTGAGGAACCGCTTCAGGCGGCCGCGGAACGTGAGGAAGCCGTCCGCGTCGGCAGAGACGAGGTCGCCCGTGCGATACCAGGAGCCGCCCGCCGCCTCGACGAACGGCGTCGGCCCGTCGTGCCGGTGGTAGCCCTTGAAGATGGAAGGGCCGCGGACGAGCAGCATGCCGGTCTCGCCCGTGGCCACCGGGGCGTGCGTCTCGGGATCGACGACGATCGCCTCCACGCCGCGGACGGGCCGACCGATCGTGCCGGCCTTCACCTCGTCGAGCCGGTTGGCCGCCACCACGGGAGAGCACTCGGTGATCCCGTAGCCCTCGAGGATCGTGGCCTGCGGTGCCAGGCGGCGGCAGGCTGCGAAGGTCGCGTCGGGGCACTTTTCCGCGCCGGTGATGATCTTGCGGAGGCTGTGCAACTCGGTGCCGCGGCAGGCGGCGAGGATGTGGCCCAGGAACGTGGGCGTTGTGAAGAGCATGGTCGGCCGGTGCGATGCCACGAGCCGGACGAGGCCACGGGCGTCGGTGGGGTCGGCGTGCCGCACGGAGCGGATGCCCGCCACGGCCGGCAGGAGCACGTTGCCCGTGAGGCCGAAACTGTGGAACGGTGGCAGGAAGCCGAGCAGCGAGTCGGAGGCGTCGGCCTGGAGCACCTCCAGCCCCGCGGCCACGTTCGTGAGCAGGTTCTCGTGCGTCAGCGGCACGGTCTTGGGCGCGGCCTCGGAGCCCGACGTGAACAGGAACACCGCCGGGTCGTCCGGACGCTGCCGCGGCAGCCGGCGCAGGAACCGGCCGGGGGCGACGCGGGAGGCGAGGAGCGTCAGCAGGGCCTCGGCCTTGCCCACACCCCCGCGAATATCCTCCAGGAACGCGTACTCGGCCCCCTCGACCTCGATGCCCAGGCGATCGACGAGCCGGCGCGAGGTGACGATCCGCCGCGTCTCGGTGACGCGGACGCCATGGGCCAGGTTCGCCGGGCCGGTCGTCCAGTTCATCATCACCGGCACCTTGCCCGCCAGGTGCAGACCGAAGAACACGACGTCGGCCGCGACGCTCGCCGGCAGCATGACGCCGACGTGCGGCTCGGGCCAGGCGGCGAACCGCCGTGCCATCAGGCTCGCACCCACGAGCAGCCGCCGCGCCGAGAGCACGCCCGACAGCGAGTCGGCCGCGGCCACGGCCTCGGGCGCGGCGAGCACGCGACGGACGAACGCCTCGGCGACGGTGTCGGCGAGCACCTGCCGCCGCCCCCGCGGCGCCGGCCGATGCCAGGCCGGCGGCGGCGCCGCGGGCCCGACCGGCGCCGTCGCGAGCTTGCCGTCGGCCAGGGCCCACAGCTCGCCGAGCGTGTCCACGACGGCGTCGCTGCGGAAGCCGAACTGCCGCTCGACCTCGAGGGCCAGATCCATGCGGTCGAGGCTGTCGAGGCCGATGGCGTCGAAGCGCGTCTCGGGCTGCAGTTCGTCGGGAGCGAGTTCGCGGTTCAGATGCGCGGCCAAGAGGTCGTTCACCTGCCTAACCGTCTTCGGGGTGAGCGTGGCCGGATCGACGGCCTGCGCGGAGGCCGCCGGGCGGAAGTGACCCGCCCGCGGCCCGAACAGCCGGTGGTAGCGGACGAACTGCGGCGGCTGGCCGCCGTCGGCCTCGTACCACGACTCGAGGAACGCATTGAAGGCCTCGCGCGACTCGAGCGGCAGCCGGTCCCGTGGCACGACCTCGGCGTGGAGATGGACACGGCGCCGGGGCATGAAGCAGAACAGGCTCGCGGCCAGCCAGCCGGCGGCGGCCAGCGCCGCCCGGCCCAGGTCGGGCAGCTTTCCTTCCGCCGCGCAGCCGAACATGCTCCCCCACATGCCGCGGGTGCGGACGAGCACGACATTCACCTCCGGGCAGCGGACGAGCAGTTCGTGGACGACGCGGGCCGAGCCGACGACTTCACGGTCGCCGCGCTGCAGCCGGCCCGATGGATAGATGAGAAAACTCTCCCCGGCCTCGAGCCGGGCGGCGACGGCGTCGATGAGGTCCTTCGTCTTCGCAGCCGCCGACCGGCTCTGGGCGGAGAGGTCGGGCACCTCGAAGGCGCGGACGAGCTTCATCAGGGGCAGGAGCGGCGGCAGCCGGTAGGTGCCCGAGTAGACGAGCGGCCGCAGCGGCGCCGCCAGCGGCACGTGCGACAGCACCGTCGGCGGATCGACGTAGGCCGGATGGTTGGGGAGCACGAGCGTGGGGCCGCGGAGCCGCCGCACCGCCTCCATGCCGGCGGTGGAGACGCGGTACCGGAGGTGGAGCAGCGGCCGCACGAGGCCCCAGAAGATCGAGTCGAGGCGCAACACCATGGCGAACGTCCTGCGGAGGGGCGGATGCCCGGGCCGTGCGGATTGTCCAACGCCCGGGGGGGCTTGGACAGGCCCGGGCCGCGCCCCGGGCACCGGGCGACGGCCGCGGCGGAATGTCACGGGCGGTCACAGACCGCCGTTGGCCCGCAGCCAGTCGGCGGACTGCTTCAGGCGGGCGTCGAGCGTGGCCGCCGGCACGAAGCCGAGCTCCGTCCGGGCCTTGGCCGCCGAGGCGGCCCAGTTGCCGGCAGTGGCCTCACGGAGCTTGTCGGGCGAGATGATGCTCGGCTGGCCGCGGAGATGCCAGAACGCAGCCACGGCGCAGCTCGTCGGCCAGGCCAGGGCCACGGGCAGGGGGAGGACGAGCACGCCGCAGTTCAGGGCCCGCGCGATCTTCCGCCCGAGCATGCCGTAGGTGGGATGCTCGCGGTCGTCGCAGGCGTTGTAGAAGCCGGCGCCGTCCCCCGCGGCCGCGAGCCGGGTGCCGCGCAGAGCCGCCGCCAGCGCGAGGTCGGCGAGGTCGGAGGCGTGGATCAGCGAGAGCGGCCAATCGCGGAAACCCATGCTTACGTGCAGCCGCAGCCAGGCGATCGACTGGAAGATCGCCGCCGACTTGGTGTCGTGCGCGCCGAACACGATGCCGGGCCGCAGCACCGAGACCGGCAGGCGGCCGGCCCGGCGCTCGAGCTCGACCTCGCCGGCCCGCTTGCTCGCGCCGTAGACGGATGCCGGCGTCGGGGCGGCCGTCTCCTCCCGCAGCGCGACGCCGCGCGGCGCCGGCCCCGCCGCCGCGAGCGACGAGACGTGGACGAGCACGGGAGGCGTCTCCCGGGCGGCGCAGGCATCGGCCAGGCTTCCCACCGCGTCGCCGTTGACGAGGAACAATTCGCGGCGCCGGCGGGCCGCGACCAGGCCGCCGGCGTGGATCACGGCATCGCAGCCATCGAGCCGCGGCCGCCAGCCATCCACGTGCTCGAGCCTGCCCGGCACGAGCTCCACACCGTCGCGACGCAGATGGGCCGCCCGCTCCGGGGAGCGGCACAGGCAGCGCACGGCGCAGCCTTTGTCGAGCAGGCGGTCGACGAGATGCCTGCCGACGAACCCCGTGCCGCCGGTGACGAAGACAGTGCGCATGGAGAGAGACCCCCCTCCAAGAATGCTTGCCGATTTCCGGCCTGCAACCGCCGGGGCGCGGCCGGTGGGTGGCCGCGGGCAGGAGGGGGCCGGCGGCGCCGTTTTCAGGACGGCGGGGGGGGCGGCATACTGCCGCGGTTCGCTGCCGGCAGCCCGGCAGCGGGGCAGGGTGCATGAAGGGAACCATGCCCATCACCGGGACGGCCCGCTGAACGGTTTCCGATGACCGGCTCCGCCACCACCGCCACCCTCATCCGTCTCCTGCCGCCCGGCACGGAGGCCTACGTCGAATCGCTGCTCGCGCGGCAGCCCTGCGCGGTGCGGCTCGCCCGGCCGCGGCGGACGAAGCTCGGCGACCACCGGCCGCCCGGCCGCGGCCGGCTCGTGCACCAAATCTCGATCAACGACGACCTCAACCCCTACGCATTCCTGACCACGCTGCTTCACGAGATCGCCCACGCCACCACCTGGGAGCGGCACGAGCGGCACCGCCGGCGGTTCACCCGGCGGGTGCGGCCTCACGGGGTGGAGTGGCGGGCGACGTTCGCCGGGCTGCTCGAGCCGGTCGTGGCGGCCGGCGTGCTCCCCGACGACGTCGCCGCGGCGCTCGGCCGATCGCTCGCGCGGCCCGCCGCCGCCACGTGCAGCGACCGCGAACTGCTCCTGGCGCTCGGCCGCTACGATCGCGTCGATCCGCGGCTCGTGCGGGTCGAGGAGATCGCCGTCGGCGGCTGGTTCCGGCTCGCAGGCGGCGGGGTGTTTCGTGCCGGCCGCACGCTGCGCACCCGCAGGCAGTGCTTCGCCGCCCGAACGAATGCCGAATACCGGGTGCACGGCCTGGCGCGGGTCGAGCCGGTCGAACCGCCCGTCAGCGAGGCTGCGGCACGGCGGTCGCGGCCTGGCTCTGGGCGTTGCGGATGATCGTCTGCCCCTCGCGGATCACCTGGCCGGTGACGGCCTCGACCTTGGCCTTGTCGACCGAGATCTCGATGTTCCCGTTCGACTGCGAGATGTGGATGGCCCCGGCCACGACCAGGCCACCGACGATCAGTCCCAAGAGCATCAGCGTGCGCATCGTCACGTTTCTCCAAGGAGGTGTGCCGCGGCTGAAAGCCCGCAGCCCCGGGGATGCCGTCCCCGACGCCGCGGAGAGTGGCAGAACGGCCGGTTTCGGGCAACGCCGGTTTCGGCCGTGTTTCCGCGTCAGCGGCCGCCGCGGGCGTGCCGCCGGCGAACCGTGTTGCCGTAGACGTGCAGCGGTCGGTAGGGCCGCTGCTCGATCGGGGTGCTCTTGATCTGCTCCCGAGCGGAGCCGAACGTGACGATCCGTGGGTCGAAGCCGTTGCCGGCGGCAGCGGCGGCGGACGGGCAGGGAAACACCGCCGCCGCCGTCAGGGCCGCGAAGATGATGGTGCGCATCGGGCGATGAAGACTTTTGGAGGCAGCCGCCACGCATGAGGCGACATCGGATCGCCCGCGGACGAAATTGCGGCGCCGCGGCCGGAGGCGTGGTGACTTGCAGATCCGGCACGTCCGCGCCCGGGGCGTCGGCATTCCGCCCCCTCGACGGAGTGACGGTCGTCGGCGCCTTCGTCACGACCGCGCCGGCGCCGCGAACCGCGGCTGGCACCGACGGTCTTGTATAGTGCCGCCATGGGCCGCTGCATCGCCGTCGTGACGCTCCTGCTCGCCGTGGTCGGCCTGATCGGCGCCGGTGCGGAGACCGCGGAGCCGGCGGCCCAGCCCTGGTCGCGTTGGCGTGGCGCCGGCGGTGCAGGCCAGGGTGGCGTCGCGGTGTTCCCGCGGGACTGGGCGGACACCGACTGGGCCTGGTCCGCCGAACTGCCCGGCCGCGGCCACGCTTCGCCCGTGGTCCGCGACGGGCGGATCTTCACCGCCTCGGCCGACGAGGCCGCGGGCATGCGGTTCGTCACCGCCCACGACTTCGCCACCGGCAGGCTCGTCTGGAAGCGGGACATCGCCGGCCCGATCGACCCGCACCACGCCCAGAACTCGTCGGCTTCGGGGTCCGTGGTCGCGGGGCCCGCGGGCGTGCATTGGATGTGGGGCACGCGGGCGGGGATCCACGTGCATGCGTTCTCGACGGATGGCGAACCGCTGTGGCAGGTGGCTCTCGGGGCGTTCGCCGGCGAGCACGGCTTCGGAGCCACGCCGGCCGCGTGCGACGACCTGCTCGTCGTGCCCAACGACCAGGACGGCGCCGGCTTCGTGGTCGGGCTCGATGCCCGCACGGGGAGCGAGCGGTGGCGGCTGCCCCGGGAGGGCGGCAAGGCGAGCTATGCGACGCCGCTGGTGATGGACGGCGACGGCGGTCCGCTGGTCGTGCTGGCGAGCATGGCGCACGGGCTGACGGGCGTCGATCCGGCGACGGGCGCGGTGCTCTGGGAGCGTCGCTGCCTGCCGAAGCGGGCCGTGTCGTCGCCGATCGCCGTCGGCGGCCTGATCGTCGCCACCTGCGGCGACGGCGGGGGCGACAACACGCTCGTCGCCCTGCGGCCGCCGGACGGCCGCACGGCGGGCGGGCCAGAGCCGCCGGTCATCTACAGGCTCGATCGGGGCGTGGCGCCGTACGTGCCGACGCCCGTCGCCTCGGCGGGCCGCCTCTACTTGTGGGGCGACCGCGGCGTGGTCACCTGCGTGGAGGCCGCCAGCGGCGCGACGGTGTGGAGGGGGCGCGTCGGCGGCGGCTACTCGGCGTCGCCGATCGTCGTGGGAGGCACGATCGTGAACGTCTCGCAGGATGGGGAGGTGGTGACGATCGCGGACGGCGATGCGTTCGAGGTGCTCGGCCGCGTGCCGCTCGGCGAGACCTGTCGGGCCACTCCGGCTGTCGTCGGCCGGCGGATGGTGTTCCGCACAGAGAACCGCCTGCGGGCCCTCGACGCTGCCCGGTGACGGCCGTTTCCGTCACAGGGCATTCCAGCCGATGAGGCGGTGGCCGCGCGCCACCACCTGCTCGGCACCGTTCCCGCCGAATGGATGCAGGTTTGTCGGCGGTGGTTTATGCTCCGCGGATCGGCGGGCCCGCCGGCCCCGACCCGTTTTCCGAGGTGGCGATGAACATGCAGCGTGTCGTGCGAGGCTTTCGGGCGTGGCGGGTTGCGGTCGTGCTCGCCGTCCTCGTCGCGTGGCCCTCGGTGCCGGCGCGGGCCGCCGACGCCGACGCGGCGATCCGTGCGGCTGCGGCGGCCTACGTGGCGGCATTCAACGGCCGCGACTTCGCCGCGCTGGCCGACCAGTGGACCGACGAGGCTGAACTCGTGGAGGGAGGCGCGCGGGTGGAGGGTCGCGAGGCGATCGTGCGGTCGATCCGCGGCTGGCTGGAGCGGCATCCGCAGGCCGGCCTCGCCATCGAGGTCACGGACGTCGAGATGCTCGCCGCACCCTTGGCCCGCGTCCGCGGCGTGATGCGCTTCACGCGGCGGCCCGGCGACCATCCGGTGGAGTCGCGGTTCACGAGCCTGCGGGTGCTGGAGGACGGAAAGTGGCGGCTCGCCGAGTCGCTCGTCACGCCCAGCCGCGCCGCGGCGCTCGACGACCTCGATTGGCTGGTGGGCCATTGGCACGCCGAGGGCGGGCAGGCGGGAACGACCGTCGAGGCGACCTACGAGAGGACCGCGGGCGGCCATTGCATCGTGGGCCGGTCGAAGATCAAGTCCGCGCAGGCCGCGGCGATCGAGTCGCTGGAGGTGATCCATGCGGACCGCGGCTCGGGCACCATTCGCTCGTGGACCTTCGACTCCACGGGAGCCCGGGCGGAGGGCGTGCTCGTGGGCGACGGCAAGACGTTCGAGCAGCTGCTCGTGGGAACGCCGGCCGAATCCGCGGGCGGCGACGTGGCCCGGTGGGTGCGGGTCATCGCCCCGACCGGCGACGGTCGGTTCACGCTGCATGCGATCGAGCGGTCGATCGACGGCGTGCCGCTGCCCGATGGCCCACCGCTCCATTTCCGCAAGATTCGTTGACCCGACGGGCCGCGGCCCGCGGCTCCTTCCGCAACCCGAGGACCGACGTGATGAAGAGTGCGAGGCGATCCGTGTGGCTCCGTCCGGCGCGGGGCTCGGCATTGCTGGCCATGGCTTTGCAGTTCGTGGCTGCCATCCCGGCCCACGGCCATGGCGGCGGCGGCCACATGGGTGGCTATGGTGGCGGTCACGAGGGCGGGTTCGGCGGCGGGCGGGAGATGGCCGGCGGCTTCTCCGGCGGTCGCGACATGGGGGCCCGCGACTTCGGGCCGCGTGATTTCGGGCCGCGGGACTTCGGCGGCCGCGATTTCGCCGGCGGCCGGGACGCCGAGGGCATCCGGCGGCTCGACGGCGGTGGAGCCCTCGACGGCGGCGGTCGGCTGGACGGTGCGCGGGCCGGCGAGGGGCTGCGGGATTTCGGACCCGGGCACTTCGCCGGCGATGGCCAGGTGTCACGGGCCGATTTCCAACGGATCGCCGACCGTGGGCTCGCCGGCGTCGGCCGCGGCGCCGTCCGGCCGTATTCGGCGACGAGCCTCGCCGGCCGCGGCGACGCGATCCGCAACACCTTCTACACGCGCGGCTGGTACGGAGGCCGAGGCTGGTACGCCAATCATTTCAACCGCTGGTGGCCGGGCGGATGGTGGGGCGGCTTCGGCTGGGGCATGGGGGCCGGGATGCTCGCGGGCCTCGCCTGGGGTGACCTGGCCGGCTGGGGTGGCTACGGCTCCGCGCCCGTCTCCTACAACTACGGCACGACCGTCTGCTACCAGGACGACGGCGTCTACGTGCAGGGCAGCCGCGTGGGCAGCGCCGAGGAATACGCGGCCCAGGCCACGACGCTCGCGGTCGCCGGCGGGGCGGATGCGAAGATCCCCGCCGATGACCAGTGGCGGCCGCTCGGCGTCTTCGCCCTGGCCCGTGCCGAGGAGACCAACCCGAGCACGTTCATGAGCCTCGCCATCGACAAGGACGGCCTCCTGCGGGGCAGCTACTACGACGCGGTGTCCGATTCGACGACCAACATCACCGGCAAGGTCGACAAGAAGACGCAGCGTGCCGCCTGGACGATCGGCGACAAGAAGGCGCCGGTGTACGAGGCCGGACTGTCGAACCTCACGCAGCGGCAGACGACGATCCTCGTGCACCGCGACGGCGGCAAGGTGGAGCAGATGCTCCTCGTCCGGGTGCAGGACGGGCCGGAGGCCGACGGCGGTGCGAAGCCCGCCGCCCCGCCTCCGCCCGCGGCCTTGGTTCCCGAGGACGGCCCGGACGAGGACGAGCGGTGAGGCCGGCG
>JBIPLS010000222.1:0-4038 GCA_044368305.1 Pirellulales bacterium
AAAGCAACGTCTCGCGCCGGGAGCCGATGACCGCCAATGCCACCGGCCGGGTGAACTTCGGGTTTTTCGCCTACAACCCGGACACGCGGGGCGCCAACGCCGCCCCGAGACCGACTTCGCCGTTCGGCGACGGCATCTGGGACATGCTCATGGTGCCGAATGATCCACCGGGCAACGTCCTGCCCGGCAGCGGCCAGGAGGGGCAGACGAAATAACGGCGGGTTACGGCGCGTCCACCTGCAGGCCGTCGTCGATCCACGCCAGCTTTTGCCAGACCGCGATGTCGCTGTCGTCGGCGATGAATTGCACGCGGCCGTCGCAGAACGCCACGTTGACGCCGCCGCGATGGCGGCTGCGGGACGTGGCCGAGTCGGCGGCACCCGAGTTCGTGAAACTGCTCGGAGAGGGGCCGCGCGTGCAGGGCAGGTTGAGATCCGGCCGATTGGCGGGCGAATCGCTCGATTGACAGCCCCAGGCTGTTTCCGGCGAATTGTTCCGCTTCATGTCCCCGAACCACACGTCGGGAACGGAGCCATTGGGCCCCTGCGCCGCGTGCAGCATCTGCATCGCGGCGTCGTTGAACCAAAAGCCGCCGCGGGCGTCCGTCGCCGACACGCCGCGGAGGTATTCGGCGACCGCGATCGTCTTGGTGGCGCCGTCCTTGATGGTCGCCTTGCGGGTGCCCGTGCCGAAGCCGAAGACGGCCCGCCGCGACGTGGTATTCGCGAATCGCTCCTTGCGCGGCAGCGGATGGAGGTAGCTGAAATCAGGTCCAGGCGGACCGCCAAGCCGCCGGGCATTGTACAGATAGGTGGAGGAAAGGCCCGGACGTGCCGTCGGCGGATCGAAACTCGGGTCCACCGGATCGAAGCCGTCGATGACGTTGGTGCCGGAAAACATCCCCAGGTAATTCGACTTGGCCAACGCCAACTGCTTGGCGCTGCCGTCGGCGGCCGTGTACGAGAAAGGCGTCTGCCAGAGCGGCCCCGTCTGCGAATCGGAAGGGCAGACGAGCAAGGGCAGCGGCACTCCGTCGACCGGGGCAAAGAGAGTCGCGGCGGGCAGGCCGTTGCCGAGCGTCTCCCGCGGGGGTTCGAGCGAGAACCGCGGAAACGCCAGGTTGTTGGAATAAATCTCCTCGTCGAGCGTCGGCAGCAGCAGGTGCAGGAAGCAGGTCCATTCGAAATGGCCGAACACGTCCAGGCCCGCGAGGTTCACGTCGCGCGACCGCCACCCCGAGGCGGCGATGCCGGGCGGGTAGGTGTCGTCGTGGTCCGCGACGTATTTTTCCAGCGCCTTGCCGATCTGGGCGAGGTTGTTCTGGCAGACGGTCTGGCGGGCGTTCTCGCGGATGCCCTGGATCGCGGGGATCAAGAGGCCCATCAACACCGCGAGGATGGTGACCACCACCAGGGCCTCGATCAGCGTGAAACCGCGGGCGCGGGACGGATGGCGGTGCATGACGCTGATCCTCCGGTGAGCAAAATGGCGAACGCCGTTTTCGAGTGTAACAATTCGCCGCAGAGGCCGCGGCGCGGCCTGATTCCGGCTCGTTCCGGCGTTGACGCCGGGCGGCTGGCCCGTCATAGTCCGCCGCTCGTTCACCGGTCCGCTGCCCCCTGGAAGGCACGATGGCGACGGTCGTCTGCACTCGCTGGCTCGACGCGTTCCCCGCCTCCTACGTGCGGCTGTTGCGCAACGCCGTCCGGGCCAATCTCGCGGCGCCCCACCGCTTCATCTGCGTCACCGACAACCCGGGCGGGCTCGACCCCGACATCGAGGCCGTGGCGATGCCCGACATGGGCATCCCAATGGAGTTCCGCCGGCGGGGTTGCTGGCCGAAACTCGCGATCTTCGCACCGGGGCTCCTGCCCCCGGACGAGCCGACCTTGTACCTCGACCTCGACGTCCTCGTCCGCGGCCCGATCGACCCGTTCCTGGAGCGGGTCGCGAGCCACGGGGGATTCCACGCCCTCCGCGAATGGAATCCCACGGTCTGGTCGCTCCTGCCTCTTTCCCTGCGGCCCGACCGCGGCGTGCAGGGTTCCATCCTGGGGTTCATTCCCCGCGAGCAGCGGGCCATCTACGAACGCTTCATGGCCGACCCGAACGCCGTCTACCTCCGCTACGGGCTCGACCAGGACTTCCTCACCGACGTCGCCCGGCCGCGGTCCTACTGGCCGCACGCCTGGACGGCGAGCTTCAAGTGGCACTGCGTCCGCTACTGGCCGCTGAGCGCGGTCTTCCCGCGGGTGGCCGAGCCGACCTGGGCGCGGATCGTGGTCTTCCACGGCCGGCCGCGGCCGATCGACGTGGTGCCGCTGGGCGACTACCGCTGGGGCACGGCGCGGAAGTTCGGCTACGGGCCCGTTCCCTGGGTCCGCGACTATTGGCTCCGCCACGACGAGTCGTGGAGCGACGCGCCGCGACGCGCCGCCTGACCGCCGCCGCTCAGGCCAGTTCCCGCAGGTAGTCGAGCGTGTAGATGCCGCTGGAGTGGCCGTCGGAAAACCCGATGGCGTAGGCGTATTGGCCCACGGGCCGCATCTCGACGACCGCCAGGGGGGCCACCTCGGCGGGCGAAAGCACCGGCAGCAGCGCCGGCCGCGGCGGGGCGGCCCGCTGCTCGCGGCAGGTGGCGCACGGGCAGGCGTCGCGGAGCAGCCGCGGCGTGTACACGGCCCGCCGGCCGTCGCTCCAGGCGATCTCGATCGCCCCGGCGGACTGGCCCGCGTTGCAGCGGGCGATGCTCGTGGGCACCGGCTTGGTCATGGTCGTGGCCTCCGTTCGTCGCTGATCCGCCGGGCCTTGCCCTCGAACCGTGGCAGGCTGCCCGGTGGCACCGCCCGCACGGCGACCCGCAGGCCGAGCCGCACCTGGAACTCGCGGGCCACCCGCTCGGGTTCGCCCAGCCGGTCCTCGATCTCCACCTCCAATTCGTCGTGTCCGTCGCCGCCGCGGACCACGACCCGATATTCGACCACCTCGGGAAACCCGCGGACGATGTCGTCGATGGCGCCGGGGAAGACATTGACGCCGCGAACCACGAGCATGTCGTCGGCGCGGCCGAGGATGCCGCCCTCGAGCCGCACCCAGGGGCAGCCGCCGGACGCGACCTCCTCGGCCGTCGGCCAGCGCGGACGGACGAGGTCGCCCGTGCGGTAGCGGATGACCGGGGCGCCCGCCCGGCCGAGCGTGGTGAGCACGAGCTCGGACAGCTCTCCCGGCCCCGCCGCCGAGCCGCTCTCCGCGGAGATGAACTCTGGATGGAACCACGGCTCGAGCACGTGGAGCCCGGGCCCGCGCAGGTCGCCCACGCCCCACGGGCCCACCTCCGTGGCCCCGGCATGGTCGAGCACCGCCGCGCCCCACGCCGCCGCGAGCCGCCGGCGGACGGCCGGCACCGACCCCCCGGGTTCGCCGGCCACGATCACCAGCCGGACGGGCCACGCGGCCGGGTCGAGCTTGTCCTCCTCCGCCACCTCCGCCAGGTGGAGGGCGTAGCCGGGCGTGGCGACGAGCACCGTGGCCTCCAGGCTGCGGGCGAGTTCGACCCGCCCGCGCGTGGAAAGGCCGCCGCCCGGGATGGCCAGGCCGCCGGCCGCCACGACCCCCTCGAAACCGCTCCAGAAGCCGGCATACGGCCCGAACGACGAGGCCACGAACACCCGATCGCCCGGCCCCACCCCGCCGCGGCCGAGAATCTCGCGCCAGCACTCCATCCACCACGCCCAATCGGCGGCGGTGTCGAGCACGGGCAGCGGCCGGCCGTGCGTGCCGCTCGTCTGGTGGTAGCGGGAGTACCGCTCCGGCGGCCAGGTGAGGTTGCCAGGCCGCCCCGCGGCCGCCGCGGCGACGAGTTCCTCCTTGAAGGTGAACGGCCAGTGGGCCAATTCGTCGAGGTCGGCGATCGTCGCCGGGTCGCCATGCCTGGCGAGCTTCTCGGCGTAGAAGCGGTTGTGCGGCAGGATCGTCCGCAGCAGATCGCGGAGGCGGTCGAGCTTGTGGGCGTCGAGATCGCGGCGGCAGGCGAACGGG
>JBIPLS010000223.1:0-4036 GCA_044368305.1 Pirellulales bacterium
CTGGATCGCGGGCAGATCGCCATCGCCAAGCTCAAGCACGCGGGGATGTGCGACGCGGCCCCGGCGGCACTGGCCAACATCCTCCGGGCGGCGGCCCGCGAACTGGGCGCCCGCGTGGACGACACGCCGAGCCAGATCGACCCCGGCGACGAGCGGCTCTTCGACTACCACCTCGTCTTCATGCACGGCCGGCAGGGCTTCGCCTTCGACGCCCCGCGCCGCGAGCGGCTCGCCGCCTTCCTGCAACGGGGCGGCACGCTCCTGGCCGACAGCGTCTGCGCGGCCGGCGGCTTCACGCAGGCCTTTCGCGCCGAGATCGCAGCCCTGCTGCCGAGCCACAAACTCGAGGAGATCCCGGCCGACGACCCGATCTTCACGGCCCAGGAATACGGCGGCTACGACATCCGCACGGTGACGCTCCGCGAGCCAGCCGGCGGTGAGGGCGCGATGGGGATCCGCAAGCGGGCGATCGCGCCCAAGCTCGAGGGCGTGCGGATGGGCGACCGGTGGGCGGTGATCTTTTCCCCGTACGACATCTCCTGCGGCCTGGAGAAGCAGAACTCCATGGAGTGCACGGGCTATGGTCGGGACGACGCCGAGAAGATCGCCCTCAACGTCCTCCTCTACTCACTGAACCACTGACGGGGCGGCGCACATGAGCCTCGCGCGATCCGCATGATTCCGCGGCAGGCCACCGATGCCTGAAGATCCCGTCGCCGCCGGCCGCTCCGCACGCCGGGCCTGGATCCTGCTCGACTGGGCGGCGAGCGGCTTCTCCACCGTGCTGATCACGCTGGTCGTGACGTACGTGGAGAGGGTCGCCTGCCCGGCCGGCGCCTGGGGCGTCCCGGCGGGCGTCCTCTGGGCGTGGACGCTCGCGGCGGCGATGCTCGCGGCGGCCGGTCTGGCGCCGTGGGCGGCGGCCTGGGCGGATCGCCACGCCGCCCATCAGCGGGCGCTCGTCGCGGCGACGGTCGTCGGGGCGGGAGGGCTCGCCGCCCTGGCCGTGCTGCCCACGGCGGGCCGGGTCGCGGTACTCGGGGCGATCGTCGTCGCCAGCATCGGCTTCGATTTGAATCAGATCTTCACCGGCAGCCTGCTGCCGCGGATCGCTGCGGGTCACGACGCCGACCGCCTTTCCGCCCAGGGCTTCGCCGCCGGCTACGCGGGCGGCGCGGTCGCCCTGATCCTGGCCACCGCCATCGTCGCCGGCCTCGGGCGGCTCGGACTCGGGGCCGCGGCAGGGCTGCGGCTGGCCTTCGCCTTCACGGCAGTCTGGTGGCTCGGCTTCTCGTTGCCCGCCGCCTTCGCCCGGTTCGGCGGCGGGGCCGGCGCGGCCCATGCCGCCGGCACCGGCCGCGAACTCGTCGCCTTCGCCGGCCGCCTGCTCGCGGGCTCCACGGAACCCGCTGCCGCGCCGCTCGCCAGCGTGCTCTTCGGCGCCATGCTCGCGCTCGGCGCCGTCCAGACGGGCATCGCGCAGTTCACCAGCCTGGCGATACAGCGGCTGGACCTCGACGGCCCGGCCCTCGTGCTGCTCGTGCTGCTCGTGCAGGCCGTCGCCCTGCCCGGCGCGCTGCTCATCGGCTGGATGGCGGTGCGATTCGGCCGACGGCCGGCGGCCGCCGTCTGCCTGGGCGGCTGGATCACGGTGCTCGTGCTCGCCTGGTTCGTGCGGACGCCGGCCCAACTGCACGGGCTCGCGGTGCTGCTGGCGCTCGTGCTCGGCGGCATCCAGAGCCTGCTCCGCGCGGCGGTCGCCGTGCTCGCACCGGAGGGCCGATCGGGCGTCACCTTCGGGCTCCTCCAGGTGGGCACGAAGCTCGCCGGTTGCGTCGCCAGCCTGGCCTTCGGGGCACTGGAGTGGGCCACGAGCGAGCCACGGGCGGGCCTCGTCGCCCTCGCCGCCCAGATCGCGGCCGCCTGGTGGCTGCTGCGCCGCTTGCCCTGAAAAGTTGGCGGCACGAGTTGTTAGACTTTGTTTGCTACTCGACTTCCGGATGGAATCCGGATCCCACATGAGCCTCGCGCGGAAAAACATGACAGCCACCTTTTGGCTCAAGACCCCGGCTTTGGGCCGGGGCCGTATCGCCTTCGGCGACCGGCAAATGGTGGCTGCGACCTTTTTCCACGCTTTTCTGCTGCCGCTGCTCGTCGCCTGCTGCTCGGCCGCGGTCCTCCCGGCGGCGGAGCCGTCCCGGCCGAACATTCTCGTCATCTTCTCCGACGACCATGCGACGGCCGCCGTGTCCGCCTACGGCTCGCAGGTCAACGTCACGCCTCACCTCGACCGACTGGCGGCGGCGGGCGCCCGGTTCACACACTCGTTCGTCACCAACTCGATCTGCACGCCCAGTCGGGCCACGCTCCTCACGGGCCAGTATTCGCACGTCAACGGCGTGCCCGTGTTCAACCGCTTCGACGGCGGCCGCGACCACGTCGCCAAGCGACTCCGGGCGGCGGGCTACCACACCGGCTTCGTCGGCAAGTGGCACCTGGGCAGCGACCCCACCGGCTTCGACCGCTGGCTCGTCCTGCCCGGCCAGGGCAACTATTGGAATCCGGAGTTTCTCGCCCCGGGCCGCACCCTGTCGGTCGCCGGGCACGTCTCCGGGATCATCGGCGACCTGGGCGTCGAGTTCATGAGGACGCGGCCGACCGACAGGCCATTCTTCCTCATTCTCAGCCACAAGGCCCCGCACCGGTCATGGGAGCCCGACGAACGCAACAAGGCGAAGTTCGCGGATGCGGAAATCCCCGAGCCCGCGACGCTCCGGGATGACTACGCCACCCGTCCCGCCGCCCTGCCGGCGAATCGGCAGACGATCGCCCGCGACCTCCACGCCGACGATTTCAAGTCGCCCCCGCCCCCGGGCCTCGCCGGCGACGCGTTGCTGGGCTGGAAGTATCGCCGCTACATGCAGGACTACCTGGCCTGCGTGCAGGGCGTAGACGACAGTGTCGGCCGCGTGCTCGATCACCTCGACGAATCGGGGCTGGCCGAGAACACGATCGTGATCTACACCACGGACAACGGTTGGTTCATGGGCGAGCACGGGCTCTACGATAAGCGGTTCATGTACGAACCCGGCCTGCGGGTACCGCTGCTGGTTCGCGGGCCCGGCGTCGCGGCGGGGCTGACGCCTCCGCAGTTCGTCGCCAACATCGACCTCGCCCCCACGTTCCTCGACCTGGCCGGCGTGCCCGTCCCGGATTCCATGCAAGGCCGCAGCCTCGCGCCCTTGCTGCGCGGCGAGACGCCGGCCGATTGGCGGCGGAGCGTCTACTACCGCTACTACCACGACCCGGGCCATCACGACACGCGGGCCCATTACGGGGTCCGCACGGCGACCCACAAACTGATCCGGTACTGGACGCGGGACGCCTGGGAACTGTACGACCTCCGCGCCGACCCGGACGAACTCCACAACCTCCTCGCCGACCCGGAGGAGGCGGCCCGGCCGGAAGTGGCTGCCCGATTCGCGGAACTGCGGGACGAGATCGGCCGCCTGCAGCGCGAGTTCGCCGACGACGGCCGCTACGCCGACCTGAAGACGCTTCCCCCCGATGACGTGCGGGGCGACGTTGACGGCAAGCGCCGCCTGGGCGTGCAGAGCGTCGCGCAGGCGATCGCAGCGGCGCGAGTCGATTGACATCGTGCAGGGATTTTCCGACCGCATGACCGCCGCCGAACCGATCGCGACGATCAGCGGCAACGTGGTCGATCCGCTGGCACGACGCATCTATCCGGCCACGCTCGTGATTCGTGACGGGCGAATCGCCGCCATCCACGAGGACTCCGCCCCGCACCCGACCTGGCTGCTGCCGGGGTTCGTCGATGCCCACGTGCACGTCGAGAGCTCGCTCCTGCCCCCCTGCGAGTTCGCCCGGCTCGCGATCGCCCACGGCACCGTGGCCACCGTCTCCGACCCGCACGAGATCGCCAACGTGCTCGGCGTGCCGGGCGTCGAGTACATGCTCGCCGACGCGGCGCGGTCGCCGTTCACGTTCCATTTCGGCGCGCCTTCCTGCGTGC
>JBIPLS010000088.1:0-13780 GCA_044368305.1 Pirellulales bacterium
CTGGACAGGACAAACTCTGCTGCGCTATCGAGGCGCTTTGACGACTGTGCGCACAAGCATCATGATGTCTTTGCGATGGATTATGGTTTTCGGCGTCTCCACAAGGTGGCTCGCATGCGCACGACATTGACGCTCGACGACGATCTCGCCGCCGAACTCGACCGCACGGCCCGGCGGCTGGGGCGGAGCTTCAAGGACGTGGTGAACGAGACGATTCGGCGCGGACTGTCGACGGGCGACCGGCCAGCTACGCCGGAGGCCGATGCCTTCGAGGTGCGACCGCAGGCGTGCGGCTTCCTGCCCGGCATCGACCCGCTGCGGCTCAATCAACTGCTCGACCAGATGGAGGTGGATCGCTTCGTGGCCGGCCAGGTGCCGCGGGAAGGCTCGCCGTGATCATTCCCGACGTCAATCTGCTGGTCTACGCGTACAACTCCGACGCCCCGCGGCATGAACGAGCCAGGCACTGGTGGCAGAATGCCGTCCGGGGCCATCAGCCCATCGGCATGCCGTGGTCCGTCGCCCTGGGGTTCCTGCGGATCATGACCAGCCGCGCGGTTCTGCCCCGGCCGATGGAGCCGGCCGTCGCCCTCGGCCACGTTCGTTCATGGCTCGAGCAGCCCACCGTTCGCGTCCTGCAGCCCGGCCCCCGGCATCTCGACATCCTGGCGGGTTTCATCGAGGCGGGGGCGATCGCATCCGCGGTCGTCACCGACGCGCACATCGCGGCCCTGGCCGTCGAAAACCAGGCCTTGGTGCATTCCAACGACACCGACTTCGCGCGGTTTCCAGGCCTGCGCTGGGCCGATCCACTCGAACGGTCCGCGTGAACGCGACGGGCAGCCCCGCGGGCGTGGCCGGCCTCAGCCGCGGCGACTGCGGCGTTTGTGACCGCGGCCGCCGCGTTCTTCGCGGTGCCGTGCCGCCTTGCCACGGCGTGGTTTCGTCTGCCGTTTGGGAGGCGGGGTCGCGCGGCGGCGTTCGCGGCCCCCGTCGGCGACGAGCCGGAAGTCGAGCGCGCGACGGTCGAGATCGACGCGGGCGACCGACACGCGGACGCGGTCGCCGAGGCGGAACGAGCGGCCCGGCCGCCGGCCCGAGAGCGTGTGCGACGCCTTGTCGTAGCGATAGACGTCGTCGGGCAGGCTGTCGATGGGCACCAGGCCTTCCGCGGGAATCACCAGCCCCTGCACGAACAAGCCGAATGGCTCGACGCCCGTGACCACCGCGTCCATCTCCTCGCCGATCCGCTCCTTGAGGAACAGCAGCAATTTCAGCTTCACCAATTCCCGCTCGGCGGCCTCGGCCCGCCGCTCGAGGTCGGAGCACTCGCCGCCGAGCTGCACGAGGCCCTCGACGGGGGTGCGGCGGCCGCGGACGAGGTCGTCCAGGGCGCGATGCACCTGGAGGTCGGGATAGCGGCGGATCGGCGAGGTGAAGTGGCAGTAGCAGTCGCTGGCCAGCGCGTAGTGGCCGTCTTCCTGCGGGCCGTAGGCGGCGCGGGTCAGGCTGCGGAGCACGGCGTAGTGGACGGCGTGCTCCTCCGGCCGGCCGCGGGCCATGTCGAGGAGCCGCTGCAGCTCGAAGCGGCTCTCCAGCGAATCGACCTCGAAGCCGAGCTCGGTGACGAACTCCGTCAATTGGCGGAGCTTCCGCGGGTCGGGCTGCGGGTGGATGCGGCGCAGGAAGCCGGAGCCGGCGGCGGCCAGCGCCCCGGCCACCGCCTCGTTGGCGGCCAGCATGAACTCCTCGATGATCCGGTGGCTCTCGGTGTTTTCCACGACGTGGGCCCCCGCCACGCGGCCGTCGCGATCGAGGTCGATCTTCACCTCGGGCATGTGCAGCTCGAGCGAGCCGCGGGCCGTCCGCCGCGCCCGGAGCAGGCGGGCGAGGTCGCGCATCCGGCCGAGCAGGGAGCGGACTGCGGGCGTCATCTCGATCGCAGGCGTCTCCGGATCGGCGAGGAACACGTCCACCTCCTCGTAGGTGAACCGCCGCGCGCTTTTGATCGCCGAGTGCTCCACGGCCGAATGCACCGGGATCCCCTCCGGTGTGAACTCGATCCAGCAGGTCCGCGCGTACCGTACCTTGCCCGGCTGCAGGCTGGCGAGGTTGTTGGAGACGATCTCCGGCAGCATGGGGATCACGCGGTCGGGGAGGTAGACGCTCGTGCCCCGATTGCGGGCCTCCTGGTCGAGCGGCGACCCGTCGCGGACGAAGTGCGAGACGTCGGCGATGTGCACGCCGAGCAGCCAGTGACCCCGCTCCACCCGCTCCAGCGAGATCGCGTCGTCGAAGTCGCGGGCGTCCACCGGGTCGATGGTCACGACCGTGCGGTCGGTGAGGTCGCGGCGGCCGGCGGGAACGGACTCGTCGAAGGCCGCGGCCTGCCACCGGGCGTCGTCGAGCGCGGCCTCGGGGAACGGTCCGGGCAGGCCGAACTCGGCGATCACGGTGGCCGTGTCCACGCCCACGTCGCCCGCCTTGCCGAGCACCTCGATGACGACCCCCTCGCCATCCCGCAGCGCCGTCGGGAACCGCACCATCTCCACGACGACCTTGTCGTCCTTCCGCAATCGCTTGGCGCCGGGATCGCCGACCGCCACCGGCCGGGCGAAGCCGGTGCCGTCGATCTGCACCCAGCCCTGGCCCGCGGCCTCGAAGTAGGAGCCGACGAACCGCGTCGTCCGCCGCTTGACGATCTCCACGATCTCGCCGGACGGCCCGGGCCGGCGGACGTCGCGGGCTCGCGCGAGCTTGACGCGGACGGTGTCGCCGGTGGCGGCGTCGCGGGCCGCGGCGGCGGCGACGTGGATGTCCTGCCCGCGGTCGCCCGGCGGCGCGTCGAGCGGCCGCACGAAGCCGTAGCCGCCGGCCGCCCGCTTGAAGATGCCGACGACGCCCTCGTCTCGGCCGCGGGCCGACTTGGAACGCAGCCGCTGACCGTCGTGACCGTCACGGTTTCGGGGCATGGCAGGGAGTCCCGGGCCGCGCGGCCGTCGCGGGGTCAGTTTGACCCTCAATGCCATGAAAAATACCGGAACGGCGTGAAAACTACCATTGTCGCCGCCGGCATGCTGCCGGAAGTTCGCCCATCCGCGGCGCGGCGGGGCCACCGCTATCCGCTCGACCCACGCGCTCGCCGAGTGCTACGCCACGCTCACGGCCCTGCCGCTGGGCCGGGGAGGCTAGCCGCGGCCGCGGAAGAACTTGCGGCCCTGGCTCTGCTGGTACTGCGTCCAGCCGTCGTCGGCGGTGGCCTCGTTCCGCAGGAGCTGGATCGTGGCCGCCATCTTGGCATCGAGCAGGTCGAGGTGGTGCAGGGCCAAGGCCTCGAGCGTCATCGGCAGCTTCGGCGCGCCGAACTCGTACTGCCCGTGATGGCTGGCGATCATGTGCTTGACGCGGACGGCAGCCTCGGGGTCGAAGGGACGGCCAGTGCGGGCCTCGATGGCCCGGATCTTCTCGTCCACGATCTCCAGGCCGAGGAGCACGTGGCCGAGGAGCTGCCCCTCGTCGGTGTAGGAGAAGCCTTGCAGGCTCTCGAGTTCCCGCACCTTGCCGATGTCGTGGACCAGCACGCCCACCAGGAGCAGGTCGCGGTCGAGCGCAGGGTACAGCGGGGCGACCCGATCGGCCAGCCGCAGCAGGTTGACGACGTGGTCGAGCAGGCCGCCCGCGTAGGCATGGTGGTGCTTGACGCCGGCGGGGGTGCGGGCGACGGCCCGCATCAGGCCCTCGTCGGCGAGGATCTCGTCGGCGAGGGACACGAGCGGCGCGGAACGCATCGATCCCAGGATCGTCGCCAGTTCGGCCTCGAGCCTAACGAGGTCGTTCTTCGAGAGTACCTGGAACTCGCTCTCGTCGATCGTCCGCGGGTCGGCCCGGCCGATCGCCGTGATGATGACCTGGAGCGATCCCGAGTAGAGCTGCGTATGTCCCTCCACCCGGACGTAGTCGCCGTCCTCGAAGGCGGCGAAATCGTCGTCGGACGCGTTCCACAGCCGCCCCGTGATCGTGCCGCTTTTGTCGGCGAGCTCGACCTGGAGATAGAGCTGGCCGTTGCGGTTGGGCCGGAGTTGCTTGTGCGTGGCGAGGAACGTCTGGTCGAGCTGGGCCTGGGGCGGGAGTTCGGCGATCAGGCGACGTGACATCGTCGCGAGTGTACCCGGTTTCGCGGCGTTCACGAGCAGCGACTACAATCCCGGCCCCGTGCGGCCGCCCGCACGCCACCCAAACACACCGCCGGAGCGACGGAACCCATGGCCCAGACCGCCATCAGCCCCACGCGGGCCCAGGATTATCCCGAGTGGTACCAACAGGTCGTCCGCGCGGCCGACCTGGCCGAGCAGTCGCCCGTCCGCGGCTGCATGGTGATCAAGCCCCACGGCTACGCCGTTTGGGAGCGGATGCAGTCGATCCTCGACGGGATGTTCAAGGCGACGGGCCACCAGAACGCCTACTTCCCGCTCTTCATTCCGCTCTCCTACCTCGAGCAGGAGGCGAAGCACGTCGAGGGCTTCGCCAAGGAATGCGCCGTGGTCACCCACCACCGGCTGGAGCTCGGGCCCGACGGGAAGCTGATCCCGACGGGAAAGCTGGAGGAGCCGCTCGTCGTCCGGCCCACGAGCGAGACGATCATCGGCGCCACCTACGCCAAGTGGATCCAGTCGTGGCGCGACCTGCCCGTGCTCATCAACCAGTGGGCCAACGTCGTCCGCTGGGAGATGCGGCCCCGGCTCTTTCTGCGGACGGCCGAGTTCCTCTGGCAGGAGGGGCACACCGCCCATGCCACGAGCGCGGAGGCCGTGGAGGAGACGCTCCGCATGCTCGACGTCTACGCCACGTTCGCCGAGCGGGATCTGGCGATGCCGGTGATCAAGGGGCCGAAGCCGGCCGCCGAGCGGTTTCCCGGCGCCGTGGAAACCTACTCGATCGAGGCCATGATGCAGGACGGCAAGGCCCTGCAGGCCGGCACGTCGCACTTCCTCGGCCAGAACTTCGCCAAGGCCCAGAACATCAAGTTCGCCGGCACCACCGGCGCCGAGGAGTTCTGCTGGACGACGTCCTGGGGCGTCTCCACGCGGCTCGTCGGCGCCGTGATCATGACCCACTCCGACGACGACGGCCTCGTCCTCCCGCCGCGGATCGCGCCGCACCACGTGGTGCTGCTGCCGATCCACCGCACCGACGAGGAGCGGGCGCAGGTCATGGAGGCCTGCCACGCGCTGCAGGCGGCGCTGGCCGCCGAGCGGTACGGCGACGAGCCGATCCGGGCGAAGATCGATGCCCGCGACATCCGCGGCGGCGACAAGGTCTGGCAGCACGTCAAGCAGGGCGTGCCGATCCGCGTGGAGATCGGGCCCCGGGACCTCGCGGCCGGCGCGGTGAGCATGACCCGCCGCGATCGCGGTCCGAAGGACCGGGAGGCGGTGCCGCTGGCGGCGTTTCCGGCGCGGGCGGCTGCGGTGCTCGCCGAGATCCAGCAGGGGCTCTTCGACAAGGCCCGGGCGTACCGCGCGGCCCGGTCGGTGCGGCTCGGGTCGACCGCGGAGGTGCACGAGTTCTTCGGGGCAGGGGAAGGGGCGGTCGGCAAGGGGGGCTTCGCCCATGTTCACGTGGCCGACGACCCGGCCGTGGCGGCGGCCTTCGACCCGCTCAAGGTCACCGTCCGCTGCATCCCCATGGATGGCCCCGACGAGCCGGGAACCTGCATCGTCACGGGCCGGGCGGTGCCCCGGCCGAGCGTGATCGCCCGGGCCTACTGACGCATTCGCCTCGGAACCGAGCGGGCGTGTAACCTTCCGGGGATGGGCGGTGTCGACTGGGGTGGCCTCCCGCGTCGGGGGGCGTCCGCCCGCCATCTCCCGGAGACCGTCGTCATGCACCGCCGCGCCCGCCTCGCGTCCCCCGCCGCCGCGTGCCTCGCCCTGGCCCTCGTCGCCCCCTTGGCCGCGGCGCCCCTCGACCTGGCCGCGGTGCCCGCCGATGCCAAGTGGCTGATGCACTTCGACATGGATGCCGCCCGCGACTCTGTCGTCGTGACGCGGGCCTGGGACCGGATGCTGAAGATGCACCCGCACGCCGACGGGATGGTGGACATGGTCGCCCGCATGACGGGCATGGACCCGCGCAAGGACGTCCGCGACGCGACCGCCTACGGCCTCGACACCGACAAGCGGAACGGCGTGCTGATCGTCCGGGCCAAGGTGAACCGGGAGTTCCTCACGCGGATGGTGGAGAAGGCGGCCGACCACAAGACGATGAAGCACGGCGACTACACCCTCCACGCCTGGACCCACAAACGCGGCCGGCATTCGGGGCCGGCGGTGGGCGCGTTCTACAAGGACGACGTGCTGGTGTTCGCCCGGACGGAAGCCGCCGTGGCCAACGCCCTGGACGTGCTCGACGGCCGCAGGGGCCCCGTGGCGGGCGATGCGCCGCTCGCCGGCCGGGTGCGGCCCGGCTCGATCGTGGTGGCGCGGGCCACGGCCGTCGATCCCGACACCAGGTGTCCGGTGCTCAAGCAGGGCCGGGCCTTCCGCGTGGCGCTCGGCGAGCACGAGGGCAAGTCGTTCTACCGGGCCCGGCTGGAGATGGCATCGCCGGCCGCCGCGGACGACGTCGTGGACGTGGTCAAGGGATTCACGGCCCTCGCCAGCCTGCGCTGGGGCGGCGAGGCCGACGCGATGAAACTCGTGGACGGGGCGAAGACCGCCGTCGACGGCTCCACCTGCACGATCAGTTGGGACGCCGCCGCCGAGGACGTCTGGAAGGTCGTCGATCGGGCGGCGGACGCCTGGGAGAAGCGGCATCGCGACCGGCGTCACGGCCGGAATCGCGATGGTTCCTGTGCCGTCTGCGGCAAGGACGGCTGCGGGGGCTGTGGGCGGGGCGAGTGCCCGGTGACGAAACGGGCCGCCCCGGCCGAGGAAAAGCCCTTGCGGGAGGAGGAGTTCTGATGCGGCCTGCGGTCGAGCTGCGGGGCGTTGATGCCGGGCGGTGTGGAAGGACGCGCGGGATGCGACCGCGGGCCGCCAGCGCTCCGGCGCGGCGACGATGAGCGACTCGGCCGTGGAGGACGCGGAACTCGCGCTGCGGGCCCGGGCGGGATGTGCGGAGAGTTTCGCGGCGCTCGCGGCCCGGCACCAGGTGGCGATCGTGCACTACGCGGCCTGGATGCTCGGCCGCGGCGGTCGGGCAAGGCCGGACGCCGAGGACCTGGCCCAGCAGACGTTCCTTCGCGCCTACCGGAATCTCGACGCCTACCGCTGCGACGGCCCCTTCGCGGCCTGGCTGTTCGCCATCGCCCGCCGCACCTGCCTCAACCACCTGCGGGCGGAGCGGCGCCGGGCGGCCCGTCTGGCGGCCGTGCGGCCGGACGACGTCGATTCCGCGCCGCGGCCGGACGACGCCGCCGCCGCGGCCGAAGGGCGGCTGCGGTTGTGGGAGTTGGCCCGCCGCACGCTGCCCGAGCGGCAGTTCACGGCGCTGTGGCTGCACTACGTCGAGGCGCTGCCCGTGGCCGGCATCGCCGCGGTGCTGGAGCGATCGCCGGCCGCGGTGAAGCTGATGCTGCTCCGTGGACGGCGGCGGCTCGAGACGGTACTCGCGGAGTTCGCGCCCGACTCGTTCGCACTGTCGGGTGGTCGGGAGGACAGGCATGGGACGTGATCGGAATCAGGACGTCGTCGGGCAGGGGAGCGAACTCGGCCGGCGCCTGCGCCGCGAGGCGGGCCGGGGGCGGCCGGCGTTTTCGCCGGCCCTGCAGTCGCGGATCGTGGCGGCGGTAGCCGTTGATCCCGGGCCGAGCCGCCGGGGCCCGCGGGCGGCCGGGCCCGCCACGCTCGTCGGTTGCGTGGCGGCCGGATGCCTGGCGGTGGCTGTCTGCCTGGCCGGCGGTCGGGATGCACGGCCGCCTGGGGACGAGTCGGCCCGCTTCGTCTCGGCGGCGGCCTTCCTCGAACCGCCACGGCTCGAGCACCTGCCGCTTCCGGACGAGATCGGCGCCGATTTGCTCGCCGGCACGGCCGCGATCGCCGCGGAGGCCGTCGGCCTGCCGCGGTGGAACGACCTCTGCGATGCGGGCGCCGCCCTCGTGGGGGCGGAGTTCGTCGGGCCGGGGCCGGTCACTCGGTGAGCGAGATGTCGCGCCAGCCTTCGGGAAGAACCTGCGGGATCTTGCCGTCGGCGGGCAGCGTCGCGGCCACCGCGGCGCGGAGCTGCTGCGCGAGTGCGGCGACGTCGGCGGCGTGCGCCGGAAGCTCGGCGCGGTTCGTCAGTTCCCGCGGGTCGGCATCGTGGTCGTAGAGTTCCCGGCCCTGCCGGCCCTCGTCCCATTCCGTGTACCGCCAGCGGGGCGTGCGGATCGAATACCCGAAGAAGGGCGGCCGATCCTTGCCGTTCGAGCGGGCCACCTGCGTCAGCGCCCAGCCACGGCCGGCCTGCGTCGGATCGACGAGCATCGGCACCAGGCTCTGTCCCTGGACGTTCGCCGGGGTCTCCAGCCCGCAGAGCTTGGCGAGCGTCGGAAATAGATCGATCTGCGAGACCGGGGTGTTCACGACGCTGCCGGGCCGCGTCGTGCCCGGCGCGACGACGAGCAGCGGCACGCGGGCGCTCTCCTCGAAGAGGCTCAGCTTCTGCCACAGGCCGTGCTCGCCCATGTGGTAGCCGTGGTCGCTCGTGAACACGATGATCGTGTCTTTCGCCAGGTCCAGGCGGTCGAGGGCGTCGAGAACGCGGCCGAGCTGCACGTCCATGAAGCTGATGCTGGCGTTGTAGGCCTGCCGGCATTCGCGCCGCTGGTCGTCGGACATCGCGTCCTGCTGCGGCAGGCCGCTGCGGAGCGCGGCCTGGGGAATGTCGGCCCGATCCGCCTCCACGCCCGTCACCACCGGCATCCGCTCCCGGGGATGCCAGCCGAAGTAGGGGTCGCGGGGCGCCACGTAGGGCGTGTGCGGGCGGAAGAAGCCGACGCCGAGGAAGAACGGACGGCTGCGGTCCTTGGCGCACCGCTCCAGCACCCATTCGGCGTCCGCCGCCATCATGGCGTCGGTGTGCTCGGCGTCGCCCCGCGGTGAGGCGTACCAACTGAGCGTGCCGCCGAAGCGGCCCGGCTCCAGCGAGAAGATGTCGGGCTCCTCCACGAGCCGGTCGGCGCCGACGGGATTCAGCTCCAGTTCCCAGGATGCCGGATCGTCATGGCCGTTGGTGCCCACGGACCGGGGCACGCCGTAGTGGTAGAGCTTGCCGATGCGGCCGACGAAGTATCCCGCCAGACGGAACGCCTGCGGCATGCTCACCTGTCGCGGGATCGACTGCCGGAAGACCTGGGAGTTGACGTGAATGCCGGTCGAATTGGGATACAGGCCGGTGAGGAACGAGTTGCGGCTCGGCCCGCAGAGCGGGAAGGCGCAGTAGGCCCGCTCGAACCTGGCGCCGCGGGCGGCGAGCCGGTCGAGGTTCGGCGTCCTGGCGAGGGGGTCGCCGTAGCAGCCGACGAGCGTGTTGAGGTCGTCCGAGACGATGAACAGGACGTTGGGCCGCGGGGCCTGTGCCGGCGGGGCGGCCGGACAACGGTCCGACCCGACCAGGGCGGTGGCGAGCATGGCCCACAGCACGTATCGTCGCATCGTCAGGCTCCTTGCTTGGCTTGGCGCCGGGTGGCCGGATTCCGACCAGCATACAGCGGGTGCTCGTCGGTGGCAGGCCGGGCTGCCACCCGCCCGCGGTCCGGCCCCCCGCTACACTGTCGGCAGCGAAGCCAAGGCCGCGGCGATGCACCTCCGAACCCCGAATCCCCGTGTCGTCGCCGCGTTCGCGCTGGTGGTCGGCGCGGGTCTGGGCGTGGCCGCGGCGGCGATCCGCGCGGCGATGACCCCCTGGCAGGTCGGCGACTTCCGGCCGGACACGGCCCTGGATGCCGCCGCATCGCCGCGGGCCGAGACGGCGGAGACCGAGCATGCGTTCGGCACGATCGGCATCGGGGCGAGCGGCAGCCATGCCTTCACGATCCGCAACGCCGGCGTGAGTCCGCTGACGCTCACCAAGGGCGCGACGAGCTGCACGTGCACGATCAGCGACTTTGAGCCGGCGGCAGGCGGCGATGCGGCCGGGACCAAGACGGTGCCCCCGGGCGGCGGCACGGTCGTCACCGTTCGCTGGAAGGGGAAGGGGAGCGGCCCCTATCGGCAGCAGGCCACGATCTTCACCAACGACCCGCGGCGTCCCGAGATCGTGTTCGTCCTCGCGGGCACGGTGGTGCCGACCTGGAAGGCGGTGCCCGAGAGCGTCGTCTTCCCGCGGCTCTCCGCGACGACCGGCGACCGTGCCGAGGTCCGGCTGTTCACGTTCGGCGCGGATCCGCCCGCCGATCCGGAGGCGGCGATCGACGACCCGCAGGCAGCCCAGTTTTTCTCGCTTGCCACCACGCCCCTGGCGGCCACGGACTTGGCCGCCGAGCCGGGGGCCACCGGGGGGCTGCTGCTGTCGGTGGGCGTGAAGCCGGGGCTGCCGCTGGGTCCGCTGCGCCGGACGATCCTGGTCTCGTTCCGGATGCCCGACCTGGTCTCGGCCGAACTGCCGCTGGAGGGCGTCGTGACCGGTGATCTTGCGTTGGCCGGACCGGCCTGGGATTCCTCTCGCCAGATCCTGTCGCTGGGGACGGTCTCCGGCAAGACGGGGTTCCGCACGCAACTGTTCCTGACATCCAGGGGGCCGCACCGCGACCTGGTGCGGCCGGCCGTGCGCGAGGTCGTTCCCGGCAGCCTGCAGGTGGAGATTGGCGAGAGCAAGCCCGTCGGATCCGGGGGCGTCGTGCGGACGCCGCTCATGGTCGTCGTCCCGCCCGGCAGCCCGCCGGCCAACAACCTCTGCTCGGAGCAGGCTCCGTCCGGCCGCATCGTCCTCGACACCGGCCATCCCGACACTCCCACACTCACGATCCATGTCTGCATCGCGATCGGTCCGTGATCACGGCGTGCCGTACCGCGGCGCCGTTCGTGTTTGGCTCGCTGTCCTGCCGGCCCTGGCCGTCTGTGTTGCCGGTCGGGCCGCGGTGCCCGAGCGCGGCGCCGGCGTCGCCGACGCGGTGGTCGAGAAGTTCCAGGAGCGGAACGGCGTCGTGTTTTCGGGCTGGGACAAGCCGGCCGCCGTGGTCGTGGTGACGGGCGAGCTCGACGGCTACATCGAGCCGTGCGGCTGCACCGGCAAGGAGAACCAGAAGGGCGGGCTGAGCCGCCGGCGCAACTTCCTGGCGGCGCTCGCGGGGGTCGGCTGGCCGACCGTGACGGTCGATCTGGGGGGGCAGGTGCGACGGTTCGGTCGCCAGTCGGAGGCGAAGTTCCAGTCGATCGCCGATGGCCTGCGGATCATGGGATACGCCGCGGTCGGCCTCGGCGCCGGCGACCTGCGGCTCCCGGCCGAGGAACTCGTGGCGGCCGTGGCGGCGGTGGGCGACGCGCCGACGCCGTTCGTGACGGCGAACGTGGGCTTGTTCGGGATCGACGCGGGCATCACGCCACGCTTCCGGGTGGTCGAGGCCGGCGGCATGCGGATCGGGATCACGAGCGTGCTCGGCGACAAGGCGGCGGCGCAGCTCCGCAACGACAACGTGGACGTGCTGCCGGCGGCCCGGGCCCTGGCCGACGTGGCCGCGAAGCTCGCGGCGGAGCGGTGCACCCATCAGATCCTGCTGTGCGCCGCCACTCCGGAGGAGACGACGGCCCTGGCGGCGAAGCATCCGCAGTTCGACATCGTGGTCACGGCCGGCGGCGCCGACGAGCCGCCGCTGGAGCTGCCGAAGCTGCCGGGAGGCGCCCGGCTCGTGGAGCTCGGGCACAAGGGCATGTTCGCGGTGGCGATCGGGTTCTTCCCGGGCGGCACGCCGGCGGTGCGTTCGCAGCGGGTGCCGCTCGACGCCCGCTGGGGCGAGGCCGATGACATGATCAAGCTGCTCGCCGCCTATCAGAACAAGCTGGAGACGCTCGGCCTGGCGGGTTTGGGCATCGTGCCGATCCGGCATCCGACCGGCCGGCGGTTCGCCGGCAGCGAGGCCTGTGCGGACTGCCACAAGGAGGCCTACGCGGTGTGGAAGGACTCGGGTCACGCCACCGCGCTGACGACGCTCGAGGAGCAGAAGCCGCGGCGTGACGGCGACCCGGAGTGCCTCTCCTGTCACGTGGTCGGTTGGGCGCCCCAGCGGTTCGAGCCCTTCGACGGCGGCTTCACGGGCATGGCGACGACGCCGCACCTGGCCCATCAGGGCTGCGAAAACTGCCACGGGCCGGCCGCGGCCCACACGGCGGTCGAGCGGGGCGACGTCCGGGCCAGCGAGGTCGAGCGGGATCGGCTCCGCCAGGAGCTGGTGCTCTCGCTCGACACGCCCGAGGGCAAGCAGAAAGCGGTGAACAACTGCCTGGAGTGCCACGACCTCGACAACAGCCCGCAGTTCGACTTCGACGAATACTGGCCGCAGGTCGAACATTGACCGGCTCGGGTAGGCGCCGGCTCGGGGCCACCCATGCCCCGTCGCCGGACGTTCGCTGCGCCCATCCTGGGCTCCACTCACTCGAAGGCGTCTGCGCTTCGGCCTCCGTGCCTCCGCTGGCCGCCTACACCGGCTCGCAGGGCATTGGGCGGCCCCTCACCTCCCGAACTCGGAGATGTGTGACTTCTGTCTTTCAATGAGGGGGCAGCGAGGGGTTGCCTGTGCCACAGGAGCCGGGCTGTGGGAGCAAGTGGAGGCAGGATGCCGAAGCGCAGCGGACACGCAGAGAGCCGAGGCCTGGAGGGCCGAGGCGAACCTCCGGCGACGTGGCATGGGCGACCCCGAGCGTGCGTCGCCAGTTGGGGTCGAAGTCAGCTGACCGAGTTTACCCCAGTTGGGCCATCGCCTCGTCGGGGATGCTGAAGTTCGCCGCCACGCTCTGCACGTCGTCGTGGTCGTCGAGCCGCTCCATCAGATCGAGCACCTTGCGGGCCGTCTCCACGTCGTCCACCGCGACCGTGTTCGTGGGGACGCGGACGATCTCATTCGCCTCGACCTCCAGGCCCGCCTGCCGCACGGCATCCACGACCGCCGCCATCGCGGCGGGCTCGCAGGGCACCTCCCAGCGGTCGCCGGCAAGCTTCACGTCGTCGGCCCCCGCCTCGAGCGCGATCTCCATCAGCCGATCCTCGCTGCACGAGGCCTGCGGCACGCGGACCACGCCCTTCCGCTCGAACAGGTAGGCCACGCAGCCGGTGCCGCCGAGCTTCCCGCCGCACATCTCGAAGATCTTGCGGATTTCGGGGGCGGTGCGGTTCTTGTTGTCGGTGAGGATCTCGCACAGCACCGCCACCCCGCCGGCTCCGTAGCCCTCGTAGAGCGACTCCTCGAGATCTCCCCCCTTGAGCTCGCCCGTGCCGGTCTTGATCGCCCGCTGGATGTTGTCCTTGGGCATGCTCACCGCCTTGGCGGCGTCGATCGCGTACCGGAGGCGGAGGTTCGCGTCGGGATCGGCGCCGCCGTGCTTGGCGGCCACGATGATCGCCTTGGCGAGCTTGCTCCACAGCTTGCCCCGCTTGGCGTCGATCAGCGACTTCTTGCGGGCGATGTTCGCCCAATGCGAATGGCCGGCCATGGCTTCACCTCGGCTTCCGCTTGACGAGCTGCGCGGAATGCTTCGGGACCGGCTTCTTCGCCGGCTCGGGCTTCTTGGCGGCCGGGGCGGGCTTGGTCGCCGGCGTCTCCGCGACCGGCGGCTTGATGGTGATCGGCTTGCCGACGTTGGGCTTC
>JBIPLS010000089.1:0-13750 GCA_044368305.1 Pirellulales bacterium
CCCAGGAACTTCTCGACGGTCGCCGGATCCTCGTCGCTCACGCCGATGATCTGCACGCCCTTGTCGGCGTACGCGTCCTGCAGCAGTGCCAGGTGCGGCACGACGCACGAGCCGCACCAGGTCGCCCAGAACTCCAGGACGTAGACCTTGCCCGGAGCGAAATCCTTGACCGGCTGGAACTCCCCGCCCCGAGCCTGCAGCCAGTGATCGATATCGAGCGCAGGCGCCTGCGAGCCGATCGTGAGTTCCTCCGCGGCTGCCCGGCCAAAAATCCCACCTGCGGCGAGACACGCCGCGACCATCCAATGGTTCCTGCCCGGTCGACGTGCCATCGCCCTGCCTCCGCGGAGAGAACGCCAGCAATTCCTCTCCTTTTAGACGTCGTCACACGTCTCCGCAACATCAGGAGGCAGGGCCTTGACCCCCGCCGGGATTTGATACAACGCCCCGGGCGAAGGATGGATTTTGGTGAGGTTCCTTCGCCTGTCCACGCCGGGTCCGCGGCTGCACGCATCCGACCTGCGTTGAGCCTGCCAAGGCGCTCACGAGGTCTTCTCAACCGGCGACGGTGCCTCGCGAAACACGTTCGCGACCATCGTGCGTGCATCCGCTTCGTTTCGTTTCCAGCGGATCAGGAGAGCCGGTCGACGGGACGGTCGCCCCGCTGACGGTGAAGAACTCAATGAACGTGACCGAATCTGGCACGCCGTTCGTCAACGCCGAGGTGGCGCTTTCTTCCACCGCGTCCGCCGCGAGCCTGGTCGTGATCTCGGGAGCCTTGAGCCGAGAGGTTGGTGCGGGATACGACGTGGGGACGATCTTGCTGCAGGAAACGACCATGAACTTCCTCGCCGGTGACGCGCTCTCCCTCCTCACGCTCGGTGGCACTGCCAACTTCATCACGGGCCCGTCGCTCGCCGCTCTGAAACTGCAGGACCCTACGATCGATCCGACATCGAGACTGATCCGCGGCAGTTTCGACGGCACCGACGCCGCGGAGACCGGCTGGGGACTCAAGGTCGATGGCAACCTGGAGAGCCAGATCCTCGGCTCCGTGGCCGGCAGCCGGATCGTCGGTTCCGGCACCCAGGCTTTGTCCGTGCTCTACGACGCATCCAGCAACGCCACCTACGTCACGGCCGTTCCCGAGCCGTCCACTCTCGTGCTCGTCGCGGCCGGCGGACTGCTGGCGGGCTGGCGGTCGATGCGGCGCCGCCGGGCAGCGGCCTGACGGGCCGGAAATCCCCGGCCCCTCGCGCTCGTCCAGGCACCAGATGCGCTCGAGCAGGCCCTGCCTGCGGAGCACCTCTTGCAGGCCGGCGATGCAGGGACCACGGGGTGTGCGCACCGAATCACAAGCTCAGGCCCGCTGTCACGACGCTCGCCATCGGGAAGACTGGCAAGCAGCGCGATACCGCGACCGGCGGGCATGGGGCGGACGGGAGAGACTCCGCGCCGACGCCAGAAAACCGCCACTCCAGCGGGAAAGGCAGGCGTTCCGACAACCACCCCCAGGGAAGCCCGGACGGCTTTCCAGCCGACGCTCGAATAGCTCGCCAGCCAGGAGATGGTGGCGGAGGTGCCATTGACCGGGCTATCCTTTTCGGCCATGAGACACGAAGAATCCGGGGCCGTGCCCGGCCGCAAGACGATCCGACTGCGGCCCTGCATCGCCTGGTTGGGCACGCTGCCCTGGGGCGTCGCGGCTGCTCCGGGCGCCATCGGGTGCATCATGCTGGTGTGTCGCCCGGACTTCATCCTCGAGCATCCGATCGGCGCGGCGTTCTGCCTCGCGCAGGGCGTCGGCTTCGGGTGGCTCGCGTATCGCTGGCTCACGATCCGCGGCACGGCCGACCCGCAGGAGATGTATCTCCGCGGCTGGCTGAGGACGCTCGTCGTGCCAACGGCCAGCGTCGCGGCGGTGCGCCGCATAGAGACAGAGACCTGGAACGACGTCGGGAGCTCACGGAAGGCGCACGACGTCCTCGTCGATCACGACGGGCACACCCTGGGAACGATCCCCGCCGCCCTCGCCATCTGCCCAGAGTGGCAGCCGTTCCTCGCGCACGTCCGCCGGCTCGCGGCCGCCTCGCGGTCGTGCGGCCCCACCTTGGGCGAACAACGCCCCCTGGAGGATATTCCCGTCGCGAAATGGACGCGCGGAGACATCGCGCGTTACGAGCGCCGCGGTTGACGACCAGCGGCGGGGAAACCGCCTCCAATCGGGGGCATGGATGACGGCGATCCGGGGTTTCCAAAACCGAACCCGCAGGCCAGCCACTCGATCCGCTTCACGAGACGAGGCTCGTCATCCGGGACACGACGCGTCCTACGCTGCGTCCTCCGCGACTGCCCGATCACACGGCATGCCCGACGTCGGCTGACGCGATCACGGCCAAACACGCCCCGCACGTGCTCGACCGCCTCCCACCGCTTCGCCGGGCTCAGAACTTTCCCTCGGCGACTTCCCGAAGGATTGCCTTGCCCAACTCCGCGTCCGCCAGCAGCCGCTTCAGCCGGGCGTTCCCCTTGTCGAGCTCCTTCAGTCGCTTCGCCTGTTCCATCCGCAGACCGCCGTACTTCTTCTTCCAGTGGTAGTAGGTCTGCTCCGTCACGCCGATCTTCTTCACGGCCTCGGCGACGGTCTTGCCCCTACCCAGCTCGACTTCGACCTCTCGGAGCTTCCGGATAATGACCCCCGACTGCTCCGCCTTTCCTCGTGGCATTTCGTGCCCTCCCTTGGCTGCTGCCACCCGGAATTCTCACTCCCGAAGTGGCCTCGTTTAAGGGGAGGCAGGTCAGCCAGGCGCTCGAGCGGGTGCGGATCCATGGCCCGTTCGTGCTCCGCACGTTCGAAGTGCTGACCGCGGTGCACCGCCCTGGTCAGCGCGGCACGGGCAGCGACTCGATCGGCACCGGCGGGCCGGGTGCGACCACGGCGCCGGGCGGCAGCTGCTCGGGCGGGATCGGGACGCCGTACACGGGCCCCTGCGGGGCCGGGATCGCCGCCGGACTCGCGGGGGCTCCACCGCCCTCCGGGGGCTGGTAGTAGGGCTCGGGCTGCGGCAGCGGCGCGACGCCGAGCTTGGCGAGCACCTTGGAGAGCATCCGCTGCTCGAGCAACGAATCGCGGCCCAGCGGGATCCAGCCGAGGTTGGGCGTGGGCGCGGCGACCGGCCGTGGCTGGTCGCCGATCTGCTGGCCGAGGGTGGGCAGCGGCGTGCCGTAGCGGTAGAGCGAGTCGTCGTTGCGGAACGAGGCGCCGCCGGCCGTGGCCTGCATCGGCCGCGCCAGGTGCTCCAGCTCCTTGGCGACGACCACCTCGATCCGCCAGCCGGCGGGATCCGGCATCAGCCGCATCGTGCCGACGCGACGGATCGACTGCAGCGTGGACTCGAGCCGCTCGCGGAAGCCGATGGAGTCGGCCCGCCAGGGCTCCAGCAGCGTGGCGCCGGTCTGCGGGAAGGTGTCGATCCGACCTTCGGTGGGCACGCCGTTGGCGAACGTCGCCCGCCTCTCGGTCGCGATTTTGAAGTAGTCGTCGGTCACGTCCACCATCTGCTTCCACACCAGCTCCGCGTCGAGCGGCGGGATCACCGCCACGCTGCGGACCGGCGGCGGCGGCCCGGGGGCGACCGGCCCCGCCGGGCCGATCACGGTGCCTTCCGGCAGCGGGGCGAAGGGATTGGGGGCCGGGGCAGGCGCGGGCAGCGGCTCCTGCCCGCGGGCGGGCGGCCCGCCGGTCACGAGCGTTGCCAGCACGACCAGAGCGCCGAATCGCCTCATCGTCAGCCCTGCGGGGATGCGGCCACGCGGCCGATGTCGCGGGATGGTCGCGGAATCCAGCCGACCGCTCAATGCCATTTGCCCCCGGAAAAGGCGTTCCGGGCCGGCGTCGCGGCCCCTGCCCTCCGACAATCCGCGGGCGGCCTTCCCGCGGCCCGGGCGGGCGGCGAAGATCCTGCCTCCCCGGGAGGTTCCATGAAGCTCGTTCGTTTCGGCCCGCGTGGCGCGGAGAAGCCCGGTCTCGTCGGCCCGGGGGGAAAGATCAAGGACTGCTCGGCGCAGGTCGCCGACTACGATCACGAATTCTTCGCCGGCGGCGGCCTGGCCCGGCTCCGGCCGCTGGCCGCGGATGCCGCCGCGCTGCCCGACGCCCCGGCCGGCGTGCGGCTCGGGCCGCCCGTCGCCCGGCCGCGGAACGTGTTCGCGATCGGCCTCAACTATTCGGACCATGCCCGGGAGACCGGCGCCGCGATCCCCGCGGAGCCGGTCCTGTTCATGAAGGCCACGAGCACCGTGTGCGGGCCGCACGACGCGATCATCATTCCCCGCGGCAGCGAGAAGACCGATTGGGAGGTGGAACTCGGCGTGGTGATCGGCCGCGACGCGCACTACCTCGCCTCGCGGGACGCGGCCCGCGAGCACATCGCCGGCTACTGCGTGGCCAACGACGTCTCGGAGCGGGCCTTTCAGAAGGAGCGGGGCGGGCAGTGGAGCAAGGGGAAGTCGTCCCCTAATTTCCTGCCGCTGGGCCCCTGGCTGGTGACGGCCGACGAGGTGCCCGATCCGCAGGCCCTGACGCTCGCGCTCGACGTCAACGGCGTCCGGCGGCAGACGGGCTCCACGTCCGAGATGATCTTCGACGTGCTCCACATCGTGCACTACCTGTCGCAGTTCCTGCTGCTGGAGGCCGGCGACGTGATCCTGACGGGCACGCCGCCGGGCGTGGGCATGGGGATGAGCCCGCCGACCTACCTGTGGCCGGGGGACGTGGTCGAGCCGACGATCAGCGGCCTGGGCAGCCAGCGGACCGTGTGCCAGCCGGCGTGAGCGGCGCAGCGGCGGCCCGCTCAGAACGTCAGGACCGCGTCGCAGCCCGCGTAGAACTGCCCGAGCTGCGAGCCCGCTTGACCGATCCCCTGGCCGAGGCCGCCGCCGAAGGGCCGCCGGGTCACGCCCGCGTTCGGCGTGAACCAGTCGTATCGCAATTCCGGCCGGATCACCCACCGGGCGTTGGGCCGGTAATTGAGCCCGAAAGTCAGGTCCCAGAAGTTGCCGGCGAATCCCGCGGTGTAGTAGCCGGGATTGTCGGCCTGGGCCACGTTTCGCACCGGAATCACGAACAGGTAGCCGTTGTTGTCGCGGAAGTACTCGAGACGCGCCCCGCAGGTCCAGCGATCGTCGATCTTCCAGAACACCCATTGCGCGAATGAGTACCACTGGGCCAGCCCCGCCTGCTGGCCCGCGTTGCCGGCCGGCCGCCCGGAATTGAACTGCCAGGCGGTGTCGGCTTGGGCGACGTACTCCAGGCGGTCGGTGAGCTTGTTGGTGTAGACGGTGCTGACGAGCGTGCGGTTGCCGACGAGCGATCCGTCGGAGGGCTGGGGACCGAGCGGCGAGAGCTCGTTGCCGGTCGTCGTGATCATCGCCAGCGACTGCCGGCCGTCGCCGCTCTTCATCACGGCCCCGCCGATGAAGGCCGCGGTGCTGCCGGCGCCGGGGTAGGACGGGTTCGCGATCGCCCACGGCCCCGACAAGGGCATCGGATCGCTGAAATTGTTCCAGCCGTCGTGGATCCCTGCATGCAAGGTGAGGGTGTCGTCCGGCGCCCACGAGCCGAACATCCCGGTCAGCGTGAACGGCTGGTACATGAAGCAATAGGCGTGGGTGTAGAAGAAGTTTTTGGTCGCCGCCACCGTCTCGTAGCCGGTGATCGAGTAGCAGTGGCCGAAGCGGAGGTTGAGGTCGCCGCGGGCCACGTCGGCGTAGAGTTGCGGCATCGCCAGGCCGTAATCCTTCGTGAACGACCAGAGCGCGACGTTCTCGATCGCGTATCTCGGAAACAGATACGCATCGAGCCCGCGGGCGGTGGTGAAGATGGAATCGGTGCCGAACAGCAGGTCGGCCCGGCCCCCCCATGCCCAGCGGTCGTCGTCGGTCTCGGCCTGGCGCTCGGCGGCGAGGTACACCTGGTTCACCTGGCCCTGCCAGGACCGGTCGGCCATCACCACCGGGCCGTTGAAGGGGCTGCCCCAGTTGTTGGCCCCGATGCCGGCCTCGATCCAGCCGAAGACCTCGAACCCGCGCCGTTCGAGCGCGGGCCAGGCGAGCCACCCGTCCGACCGGGCCGGATGGACGACGGGCTCGCCATGCGCCGCCGCGTCAACGGTCGGTAGCACGGGATCGGCCGCCCGGCTCCGCGCGTGCACGACCGCGCACGCCACCAGGGCGGCATGCAGCCCGATCCATCTCCGTCCCGTCGCCATCACGGACATCCGCCGATCTCGACCGGTCGCGGCCCCGCGGCTCTCGCCCCTGACATCGGCCCCCGGGCCGGTTCACGGGATGGGACGCCGCGGATCCGGCAGCGCCGCCGCCGTCGCCGCGGGCCGGGCAGTCCGCCCTGCCGTCGTCAGTCCGCCCGCCCTCCCAGGTCGCCCCGCCCGCCACCAGCCCGCGGCCCGGCATCAGCGGCCGTGCGGCAGGAAGAAAACGTCCACGAAGCAGGAAGCCGTCTCGTGGGCGGGCAGCCAAAGGCGTTCGCCGTCGTCGAGGAGGGGAAGCGGCGTGAACGGATCGCGGGGCACCCGCGGCTTCGTGGGCTTTCCGTCGCCGTCCAGCGGCAGTTCGTAGAGCGCCGTGTGAGAGTCGTCGGTATGGGCGGTGAACCAGATCCGCGTGGCGTCGGCCGCGAGCATCGCGTGGCCGCGGTGCAGGAGACCCTTCTTTCGCGGCCACGCGACCGTGCGGAGCGGGGCGCCAGCGTCGTCGATCCAGGTGGCGCCGAGGTTGTGGAGGAGCACGCAGCCGCCCGCGGGCAGGGCCACGACGTCGAGGGCGTTGAACCGCTTTCCTCCCTGGAGCACCTGGCGCAGATCGAGGCCCTCGGCCTCCACGTGGTTGACGAGCCGCTCCCGCAGGTCGAGCCAGCGGCCGGTTTGGCGGTCGAGCAGTGCGCAGAACGGGGACACGCCGGACTTGTTGCCGGCGACGACGACGGCCTTCCGCGTGCAGGCGACACGATGCGCGACCGGCTGCAGCGGCCCGGTCGTGAAGGTGGGCACGCTTCGCGCCAGCCACGTGCCGCGCTCGCGCCACACGATCCGTGGCGGCTCGATCGCGATGCCGCTGGCGGCCACCGGCACGCCGTCGGGATCGACGTCGATGTCGGAGAACGACGCGATCGGCAGGCCGTCGCCCAGGCCGAACCGCTCGTGCCGGGCGGGATCGGCGAGGTCGAGGTGGCCGATGCCGTCGCCCGTGCTCGCGAGCCAGACCCGCGAACCGTCGCGCGCGAGGGAAGCAACGCCGGACTCCAGGCCACACGGTCGGTCGATCCGACGCACGCGGCCGGCGGCCCGGTCGGCGCCGGTGGAGAGCAGCACGACGGGCCCTGCCCGCCACCGTCCGGCGAGCAGCCAGTCGCCGTTGGACGCGCAGCCGGCCTCGAGATCGAACAGTGGTCGCGACGCCGGAACTTCTACCTTGCCGATGGTGTTTGGCGGCGAGAGCACGAGTCCCTCCGCGGTCTGCTGCATGGGCCACTCTTCCGGCCAGGAAATCGTGTCCTGCGGTGGCGTTGGCTTTCGGGCCGGAACCTGTTCGGGCAGGGCCGCCACGAGCGCCAGCAGGCTGTTCGCGGCGGTCTTCGAGTTCGCGTCGGCGCCGTCGAGGACGGCGCGGGCCCGGCGATCCGCTTCGGTCCTCCATTCCTGCCGGAGTTCCGCCAGCGACTCGGCGTCGAGCGGCCAGGCTGCGCGGTAGGACGTGTTGACGCCCTGTCCGAGCGGCAGCGACCCATGAGGCATGGAGGAGAGTGAGCCGAGCAGGCCGGCCGCGGCGTTGACGGACTGCGCGGCGACCGAGTGAAAGCCCCAGGCGCGGTGGTCGGCCCTGTTCGGCCGGGTTGGCCACGTGACCGGCCACTCCCCGTCGAGGCCGAACCGGGCCGTGAACTCGCCCCAGGCCCGCGCCCGCCCGAGGAGCCAGAGCGGCTCCGGCTCGTCGAGATAGTGGCTCCCGCCGCCGATCATGTCGCAGCGATAGCGCGACAACACGTGCTCGAGCGCGATCGCGCGGTTGTCGGGCGCGATGAACCGCGCGAGCTCGAGGAGCCGGTTGGACCGCCGCCAGCGGTCGAGCCAGGCGTCGTTCACGCCCTCGTCGCCGCCGATGTTCTCCGTCTGGAGCGCGAGCGCCTGCTCGAACAGGCTGGCGGCCAGCCTCTCGGGGGGCTCGGCCACGCCGGTCGGCTGGCCTGAGCGGATCGCCGTGGCGATTCTCGAGGCCACCTTCTTCGTGAGATCCTCAAGCCCGCCGACGGCGCCCCGCTCCTCGATCACGAGCGGCCGGTTGGCACCATCCCACACCCGCGCCCGCACGACGACGCCGGCTGCGGCGAACGGCCGTGCCTCCCAGTCGACTTCCTCGAACTCGCCCCACACCCACCACCGCGCGATCTCGTCCCAGCGGGTGCCGGCCGCGACGAACCCCGAGATCGCGAGATCCTGCTCCGCCCGCGACTCGCCGACCGCGGGAAACCGCAGCATGCGCAGGCCGGCCGCCTCGCCCGCGGCGGCCGCACCAGCCAGGAGTTCGGCCCCGTAACCGTCGAGCCGGTCACTCGCCGGCGTCGTGTTTTCGAAGAACAGGACGGCAACGGGCGTGCGTGAGCGATCCTCGGCCAGCCGCCGGGCATCGGCCATGAGCCGCTCGACGAGGTCTGTCGCGACCTTTTCGGCGTCGAGTGACTCGGGTCCCGTGTCGCGGTCGCCCCGGGCGACGGCCTCGGCCGCGCTCACGATGCTCGCCTTCTCGGGATCGATCACGGTGAGCCGCAGCGTCCACCGCGGGCCGGAAGCGTCGTCCGCGGCGGGGGGTCGTGCACCGGGCCCGACGTTCGCCTTCGCCTCCGGCGGCGGCACGAACTCGGGCAGCACGAGCAGGTCGACGCCGAGGCCACGGCCCCAGGCGAGCGCGGCCGCACCGCCGAGCGCCTGCACGAGTCGCTGCTCCTCGAGGATCCTCGCGATCTTCTGTCGCTCCACGAGCGCGATTCGCCCGTCGTCGAGCAGCGTCTGCACGAGGTCCACGAGCCCCTCGGCCCGCCGCGCGTGGCGCGAGAGTTCGAACGGCAGCGTCGGCGGCAGCACCGCGACCGTCGGCGCCGCCGACGCCGTCATGGCCGCCGCGGCGGCACCGATGGCGCAGGCGAGAAACCACGCTCTCCGGGCTCGCCTGCCGCCGGTCACTTGCCCGCCTCGGCCGGCTTGAAGCCCGCAATCTTCGGCAGCAGCCGTTCAGCGATCGCGGCCGAGGCCTCCTGGAGCGCCGTCTTGGCGGCGATCTGCTCGGTGAGGTCGGTGGCCACCGTCGTCTGCCGATCGATGGCCAGCACGTTCCCGGTCGCCCGATCCACCGCCTTCACCTCCAGTCGTGCCTTGGCCGAGATCAGGTTCCCGTGCCGCGCCGCCGGCTCGCTGATCGCCTCGCCGAGCACGAGCACCTCCGCACTCGACCGCTTGCCCTCCTTCGGATCCACGAGCTCGAAGCCGGCCTCCTTTGCGAACAGCGCCATCTCGGTCTCCGCGGCCGGATCGATGACGACGGCAACGCCCGGCCCGGCGACGATGACCGCCACGGGGGCGACGTGCCGCTCGGCGATCTCCACGAGCAGCGTGGGGCGGCCGCCCGCGGGCAGCGCCTTCTTCAGGCCCGCCAGGCGGTCGTCCCTGGTCACGATCTTGGGCAACAACTCGCCGCCCCGCTCGGCCACCACCTTGACGATCTCCGCCGCGAGGCTGTCGGCGAGTTTGCCGAGGTCGTCGCGGGCCGAGCCCTTGACGCTCGCGCCGAGCACGCGGCTGGTCTCCGCGCCGATGATCTTGGCGACCAGGTACAGCGCGTTGTCCACGCGGATCACGGAGCCCGTGATCAGCAGCTTGGCGCCGGTGAGCTGGCCGACCCGATTCGCCGTGGCCGGATTCGCCAGGCCGGTGAGGTTCAGTTCCTGCTCGTCGAGCAGTTTGCGGATGTCCTCCCGCTCGATGAGCATCAGCGCCGGCTCGGCGACCAGTTCGGCGAACAACAGGTCGGTGACCTTGCCGCCATCCCCGGCCGCGGCACCGGCGCGGGGCTGGCCGCCGTCGCCGCCACGGTCCTGGAAGGGAAGGATCGCCACGGGGACGAGCGACGCGGGGCCCGCATCCACGGTCGCAGTGGCATCCGCAGTCGCGGGCTGGGCGCGGGCGGCCGCCGGCGCACCGCCGGTCGCGGCGAGGCACAGGACGACGAGGCACAGGCAGGCAAAGGGACGATGGGCGACGGTCATCGCTGGTTCTCCTGGATGGGGCGCGGGTCTGGTGAATCGGCGTCTTCGCGGGCGGGAGGGGCGAGGCGGGTCAGCAGCGCGGCGAAGAGGTAGCGGGCCGCCGGCGTCTCCTCCCAGTGGGCGACGATGCCCAAACCGCAGACGACCAGCCGGCCGGCGGGCGGCTCGTCGTCGCGGCCGGCGCAGGCGACCTCCATCCATGGCCAACCGGGCGGCGCGGCGGCGGCCTGGACGACGACCGCACCGCGGTCGGCGGTGATCGACAGGCGGCCGACGACGGTGCCGGCCGCCGACCAATCCCGCCAGTCGAGGCGGTCGTCGAGGTCGGCGACGACGTCGGCACGCCGCAGGGCCAGGCTCGTGGCGACGTGGTCGCCGGGCGCGTCGTCGGTGCCGGGCAGCGGCAACGTCCCGCCGGCCGGCGCCAGGCAGAGCACGTTGACGCCCTGCGCGGCGAGGCGGACGAGGCTTCGCGACAGCCCGGGGTGGTCGGCCCAGGACAGACCCTCGCCCACCACCAGCACCTGCGGCCGCAGCGCCGCGACGTCGGCATCCGCCCGCGCCAGCAGCAGCGGCACGCCGGCCGCGGCCAAGACCTTCTCCGTCTTCCCCTCCGGATCGACGAGCACGATCCGGCGCGACTCCAGCCACCGCCGCCGGCCCGCGAACGGGTCGGCCGGGAAGATCCGCACCCTGCGCACCGCCGACCCGAGCCGCCTGCCGGCGGCATCGGCGAGGATGGTGTTCAAGGCGGCATCGACCACGACGCCCTCCCGGGCGGCTGGCAGCCCGACGGCGACGGTGGCGGTCGTGGCGCCGCGGCCGGGGTGCCGCACCGCGACCGCGCCGTCGGCCAGCGCGCGGTCCCCGACGGTGAGCACCCACACCAGGCTGCCGTCGACGGCGTTGCCGCGGACCAGCGTGTCGAACACGGCCTCCCGGCCGGCGAAGAAGTTCGTCCGCGCGTCGGCGGTCGCCACCACCGGGGCGTCGTCGCCGGACACGGAGCGGGCCAGCGCGATGCCGAGGAGCAACGCGCTGCTGCACAGCAGGGACGCCGGGCGTCGCATCATCCGACCTCCCGGGGCCGCGCCGGCGGCAGCGGCGCCGCCGTCTGGATTACCTGCCACTCGAGGTCGGCGTCCTGATCGCCCGTCACGCGGTGCGGCGTTCCGGGCCGTTGGACCCCGCCGTACGACGCGCGGAGCGGCAGGTCGCCGGCCGCGAGCGTCAGGTCGCCGGCCGCGAGCGTCAGGTCGCCATCGACGGCGATCGCACCGTCGGGCAGGCGATGCGCCCAGAGCCGCAGCCGCCCGCCGGGGCCGGCGGGGACGTCCACCACCCGCTCGTCGCGGGTGACGATGTCCGTGCGCCACAGCGGTTCCCAGGCCCTCGCGCCCCGGCGGCGGGCCAACACGACGATCCGCAGCGCGATCGGCCGGCCCGCTGCCGGGGCCGCACCGCCGTCGAGGCCCAAGGCCACCGCGTCGTCGTGTTCCGCGACCCAGGCGAAGTCGCCGGCGAAGGTCTGCTCGAGGCCATCCGTCACGGCCGACCAGTGGGCGATGTCCGTGGCGGCGAACCGCACGCTCGGCGGCCAGTCCGCCGTCCCGGCATCCCGTCCCGTGAACCACGGCCCGAGCGTCGCCGCCGCGGCGGCGGCGAGTCCGGCAGCGAACCAGCCCGCCCTCTCCGGCCACCGGCTTCGCGGCCGCGGACGCGCCGTCCTCGGCGCCGCGATGCCGGCGCGGCGGATCGCGTCCTCCAGGCGGGCCGGGCGGCCGGCCGCCTCAGCCGCGGCGTCCTGCCCGCGCCGCCACGCGCGGAGCCGAGCGTCGAGGCCGTCACCGGACCGTGGCGGCCGTCCCTGTGGAGTCGGGTGCGTCATGGTTCGAGGTGGTCCCGGAGATCCGCGGCGAGACGCCTGCGCGCCTCGTGAAGCCGCCAGTAGATCGTGGCCCGCGTGCAGCCCTCGATGGCCGCGGCCGCGGCCGGGTCGAGATCCTCGATGGTGACGAGCACGATGGCGGCCCGCAACTTCGGCGGCAGGTTGGCGAGCGCCCGGCCCACGGCCCCGTCGAACTCGGCCCGCTCGACGCCCGCGCCGGGGGCCTCGGCCGGCGTCGCGGCGTCCCGCGGCAGCTCCACGCGGCCGTCGATCGGCGAGCGCCGCCGCCGGGCGAGCGCGTCGTGAACCGTGTTCATGGCGATCCTGTACAGCCACGTCGTGAACTTCGCCCGCCCTTGGAACGAATCGAGGCCGCGGAAGGCCCGCAGGAACACGTCCTGCACGAGGTCGTCCGCCAGCGGGTCGTCGAGCGTCATCGAATGGATCATGCGGCGCACCGTCGTCAGATGCCGGGCGGCGAGTTCGTCGAGCGCCCCCCGGTCGCCGGCCTGCCGCCAGGCGGCCACGAGTTGCTCGTCGGACGCTTCCAAGAAAGATGCCGCTCCGTGACGAAACCATGGGACGCACGGCCGGAATGAATCTTGGGTCGCCCGTCGGCGGCGCCGGCCGGGGGCGATTGTAAGGAGCCCGTGGCCCCGCCGGACGGCCGGGCGGCCCGCCCTCGACACCGGGAGGCTTGCCGGATCGCCGGCGGCCCGCTGGAATTCGAGCTCCTGGTCGCCCAAGATCCGCGCGGCTCGTAGGTCTGACGAGAGGTCGGGTTCGCGCACCCATTCCCGGTTTCCACGTCCGTCCATGGCATCTTCGGCCGCCCACCGTGCCACGTGCGTCGCCCTGATCCTGGCCTGCGGCCTAACGCGGCATCACCGCGCGGCGGCCGCCGAGCCCGATCCTCCGGTGGTCGCCATCGTCGCCACCGCGGCGGCGCGATCCGGGATCGCCGACCTGCTCACGGCCGACCTGACGAACGAGCCGGCCGTAAGGCTGGTGGAGCGGCAGGCGATCGCCCGCGTGGCCGACGAGCTGAAGCTCGGCGCGGGGAGCGACGCCGGCTCCGCCGCGAAGCTGGGCGAACTGCTGGCCGCCGACGCGATCCTCTTGCTCGATGCGGGCGCCGCGCCGACGCCGCCGCGGGTTCGCGTCAGGCTGGTCGAGACCCGCAGCGGCATCCGGATCGCCGACGGCGAATGGGCGGCCGCGGACCTCCTCGCCGACCGCGCGGCGCTGCTGGCCGAACTCCGCACCGGCGTCGCGAAGCTGCGGATTCCAGCGGCCGAACGCCGGCTCGTCGGCGTCGTCGGCCTGCGCAGCGAGGAGGCTGCCGGCGGCACGTTGACCACCGCCCGCGGGCTGACGGTGTTCGCCGAGCGGGACATGCAGCGGATCCCCGGCGTGGTGGTGCTCGAACGGGAGCAGCTGCGGCGGCTGACCACCGAGCGCGACCTCACCGGCACGGAGCTCGACCTCCGCGCCGCGGCGATGCTGCTCGAAGGCAGCCTGCGCCGTGA
>JBIPLS010000224.1:0-4008 GCA_044368305.1 Pirellulales bacterium
GCGATGAAAGGCTTGTTGAACGGGATGGTGCGCGGGGCCGTCATGGTCAGCAACAGTCTGGGCTGTCTTGAAGCGATCCTCGCCTGTCCACCCCGAGCTCGCGATCGGCTTGCGTACTCAGCCACGACCCACGCAGGTCATAACCAGTCTGGATTAAGGCTTGATGAGGCGAACGGGAGGCTCACGTTCCATCGCGTTATTCCACGTGCGTTTCTGAATAAAGCGAACCAGACCTGCATCCGCCGGATGTCCCAGCGAGAGAGCCGTTTCGGCATCACGCTTCGCCCCCGCACGGTCGCCAGCGTCCAGCCGTGCCCAAGCCCTGTTCACGAGCGTCGCTGCGTCGTGGGGCTCGATCGCCAACGCGCGGCCGAACGCCTCGACCGCCTTCGCAGCCTCGCCCTGCTGCGCAAGCGCGTTGCCCAGCCCCACCCAAGCCGCCGCGTTGTCGGGATCGCGACTGAGTGCTTCGCGGAGTCTCGCGATCGCCTCGGCGAACCGGCCCAGCCGGGTGAGCACCACCCCCAGGTTCGTCGCCGCCCAGGGATGATCTTTATCGCGATCGAGCGCGATGCCGAAGTCGATGGCCGCCTCGGCGTCACGCCCAGCTTTCAGGTGCGCCATCCCTCCCGTATGGAAGACCTCCGCCAGATCCCCGTCGCTGAGGCCGAGATCCCGCAGTCCGGCCCACGCCGTCGCTTCCGTCGCCGCATCGCGTGCGCGGACCGCCGTCGCCGCCATCATCAGGAGCGCCTTCTCGTTCGCGGGATCGATGGCGTGCGCCCGGGACGCACTCGCGAGCGCCGCCGCCGACTTCCCCGCTCTCGCCTGGTAGTGGGCCAGATTCCTCCACGTTTCCGCGTGGCGGGGAAGCACGTGGGCCGCCCGCTCGGCGAGCGCGACGCTCGCGTCGAACTCGCCCAGCCGGGCATGAAGACTCGCCTGCCAGATGAAGGCACGCCAGTGGGCGAGCGGCTCGGACGAGCCAGCGAACGTGCGGGTGGCGAGCGTCGGTGTGTCGCGCCACTGCATCGTCATCCGCCAGGCTTCCGCAGTGAGTGCGGCGAGACATGCAGTCGCCAGGAGGGTCGGCCCGAGCCCGAGAATCGACGGCGAAAGACCGCACCGGACCAGCCGAGGTCGCCATTCCGCCCAAGCGGCCTCACCGAACGCCCCGATCACTTCAACCACGGCGATCGCGAGGCCGACGATCGGCAGATAGAGGTAGCGGTCGGACCAACCGTTCAGGCCGACCGTCACCACCCCGACCATCGGCACGAGCGTGCCCAGAAACCAGCACCAGCCGACGAGCGCGAGCGGCCGGCCAGAGCGAGCCGCGGCAATGCACGCGGCGGTCGTCGCGAGCAGCACGGCCGCGGCGGCGACGAACGTGGCGACGCCGGGCATGCCGGGGTGTGGATGGACGCAGCCCAGATCGACCGGCCAGAAGAAGACCCGCAGATACGTCGCGTAGCCGACCACGGCATGAGCGAGTCGCACCGCCAGCGGGAGCGACTCGACCGCTCCCATCTCTCGCTGCGACACCACGGTCCACGCCGCATCGAGGCCGGCACACATCAAAAGCGGCAGTTTTTCACCAACGCAGCGGGCCGCGGCCGCAAGCCACGCGGCCGGGTTCGGCCCGCGAACCCTTCCGAGCGGCGCGTCATCCAGGAGCAGGAGTACGAAGGGAAGCGTCACCGCCAGCGGCTTGGCCAAGATGGCGAGCACGCCGAGGGCGTTCCACGCGAAGAGACAGCCGAGGGCCCGGCGGCCGCAGCAAGCGGCCTGCCAGCGGACGTAGGCGAGCACCGACAGCAGCATGAAGCACATGGAAAGCACGGTCTTCCGCTCCGATACCCAGGCCACGCTCTCCACCTGGGCCGGATGCACGGCGAACACCGCCGCGACGACGAGCGCGGCGGGTAGGTCAAGCCCGAGCCGACGACCGAGCGCCAGCACGAGCACCGCGTTGGTCGCATGCAGCAACACGTTGACGATGTGGTGCCCGCCGGCCCACAGGCCGAAGAGCGACACGTCGGCCATGTGCGAGAGCCAGGCCAGCCGCAGCGGCTCCCATCGCAGCGGCCAGCTCAAATACTCGTCGTGCGTGGGATCGGCGGCCACCCCGAGCGCCCAAGCGACGCCGTCCAGAGTAAGCCCCTCGACCACCATCGGGTTCTCGAACACGTGATCCGGGTCGTCGTACTCGACGAACCCGAACCATGGCGTCGCGGCATACGGCACGCAGGCGAGCAGGAATACCACGGCGGCCCAGCCGACGGCCGCCCGCCGATCTGTCGGGGTGACCGCGCCGGCGCTCATGATCCCGGCCCCGTCGCGGCCACGCCGATCCGGCCTATCGCCTCGAGTAGGCCCGGGTCAGACGGGCGGCCAAGCTGCGTCCGTCGTGCCGCGTCGGCCTCCGCCCCGGCTCTATTACCGCACGCCACCCGGGCCCACGCTCGCAGCGTGACGGCACCGGCGTCGTCGGGCTTGATCGCCAACGCCCGATCGAGACAGCGGATGGCTTCGGCAGCACGCCCGGCTCGCAGGTGAAAGTCGCCGAGGCCCACCCAGGCGACGGCGCACTCTGGATCGTCCGCCACCACCTGCTCGAATATCCCGGCGGCCCGCTCGAGCTCGCCTGCTAGCGAGAAGGCTACGGCCAGACCTAGCCGGGCTTCGAGGTGATCGGGGCGATGGCGGAGCACCAACGAAAACTCCTGGACGGCCTCGGCGTAACGCTGCGCGTCCATGTGCAGCCTGCCCATGGCGGTGTGCCAGACGACCAGCTTCTCTCGCGCCCTCGCGGGATCGGACTCGACCGACTGCGCCCGGTAGAAATGGTCCTCTGCCGTCGCATAATCACGCTGGCGAACATGGTGTCGGGCGAGCCACGTCCACGCATACCATTGGGCGTCTCGCCCGGAGGAAGTGGCCAGCGTGCGGGCGGCCAGCGTGGGCGTGTCGCGCCACTGCGACGCCAACGACCACGACGCGAGTGACAGCGTCGCCAGCCAGGCGGCCGTCAGCCCGATGGCCAGCCGCCGCAGTTCAAGCAAACGGTCGGGAGATTCGCTCGCTGGGCCTGCGATGCGCCGCCAGAGCGGCGGCCCCAACCCGCGGACCGCCTCCAGCACGGCCACGGCCAGCCCGATGATCGGCACGTAGAGATACCGATCGGACCAGCCGTTCATCCCGACGGTCACGAGGCCGACCATCGGCACGAGCGTGCCCAAGAACCAGCACCATCCCACGACCGCCACGGGTCGCCCGCGCCGGGCCGCCGCGATGAACAGGCCGCTGGCCACCGCGAGCAGCGCTGCCGACGCGATCACCGCCATCGCGGACGGCATGCCCGGATGGGGATGGATGCAGCCCAGATCGACCGGCCAGAAGAACACCCGCAGATAGGTCGCGTAGGCCACCGTGGCGTGGGCCAGCCGCGTGGCCCACGGAAACGGAGTTACGGCGTCGGCACTGCTCTGCACTGCCACGGTCCAGGCCGCATCGAGGATCGCGCAGACCAGGAGCGGGAGTTTCTCCGCGACGACGCAGCCGGCTGTCGTGAACCAGGCCCGCGCACCCGGCCCGCGAATCCGTCCGAGCGGCGCGACGTCGAAAAGCAGCAGCACGCACGGGAGTGTCACGGCCAGCGGCTTGCCGAGGAGGGCGAGCACGCCGAGCGCGTTCCACGCGTTGAACCAGGCCACTGAAACGGCGACGGCCCTGGCCTCGACCGAGCGCCTGGGCGGCTCTCGGTGGGCCCGCAGATAGGCGAGCATCGAGAGCAGCATGAAGAACGTGCAGAGGACGGTCTTCCGCTCCGACACCCAGGCCACGCTCTCGACCTGCGCGGGATGAAGGGCGAAGACGGCCGCGACGAGCCAGGCGGCCGGTGCGGCGAGGCCGAGCTGGCGGGCAAGCGCCAGCACGAGCACCGCGTTGATCGCGTGAAAGAGCACGTTGATGATGTGGTGCCCACCGGCCCACGCCCCGAACAGT
>JBIPLS010000225.1:0-3955 GCA_044368305.1 Pirellulales bacterium
AACACCGCCAATGCCTGGTACACCGTCTCCAACACCGGCACCCCGAGCCAGCAGCCGACGCTGATGGCGACCTGGGCGGCCGGCACGTGGAAGAACGTCGCGGTCGGCAACTTCGCGGGCGACGCCTCCGGGGCCGTGGGGATCGCGGGCCGGCAGAACTCGACGGGCGAGTGGCACGTGGTGCAAAAGCAGGGATCCGGGTACCAGAGCGTGAACTACCAGGGAGCCTGGCCGACGACGTCGGCCTGGGCCCAGGCCTTCGCTGGCATTTACAACCAGCAGGTGGGGTCCCCCAAGAAGTTCGGGATCCTCGGCCGGTCGGTTGGCAGCACGCCCAACGCGTGGGAGAAGGCCATCTCCAGCGGGACGGCCTTCACGTCGTCGGCCGCCCCGGGATATCCGTCCTGACGCGGTTCCGCGCGGGCTCGCCGCGCCTCCACGCGAAAATCGGCTTTGCCGCCGCGGCCGGCCGCTACGGTGTGGAGGCTCGATCGGCCGATGGCACTTCGGCGAGCGTCGGCCGAGCGGGGCAGTTCATGAGGAGCAACTGCCCGAGCTGGTCGGGCTGGACGCGACAGTCGCCTGAAGGTGCCGAGGGGGAAAGGTGACGGCCAAAAATCTGGGTTGCCAACTCGTCTCCGTCCTCCACCTGGCCCGGCTCAGTGTGCCCGAATGTGGTGGTTGTCAGCTTTTTCGCGTCCGAAGAACAGGCTCTCGGCGAGCGTGCCCACGATACCGGCGCAGTTGATCGGCACGAAGGGCCGCATTGTCCGTGACCCGGCGACATGAATCGCCCGGGCCGACTCGTGCTTGCCGGAGACGCACAAGGCTGGGCCACTTGAGGATGAATCCCAAACTCCAAATGTGGTGCCGCGATTGGGGGCAGGTCAGGAAGCTCGAGAACGTGCGGCGGCACCTGGGGCGGTGACGGCAAGCGTGCTCCCAGGAAAGCGAAACGGCCGCGCCACTCGCATTCGCGGGCGGCGCGGCCGTCGTAATACCCCCACGGGGAGTCGAACCCCGGTTTTCGGACTGAGAACCCGACGTCCTGGGCCACTAGACGATGGGGGCGAACGTCGGCCGCTTGGACCGACAGTACGGTTCTAGCAGTGTCGGTTTCGGAGTCAAGCAGACTTGAACGGCCGGTCATCCGCCCGCGCCCGCGGCCGAAACGGCCGGGAAACGCAGGCCCCGGGGCCTGCCAGCGCCTCACCGCCGCGGGCGAAAAAGTTCCGACCGACGACCACGCAACCGCCCGATCCCGAATCCGATCGCCAGGGCCGCCGCAGCCGCCACGGCCGTTGCCAGCCACCGCCGGCGAACGACACCAGCCGCCTCGCGACCGTGGGCCTCGGCCACCCGCAGATGCTGCGTCGCCTCCCGCAGGGCCAGCGTCGCCGCCTGCGCCCGCTGCGGCGCGGTGTGCGCGGCCGCCACCGCCGCCGATCGGGGGTCGGCGGTGCCGGCGAGCAGCCAGCCCGACTCCTCCGCGCGCCACGCCAGCGGAGCGTCACCACGCCGGCCGCGTGGTGCGACCACCGTCTCCACCGCCTCCACGGCGTCCAGCAGCGCGGCCGGTGTCTGGAACCGTTCGGCCGGTGGCTTCGCCAGCAGCCGCTCGACGATCGCGCACAGCCCGACGGGCAGGTCGGGACGCAGCGTCGCCAGCGGCACGATCGGCTCCTGGATGTGCGCCATCACCACGCTCACCGGCGTCTGCCCCGGGAAGGGAGGCTGCCCGGCGAGCAGATGGTAGACCGTCGCCCCCAGCGAGTAGAGATCGCTGCGGACATCGACGCCGGTCCCCTGCCCCTGCTCCGGGCTCATGTAGAGCGGCGTGCCGAGCGTCATGCCGTCCTGCGTGAGCCCGGCGTCGGACGACGGCACCCGCGCGAGGCCGAAGTCGGCCACCTTCAGCTCGCCGGCCGGCGTGACGAGCAGGTTCTCCGGCTTGATGTCGCGGTGCACGATGCCGTGCTCGGCCGCTCGTGCCAGGGCCGCGGCCACCTGCCCGAGCACGGCCAGCCCCTGCCGCGTGTCGAGCGGGCCGCGAGCCGCCAGCCAGGCCTTGAGCGAGGGCCCGGCGACGTACTCCTCGGCCAGGAAATGGATGCCGTCGATGCAGGCCACCTCGTGGATCTGCACGATGTTGCCGTGAACGAGCGACGCCGCGGCCCGCGCCTCCTGCGCGAACCGTTCGACCGCGTCGGCATGCCGCATGGTCTCCGGCCGCAGCACCTTCACCGCCACCTGCCGCCGGAGCGACTCCTGCTCGGCGAGGTAGACGTCGGCCATCGCGCCACTACCCAGCCGGCGCAGGAGCCTGTATCCTCCGAGGCTACGCCCCGCGAGATCGTGGCCGGCCGGGGTGCCCGCAGGATTCGCGTCCATCGGGAGCCGAGTATAGGCCGTCCTTCCACCCCAGGAGCACCGATGCCCAAGCCCGCCCCCGCCGCCCTGCAGAAGGCCGCCGCAGCCGTCGACCTCGACGGCTTCGACTACGAGGTCACGCTCGACACCAGCGCCGGCCCGATCCGTCTCACCCTCGACGCGAAGCACGCCCCCGGCCACGTCCGCAACATGGTGGCTCTCGCCGAGAGCGGCTTCTACGACGGCGTCGGCTTCCACCGGATCATCAAGGGCTTCATGATCCAGGGCGGCTGCCCCGAAGGCACCGGCACGGGCGGCCCGGGCTACAAGATCCCGGCCGAGTTCAACGCCACGTCCCACGAGCCGGGCGTGCTGTCCATGGCCCGGACCAACGACCCGAACTCCGCCGGGAGCCAGTTCTTCATCTGCCTGGAGCGGGTGCCGCATCTCGACCGCCAATACACCGCCTTCGGCCGCACCGCCGACGCGGCCAGCCTGGCGGTCGTCAAGGCGATCGGCGACGTACGCACCGGCGCCGGCGACCGGCCCGTGGAGCCCGTCGTCATCAAGAAGGCGACGGTCACCAAGACTGCGAAGGCGTGACCGGCGGCCCCCGCCGCCCGCCGAACATCGTCCGCAGACCGAGGAACGCGAGCGCCAGTCCCCCGGCTGCCGAGAGCAGCGCCGGGCCGTTGGTGAACGGATCGAAGACCCGCCGTACGGCGGCCCACGCGTCGCCGTCGCCGCTCGCCACCGGGGCGGAAGCGAAGACGGCCGGCGGGACGGTTGGCGGCAACGGCGCCGTGCCCGGCACGTGCGTCGACCGCTGGATCGATCCGTCGGCTGCGGCGGCGAGCTGCACCCGCGGCTGCACGGGAGCGCCGATCGAGCGATCGACGGCGCGGGCGGCGGAGAACTCCGCGATGGGGGTGGGGGCGAATCCCTGTGAGCCGGCCGCCGCGAGGAACGCCCGCACCCGCGTCGAGCAGCTGCCGATGGTGCGGCCCTCAGCCTGGCCGAACAGCACCCCGGCGAGTTCCCGCCGGGCGTTGAAGATCGGGCCGCCGGAGTCGCCCTGCCGGGCGGTGGCCCGGAGCTCGACGAACTGCTTCGGATAGCCGCTGCCGGGCGCGAGATACTCCGTGCACGTGCCGGTCTCCTCGCGGTAGCTGCCGCGGCCGAAGCCGGCGATCGTCAGCGGCTCGCCGGGCGCCGGATCGGCCCCCGCCAGCGCCACCGGCTGGCTGTTCGGCTTCCAAATCACGATCGCGGCGAGATCCCAGGCCTCGTCCCACCGGATCACGGTGCCGGCCGACTGGAAGCCATCCGGAAACTGCGCGAGCACCGCGGACCGGCTCTCCCGGATCACGTGCCAGTTGGTGAGCACGAGCCCCTGGGTGCGGTTCACGTCCACCAGCACGCCGGACCCGAGCGACGTCCCCGCCTGCTCCGGCGCGACGATCCGGCACACGGCCGGATGCGGCGGCTGGCCCGTGAGCAGGTAGTCGGCCACGGCCTCGGGCGACCATTTCGCCGTCGGGTTGCCGCCGAAGCCCCAGCCCCACGGCGCCGTCTGGGCGGCGGC
>JBIPLS010000226.1:0-3951 GCA_044368305.1 Pirellulales bacterium
AAACTTGCCCGACCCGCTATGATTCGCCATGAGTTCCCACCATGTGGCACGCACGGAGGCAAGCGACATGCATGGCACCGATCAGTCTCTCGAAGCGACGATGCGGGACGGCACGGCGACGGAAGCGATCGCCAGGTGGCTCGAGGGCCGCTACCAGCCCGGCGACGAACAGGCCATGCTGACCACGATCCGGCGTGAGACTGGCACGGACCTGTCCGACGTCGAGATCAAGGTCATCGTCTACGACGCGCACGACCACGGCAGCGACGCCCCCGAGGTGCTGTCGCGGTTGCTCGACGCGGGCCGACGGGAAGCCGCGCCGCCACGATCGCGAGCGCCGCGTTGAACGTCCCGCCGGCGTGTGGCGGTGGCCACGGTCGCCCTCAGCGCTGGGATTCCCACGGCGGGGACGGTGTCGGATCGGCCCACAGCCCGAGTCCGGCCCCCCGAGCCTGTGTCTGATCGGCGGCGAGCGATCGATCCTGCGATCCGGGATCCTGCCATGCATTTCCGGTGGCGATCATCTGCCTGCTCACGTCCACGCCATCGACGTACAGCCGCGCCGCCGGCACTCCCCCCATCGTCCCGGCATCGACCACCTCGACGGTCCGACCGAACACCATGCCGGCGAGGGCCTCGCGGGAGGCTTTGCCGTAGGCTTGGCCGATCTCCGGCGCGTCGATGTCGGCGAGCGCCACCTTTCGCTGCTGGTTGAGGTCGTCGAGGCAGGTGACGGTGTCGCCGTCCTGGACGCCGACCACCCGCCACAGCTGCGATCGCGACACGGGCACCGTGGGGGGCGGCACGCTCACGGACTGCATGGGGGGCACGGCGGCGGCCGGCGCGGGGGCATTGATGGCGGCGGCAGTGGCGGCGGCTGGAACCGCAGCCGCGGCCCAGGCCGTCGGCGGCGCGGAGATCGTCGCCGGCGGTGGCGGTGGTGCGGTCGCCGGCATCCATCCCGCGGGCGCGGCGGCCGGCGGCGTCGCCGGCGCGGGAACGGGAGCGGGCGGGGCGTAGCGGACCACGGCGGGCGCGGGGGGCGGTGGCAGGGCCTGCGGCTGGTAATTCCAGCCGGCGGCGTAGGGAGCCGGCGCGGTGCCGTAGAGCTGCGGGCTCCTGTAGACCGGCGGCTGCCGCCTGGTGACGGTCGACGGCTGCGGCACGGCGAGCACCGGCGGCCCCACCTGGTAGGTGAACGTGTACGTCGGCGCGAAGTATTGCGTGACCACTCGCCCGTCGGGCCCGATTCCCTGGTAGGGGACGGCCTGCGGCTGCCATCCGGGGGGAATCGTGCCGCCCTGGATCACCGCGGCCGGCAGCGCGGGCGCCTGCCAGTAGGGCATCCCCTGCGGCGGCTGCGTTGCGTTCGGCTTGCCGTCCGGGTCGGTGGGCTTCGCGGTCGCCGACGTGCCACCCGTGGCCCACGCGCTCACCTTGGCGGCATCCGCGGAGGTCGGCTGTTGGCCGCGAACAGCAGCCGCGCAGGTGGCCACTGCCACCACAGCGATCGTCACTTTCCGGCTACGATGCCGCACGGCGTCCGCCCTCCGGGCCGGCGGGCTTCTAGCATCCCCCGGGCCGCTTCTGCCATCGGAATCCGGACCCCGGCCGATGGAATCCGAGGATCGTCTGCCGCATGCCTTGCCGGGCACGGTCCGCCTGGGTGAACTGGGGAGTATGAAGAACATGCGGCCGACGCGATTGGCGGTGCCGGTGCTGGGCATGGCGCTCTGGATGGCCGCGGCAGGAGGAGGGCGAGCCGCCGACGCGATCGCCGTCGAACCACTGGCGGCCACGGCACGGCGGGCGAACCTGCGGGTTCTCGAGGGCCGGCACCTCGTCCTCGCCACCGACCGTCCCCAGCGGGCGGGCGACGGCGTGGACGAGTTGACGCGGATCTTCGACGAGGCCGTCGTCTGCTGGTGCCACCACTACGGCATGGAACCGGCCGCGGTCGGCGACTGGCGGTCGTTCGGCTGCCTCGTCGTCGATCGCGAGCGGTTTCGGGCGGCGGGCCTCCTCCCCAAGACGATCCCCGACTTCGTGAACGGCTTCTGCGATCGCAACCGCTTCTGGATGGCCGACCAGTCGAACCCCGACTACCGCCGCCACCTGCTGCTCCACGAGGGTGCCCACGCCTTCACGCTCACGCTTCGCGACCTGGCGACGCCCGAGTGGTACACCGAGGGCATCGCGGAGTTCCTGGCCACGCACCGCCTGGAGCGCGACGCGGCGGGCGTCGAGCGGTTCGTCCACGCGCCGCTGCCCGCCCGCCGCGGTGACGTCGAGCAACTGGGACGGATCGAGGAACTGCGCCGGACGCGGGCCGGCGGCCGCGCCGCACGGCTCGCGACCGTGCTCGAGGCCCCGCCGGGCCGCGAGCACGACATCGCCGCCTACGCCACGAAGTGGGCGGCCGTCGTGCTCTTCGCTCGCCATCCCGAGTTCGGCCCCCGCTTCGCCGCCGCGGAGCGCGGCCCGCTCGACGCCGATTTCAACGCCCGCCTCGCCGCGCTGCCCGGCTGGGACATGAACCGGGCGGCCCGGGAGTACGATGCGTTCATCGACGACGTGGACTACGGCTACGACTTCGCCCGCCTGGCGGTCGATTGGTCGCCGGGGAATCCGCTCGTCGCGCCTGTGCAGGGGGCCGTGGATGCCGCCCGCGGCTGGCAGAACACGGGCGTGAGACTCGACCCGGGCGGCCGCTGCCGGCTCTCCGCCCGGGGCCGCGTGCGGCTCGGCGCGGCCAGCGATCCGGCGACGCGGACCGTGACGCCGGTCGAGAGCGCGCCCGACGGCATCTCGCTCCGCTGGTATCGCGGCCGGCCCGTCGGCGCGGTTCTCGTGGCCCAGTGGGTCGATGCGGGGGCCGGGCCGCCTGGCTTCCGCGTCCTCGGCGCGGGCGGTGACGCGGAGATCCGGGCGGCCACGTCCGGGCCGCTGTTCGTCAGGGTCAACGACGCCCCGGGCGACCGCGCGGACAACGCCGGCGGATACGCGCTGACCATCACCCCACCCTGATCGGTGGCGGTCAGGACGCGTGCACCGCAAACTCGCCGGCCGCGAGGCTCGGCAGGTTGGTCTGCCCCATCAGCCACAGGTCGACGGCCCGGGCGCACTCGCGGCCCTCCTGGATCGCCCACACGACGAGCGACTGGCCGCGCCGCATGTCGCCGGCGGCGAACACGCCCGGCCTGCTCGTCATGTAGTCGGCGCCGGTCTTGACGTTGCCGCGCGGATCGAGCTCCAGGCCGAGGTCGGCGATGGGGCCGTGCTTCTCCGGCCCCACGAACCCCATCGCCAGCAGCGCGAGCTGGCAAGGCCACTCCTGCTCGGTGCCCGGCAGCTCCTTGAACTTCTGCTGGCCCGTCGCCGGATCCTGATACCACTCGATCCGCACGGTCTTCAGGCCGCGGAGCCGTCCGTGCTCGTCGCCGAGGAACTCCTTGGTGAGGATGCCGAACTCGCGGCGGCAGCCTTCCTCGTGCGACGAACTCGTCCGCAGCATGACCGGCCAGAGCGGCCAGGGAGTGTGCGTCGGTCGCTCGTGCCGGCGCGGGTATTTCCCCAGGTCCGGCGGCTGGGGAAGCAGCTCGAACTGCGTCAGGCTCCGGCAGCCCTGCCGGTTGCTCGTGCCGTCGCAGTCGCTGCCGGTGTCGCCGCCGCCGATCACGACCACGTCCTTGCCCGCCGCCGAGATCTGTCCCGGCACCGCGTCGCCCGCGTTCCGCCTGTTCTGCTGCGGCAGGAACTCCATGGCGTAGTGCACACCGGCGAGCTCGCGGCCCGGGATCGACAGGTCTCGGCCGAGCGTCGCCCCGCCGGTGAGGACGACCGCGTCGTGCTCCTCGACGAGCCGCTGCGTGCTCACGTCAGCCCCCACGTTCACGCCGCAGCGGAACTCGATCCCTTCGGCCTCCAGCTGCTCGATCCGTCGCCACACGC
>JBIPLS010000004.1:0-38369 GCA_044368305.1 Pirellulales bacterium
CCGCGGCTGGTCGTCGAAGCCGCTGCGACGGACGAGCCGATCGACCTCCTGGAGGCAAACGAGATCGGGGTTCTCCGTCTCGATGACGTCGATGATCCGCCCCAGCGAATACCGCCGGTCGCGGCCACCGATTCCCTTGTGGATGTTCCAGCTCAAGAGCCGCATGCGGCACGTCATCGCCACGGGGCGGGCAGGCCGGGCCGGCGCACGCCGGACTCCGGCACCGGCCTGCGGGTCGCTCGAATCCGCCGCCCTGCGAACGGCCTCGTTCACCTGCGCCGCATCATACCGTAGTCTCGAGCCATGCAGGCCCACGACGACATCCGCATCGGCACGGTCGTGCCCGCCCACGAGCGGACCGCGGAGGTGATCCGCCAGCTGCTGCCCCACGGGTTCGAGACCTTCCAGGTGTCGTTCGGGATCCGCGTGGGGGACTTCGACCTGGCCGGACTGGCAGCCGCCGTCCGCGCGGTGCTCGACGCCCACCCCGTCGTGGCCCACGATCTGCCGCGGCGGGTGAGCGCGGTCGGCGTCTACGGCAACGCCCTCACGAGCCCGGAAACCGTCGCCGATTGGGAGCGGCTGATCGACGCGGCGGCGCTGTTCGGCTGCGACGTCGTGAGCGGCTTCGCGGGCCGGATCCCCGGCCGGCCGGTGCCGGAGTCGTTCGGCCGGTTCGCGGAGGTCTTCGGGCCCCTGGCGCGGCGGGCCGAGGACCGGGGCGTGCGGCTGGCCTTCGAGAACTGCGAGAAGCGCGGCACGTGGGAGAGCGGCGACTGGAACATCGCCCACGCTCCGCGGGCCTGGGACGCGATGTTCGCGGCGGTGGAAAGCCCGGCGCTCGGCCTTGAATGGGAGCCCTGTCACCAGATCGCGAGCTTCGCCGACCCACTGCCGCAACTGAAGAAATACGCCCACCGCATCTGGCACGTCCACGGCAAGGATGCGCAGGTCGATCAGGACGTGATCCGCGAGCACGGCATCCGCGGCGGCGTGCAATACGTTCACCACCGCACACCCGGGTTCGGCGCCACCGACTGGACCGACCTGATCTCCACGCTCCGCCAGTGCGGCTGGCGGGGCAGCATCGACATCGAGGGCTTCCACGATCCGGTCTACCGCGACGCCCTGGAGACGACGGGCCAGGTGGCGGCGCTCGACCACCTGAAGCGCTGCCGCGGCGGGCGGTTCGTGCCCAATCCGTGGTGAGCGGCGGCCGGGAGGCGGTCCGGGATCTCCGCGCCGCCGTCCCGCGCGGGACGGCGCCGGCCCTACGGACCCGCCGCGGCGTTGACGGCGGCGACGATCGCCTCCGGAATGCCGGCCAGCGGCACGACCCGATCGACCGCGCCGAGCGCCACCGCCGCCCGCGGCATGCCGTAGACCACGCAGCTCGCCTCGTCCTGGGCGATGGTCGTGCCGCCCGCCTGGCGGATCGCCTGCAGGCCGACCGCGCCGTCGCTTCCCATCCCGGTGAGCAACGCCGCCACGACCCGCGGCCCCGCCGCCTCGGCCGCCGACCGAAAGAGCACGTCCACCGCCGGCCGGCAGTGGTGGATCGGGGGACTTTGCAGCAGTCGCGTCCGCAGGCCGTCGGCATGACGCTCGACCGCGAGGTGGTGGTCCCCGGGCGCGATCGCGCACGTGCCCGGGCGGAGCGGCTCGGCGTCGCCCGCCTCGCGGACGCGGATGCGGCACACGGCGTCGAGCCGCTCGGCGACGATCCGGGCGAAATGCGCCGAGATGTGCTGCACGACGACGATCGGCGGCAGGCCCAGGGGCAGCCGCGGCAGCACGGTTCGCAGCGCCTCCACGCCCCCCGTCGAGGCGCCGATGACGATCAGGCCGCGCGGCTCGCGGCCCGGCGCGACCGCCGGCAGGGGCGGGGCCGGCGGCTCCCTGCCGGCCGGGCGCCGCAGCCGGCCGCCGGCCGCCGCCGCCGCCTTGACGTGGAAGGCCAGCCGATCGGCGAGGGCCCCGATCGACAGCGTGCCGTCGGGCTTGGCGAGCACGTCCACCGCGCCGGCCTCGACGGCGTCCATGGCCGCCTGCGACCCGGCCTGCGTGAGCGAACTCACCACCACCACCGGCAGCGGTCGATGCGCCATCAGGATCCGCAGGAACGTCAGCCCGTCCATCCGCGGCATCTCCAGGTCGAGCGTCAGCACGTCGGGGGCGAGCCGCTCGATCTTCTCGCGGGCCACGTAGGCGTCGCAGGCCGAGCCGACGACCTCGATCTCCGGGTCGTCGGCCAGGGCGTCGGTGATCGCCTTGCGGACCAGGGCCGAGTCGTCGACGACGAGCACCCGGATCCGCCGGTCCGACGGAGCGTGCGTCATCGGCCCGCCCTCCGCGGCCGCTCGTAGACCCCCGGGGCCACCGGCCGGAAGCCGTGCCGCAGCCCCTGCAGCCCCTCGGAATGCCCGACGAACAGGTGTCCGCCCGGCGCCAGCTGGTCGAACAGCCGCTCCATGAGCGCCTGCCGCGACTCGGCGTCGAAGTAGATCATCACGTTGCGGCAGAAGATGGCATCGAAACCGGGCGGCCAGGGATAGGCGGGCTGGAACAGGTTCACGTGCTCGATGGCCACCCGTCGCCGCAGCGCCGGCTTCACGCGATAGTATCCCTCCCAGTCGTCGAAGCCGCGGCGAAAGTGCCGCGGCAGCATCCCTGCGTCGGGCAGCCGCACCTGGTCCGCCGCGTAGATCGCCCGCCGGCAGCGGTCGAGCATCCGCTGCGAGATGTCGGAGGCGACGAGCGTCCAGTCGTCCGCGGCGGCGCCGCGGTAGTGCTCCGCCAGCACGATCGCCAACGAGTAGGCCTCCTCGCCCGAGGCCGCCGCCCCGCACCACACCCGCAGCGGGTGGCCGGCGACCCGCGGCAGCAACTGTCGGGCGAGGAACTCGAAGTGGTCGGGCTCGCGGAAGAACTGCGTGTGGTTGGTCGAGAGCAGGTCGATCACGACCCCGATCTCGTCGGCGCCGGCCGGCGAGTCGAGCAGCCGGCAATAGTCGTCGAAGCTCCCGCAGGCGATCGCGCGCAGGTGGCCGCCCAGCCGTCCCGAGACGAACGATCGCTTGTCGGGCCCGAGGCGAATGCGGCTGCGGCGGTAGACGAGATCCGCCAGGAAGGCGAACGCCGTGGGCGAGAGCGGGATTTCGGGGGCGGTCATCGGCGGCATCCGGCCGGGTCAGAACTCGCGGAAGTGACGATCGTCGGCGTCCTCGCCGCGGGTGGCGTCGCCGGGCATGGGGATCCGCGGGGCGGGCGGTCGGGAGGCCGGCGCCGGGCGGCCCGGCCCGGGCCGGTGGTCCGGGCGCGGGACGCCGGCGTGCGGACCGCCCACCAGCGATCGCAGCCAGGCCACCTGCTCGTGCATCGCGGCCGCCTGGCCGGTGAGCGCGGCCGCGGCGCCGGCGCCCTGCTCGGCGCGGGCCGCGTTGCCCTGGGTCACTTGGTCGAGCTGCGCGATCGCGATCCCGATCTGCTTGATGCCCTGGGCCTGCTCGCGGGCGGCGGTGGCGATCTCGGCCACCAGCCGGTCGGCCGCCGTGACCTTCCCGGCGATCGCCCCCAGCGCCCCGTTGACCCGCTCGCAGCTGTCGGCGCCGTGGCGGCTCGACACGATCGCCGCCTCGATCTTGTCGGCGGTCTGCCGGGCGGCCGCGGCGCTCCGCTGCGCGAGCGCCCGCACCTCGTCGGCGACCACGGCGAAGCCGGCGCCGGCCTCGCCCGCCCGGGCGGCTTCGACGGCCGCGTTGAGCGCGAGGATGTTGGTCTGGAAGGCGATCTCGTCGATATCCTTCACGATCTTCGCCACCTCGGCGCTCGAGGCCTCGATGGCCGTCATCGCGGCGTTCATCTCGGCCATCGTCCGGCCTCCGGCCGCGGCCGCGTCGCGGGCCTCCGCCGCCAGCGCGTTCGCCTGGGCCGCATTGTCGGCGGTGCTGCGGATCATCGCCGACATCTGCTCGAGCGCGGCGCTCGTCTCGGCCACGGCGGCGGCCTGCTCGCTGCTTCCCGAGGCGAGCTCGCCGCTCACCGCGGCCAGCTCGGTCGCCGCCGCCGAGGTGTGGGCCGCCCCTTGGTCGAGCGCCGTGGAGATCGACCGCAACCCGCGACCGGTCCAGCGGCCGATGCCGGCGGCGAGCAGGCCGGCAGCCACGGCGATCGCTCCCATCAGCCCGGTGATCAGCGCGAGGCTGCGGTCCGTCTTCTCCCGCGCCGCCCCCGCCTCCCGGGTCGAGAGGTCCATGTTGTGGGTCACGTCGCGATCGAAGAGGTCGATGCAGACGCTCGCCAGCGGCTCGACTTCGGCCGCCACGAGCCGCTCCGCCTCGGCCGCCTGCCCGTCGGCCAGGTGGGCGAAGGCCCGCCGCGCCGCGGCCAGAAAGGCGTCCCGGGCGGCGGTCGCATCGGTGAACAACGTGCGGTCCTCATCGTCGCTGATCAGCGGCCGGTACCGGTCGCAGAGCTGCGTGCCGCGGTCGGCCGCCTCGGTGAACCGGCGGCGCCACTCGGCCACGGCCGCGGGATCTTCGCCCCGCATCGCGGCCGCCGACACCGCCCGCACCGCCGTCACGTTGGCCTCGATGATCCGGCTCAGCGACACGACCGACGGCACCGTGTTGGCGGAGACCGCCGTCACGTGCCGCCCGATGCCGACGATCCGCCACACGGACGTCAGGCCGAGCGCCAGCGCGAGGAGCATCAGCGTGGCGAAGCCGAGGGCGATGCGGCGCGAGATCGTCCAGGAGCCCATGGGGTCACCTCACGTGGCGGGGTGCGATGCGGGAGTGGCCTCGTCGCGGATCGCGTCGGCGGCGGCGATGCGGTCGAGGTCCACGAGGATCTTCACGCCGCCGGCCGCCTTCGCCATCCCGGTGATGAAGCGGGCGTCCACGGCCGCGCCGAAGTCGGGCGCCGGCTCGATGTCGGACGTCGTGAACAGGGCCACCTCCTCGACGCCGTCCACGATCACGCCGTATGGCCGCGTGCCGCCCGCCGCCGCGGCCACCTGCGCCACGACGATGCAGGTCCGATCGTGCTCCTCCGCTGCGGGCAGCCCGAACCGCAGCCGCAGGTCCACGAGCGGGATCACCTTGCCGCGCAGGTTGATGACGCCGCGGACGTGCGGCGGCATCGTGGCCACGGGCGTGATCGGGCACAGGCGGATGATCTCGCGGACGGCCAGCACCGGCACGCCGTAGGATTCGCGGCCCAGCGTGAACGTCAGGTACTTCCCGGCCGCGGCGGTCGGCCGGCCGGCCGGCTCGCCGGCCGGGTCGGGGGTGGATCGCAGGCTGGTCATGCGGCCGTCTCCGTGGCGGGCTGGCGGGAGCGAACGAGGGCGGTGGCGTCGAGGATCAGCCCGACGCGGCCGTCGGCCAGGATCGCCGCCCCGGCGAAGCCGTGACCGGATGGAAACGACTCCCCGAGGCTCTTGATCACCACATCCTGCTTGCCGACCAGGCCATCGACCAGCAGGCAGCGGCATTCGTCGCCGGCCTCGGCCACCACCACGATGCCCGCGGATGGCTCGGCGACGGCCTCCGGAATGCCGAACCGCCGCCCCAGGCGGAGCAGTGGCACCAGCCGCCCCCGGACGTTCACCAACTCGCCGCGTCCCTGCACGGTGGTCACCGCACCGGCCGCCGGACGGAAGGACTCCCGCACCGCGAGCGTGGGGATCACGAACCGCTGGTCCCCGACGGCGACCAGCAGGCCCTCGATCACCGCCAGCGTGAGCGGGATCGACACGGTGAACGTCGTGCCCGCCCCGGGCAGCGACGCGATCTCCACCGTGCCGCGAATCCGCTCGATGTTGCGGCGGACGACGTCCATCCCGACGCCGCGGCCCGACACCGCGCTGACCTGCTCGGCGGTGGAGAAGCCGGGCGCGAAGATCAGTTCCAGCGCCTCGCGGTCGGAGAGCCGCTCGGCGGCGCCGATCAGGCCGCGTTCGATCGCCCGGCGGCGGATCCGCTCCGCATCGAGGCCACGGCCGTCGTCCCGCACCTCGACCACGACGAAGCCGCCGCGGTGAAAGGCCTTGAGCGCGATCGTGCCGCACCGCGGCTTTCCGGCCGCCTCGCGGTCGGCGGGAGGCTCGATGCCGTGATCGGCGGCGTTGCGAATCATGTGGACGAGCGGATCGGCGACCTCCTCGATCACCGACCGGTCGAGTTCCGTCTCCTCACCCTGGAGGACGAGGCGGATCTCCTTGCCCAGCTCCACCGCGACGTCGCGCACCAGCCGTGCCATCTTCTGGAACGTGCCCCGGATGGGGAGCATCCGCAGCGCCGTGGCCGTCCGCTGGAGTTCGGAACAGATGCCCCGTAGCCGGGCCGACGAGCGGGCGAACTGCTCGTCGGCGACGCCGGCCAACGCCGGATGCTGGGTGACCATGGCCTGGGCGATCACCAACTCGCCGACCAGATCGACGAGGGCGTCGAGCTTGCCGGTGTCCACGCGGACCGAGGCCGCCGCGGCCGTGGCCCGGGGGACGGACGGCGGCGCGGCCGCGGGGAGGGGGGCGGGGTGCGCGGGCATCGCGACGGGCTCGGGGGCCACGACGCGGGCCGCGGGCGGTGCCGGCGGCGCGGGGACGGACCGCGCGACCGGCGCCGCGGCGGCGCGGGCCAGCGCGGCCTGCACGCCGTCGAGCACCGCGGCCACGGGCAGCGGGATCGTGGCGGCCGTGCCGCGGCCGTCGAGCCGCTCGGCCACGGCGGCCACGTAGCGGGCGAACACGTCGGCCCCGGCGAGCACGACCTCGATCTGGGGCCGTTCGAGACGCAGGCGACCGCGACGGGCCGAGTCGAGCAGCGACTCCAGTTCGTGGGCCACCCGCTGCAGGACCACGAGCTTCAGCATCCCGGCGTTGCCCTTGAAGGTGTGGAACGCGCGGAACACGGTGTTGAGCGTTTCCGGGTCGTCGGGCCGCTCCTCGAGCACGAGCACGCCCTGCTCGATGTCCCGCAGCAGGTCCTCGCACTCGGCGCAGAACAGCCGCATCAACTCCGCGTCGCCGCCGTCGGGCATGAGCGGCACGGCCTGCTCACCGACCGCGGTCGCCTCCCCGGCCGCTCGCGCCGGCTCCGCGACCGGCGGCCGTGGAAGCCCGACGGGCCACGCCGGCAGGGGGCGGCCGCGTTCCCAGGCAGTGACGGCCGCCTCCATCCACTCGTGCCATGCCGCCAGCCGCTCCCGGCCCGCGGCCGACGCCAGCCAGTCGCCGGCGACGGCCAAAGCCGCGGTGATTTCCGCGGGACCGCCCGCCGCGGCGTCGGCCGCCGCGGCCACGCAGTCGGCCAGCGCCGGCGACGGCCGGTCGGGATGCATCGCGACCACGGCCAGTTCCAGCCCGATCTGCTGGAGCCGCTCGCGGACGGCCGCCGGGGAGGCTGGTGCGGACATGGGCGGAAGGCCACGACGGTCGGGGATGCGGCAGGCGGCCGCCGCCGGCCGTCACGCCAATCCTAGCTTCGCCGTCGGCGGCCTGCGCGACCGCGCGGCCCGCAGAATCGGCGCCACCGGCCGGCCGGTTTCCCGAACTACACTCCACCAGACTCCACCCAGGTTCCGCGCTTCCGATCCCCGCAATACGCCGGCCCGCCGGCGGCCATGCCATGAACGCGATGCAACGACTGCGGCTCACCTTGCTCGGTCCCCTGGCGGCGCTGGCGGTGCTCGCCGCGCTGGCCTACGTCAATCAGGCGGCGCTCGACGCCGCCCAGATCAACCGCTTCCAGTCCTACCGTCTGGCCCACGAGCTGCGGCACAGCTCCGACGAGCTCACGCGGCTGGCCCGCACCTACTGCGTCACGGGCGACGCGGCCTTCGAGCGGGCCTACTGGCATCTTCTCGACGTCCGCAACGGCAAGGCACCGCGGCCCGATGGCCGCACCGTGCCGCTCCGGACGCTGATGGAGCGGCAGGGTTTCACCGCCCTCGAACTGGGCAAGCTCACCGAATCGGAGGACAACTCCAACGCCCTGGTCACGACCGAGACGATCGCCATGAACGCGATCAAGGGCCGCTACGCCGACGGGCAGGGGGGCTACACGAAGCAGGCCGCGCCCGACACCGACATGGCCCGGCGGATCATGCACGACGAGCAGTACCACGCCGACAAGGAGCGGATCATGCGGCCGATCGACGACTTCGAGCGGATGCTGGACCGGCGGACGGAGGTTGCCGCCGTCGCCGCCGGCCGGCGGAGCAACCTGCTGGCGCTGTTGGTGACGCTCGTGGCCGTGCTCGCCGCGGTGCTCGGCTGGATCAGCATCGCCCGCCACGCCCGCTCCCTGCGGGCGGCGGTCAACGACCTCGCCGCGACCGCCGAGGGCGTGGACATCGGCTCCGCCCAGGTGGCGGCCACGAGCCGCATGCTCGCCCAGGGCGCCTCCGAGCAGGTGGCCGCGGTCGGCGACATCGCCTCCGCCGCCCGGGAGGCCGGTGCCCTGGCCACCGACAACCTGCGGCGCACGGGCGCCGCCGGCGACCTGGTCGCCCGCGAGCGGCAGGAGTTCGCCGGCTCCACCGCGCTGCTCGCCGACATGGTGGCGGCGATGGCCGCGATCGACGAGGCCGGCGGCCGGATCTCGAAGATCAACAAGACCATCGACGAGATCGCCTTCCAGACCAACATCCTCGCGCTCAACGCCGCCGTCGAGGCGGCCCGGGCGGGCGAGGCGGGCCAAGGCTTCGCCGTCGTGGCCGACGAGGTCCGCAGCCTCGCCCAGCGGAGTGCCGTCGCCGCCCGGGAGACGGCCGCCCTGATCGAGACGTCGATCGCCCGGTCGCAGGCCGGGCGGGCCAAGGTGGCCGCGGTGGATGCCGCCATCAAGGGCCTCGCCGACCGGTCCGCGGGCGTCGGCACGCTGGTGGACGAGGTGCGGGCCGGCAGCGGCGACCAACACCGGGCGCTCGACCGCATCGGTTCCTCGCTCGGCCGGATCGAAGAGACCTCGCAGCAGGCCGCCTCCGCGGCCGAGGAGGGATCGGCCGCGGCCGAGGAACTGTCGGCCCAGGCCCGCGGCCTCGTGGACGTGGTCGCGACGCTCGGGCGGATGGTGGGCGGCCAAGCGGTCGCCGGGCGGAGCCGGGCCATGGCGGGAGCCTGGCGGCGACCGCGCGGCTGACCGCGGCAGCCGGCTGAACCCGGCGCTCAGGGCCGGGGCGGCGCGGGAACGAACCCGCGCTTCCGCATCAGTGCGTCGATCGACGGATCGCGGCCGCGGAACCCGCGGTAGCTCTCCTCCGGCGGGATCGAGTTGCCCACCGCCAGCACGTGCTCGCGCAGCCGCCGGGCCACCGCCTCGTCCCACGGCCCGCCCGCCTCCTGGAACGCCTCCCAGGCGTCGGCCGTGATCGTGTCGGCCCAGAGGTAGCTGTAGTAGCCCGCCGAGTAGCCGTCGTCGGCGAACACGTGGAGGAAGTGCGGCCCGCGATGCCGCATGACGATCTCCCCCGGCATCCCCAGCGCGGCCAGCGTGTCCCGCTCGAAGGCGGCGGGGTCGGGCACGCCGTCGGCGGCGAGGTGCATCCGCATGTCGACCAGGGCGCTGGCCAGGAACTCGACGGTCCGAAAGCCCTCGTTGAACCGTCGCGCCCGCTCGATCCGGGCGACGAGGTCGCGGGGCATGGGCCGGCCCGTCTCGTGGTGGACGGCGAAGCGGTCGAGGATCTCGGGCGTGGCGAGCCAGTGCTCGAGCAGCTGCGACGGAAACTCGACGTAGTCGCGGGCCACGGCGGTGCCGGCCAGCGACGGATACTCGACGCTCGAGCACAGGCCGTGCAGGGCGTGGCCGAACTCGTGGAACAGCGTCGTGGCGTCGTCCCAGCTCAAGAGCGCCGGGCCGCCGGGGGCGGGCTTCGCGAAGTTGCAGTTGTTGGAGACGATCGGGGCGACGGCGCCGGCGAACCGCTCCTGCCCGCGGTAGCCGCTCATCCAGGCGCCCGACCGCTTGCCCTTGCGGGCGAAGGGGTCGAACGCGAACAGGCCGACGTGGCCGCCCGCGGCGTCCCGCACCTCCCAGACGCGGACGTCGGGGTGATGGACGGGGACGGCCCGCGGATCGACGGCCGCGAACTGCAGCCCGAGGAGCTTCTCGGCGGTGAAGAACATCCCCGCGCGGAGCTTCTCCAACTGCAGGTAGGGAGTGATCTCCGCCTCGTCGAGGTCGTACTTCGCCTTCCGGACCCGCTCGGCGTAGAAGCGGTAGTCCCAGGGCTCGATGCGGATGCCGGCCCCTTCCGCGTCGGCGACGGCCTGCATGTCGGCCACCTCCTCGCGGACCCGGGCCAGCGCCGGCTTCCACACCGCCTCCATCAGCTCGAGCGCCCGCGCGGGCGTCTTCGCCATCGAGTCCTCCAGCCGCCAGTGGGCGTGCGTGGCGAAGCCGAGCAGCCGGGCCCGCTCCGCCCGCAGGGCGAGGATGCGGGCGATGGTGGCGTGGTTGTCCGTCGGGCCGCCGCCGGCGCCGCGATCCACGAACATCCGCCACACCCGCTCGCGGAGGTCGCGGCGGGCGGCGTAGGTCAGGAACGGCTCCACGCTCGACCGCGTGTTCGCGACCGCCCAGCCCGCGCGGCCCCGTTCCCGCGCCGCGGCCGCCGCCGCCTCGCGGACCGCCTCCGGGCAGCCGGCGAGATCGGCCTCGTCCGCGAGGAACACGGCCTGCGTCTCCTCGTCCGCGAGCACGTGCTGGGCGAACGCCGTGAACAGCCCGGCGAGTTCCTCGTTGATCGCCGCCAGCCGCCGCTTGGCCGCGGCGTCGAGCCTGGCGCCCGCCCGCACCAGATCCTTGTGGTGCAGCCAGGCCAGTCGCTGCTGCTCGGGCGTGAGCCCCGACCGCTCGCGGGACTCGTACACGGCGGCCACCCGCGCGAAGAGCTTCTCGTTCTGCACGATCCTGTCGGCGAAGGCCGCCAGCCGCGGCGCCATCCGCCGCTCGACCGCCTGCATCTCCTCGTCGTTGAGGCAGCTGCCGTACACCTCGTACACCGCCCGCACGCGGTCGAGCATGCGGCCGGCCTGCTCGAGTTCGGCCGACGTGTTGGCGAAGGTCGCCGGCTCGGGCCGATTCGCGATCGCGTCGATCCGCGCCAGCTGGTCGTCCATGGCCGCCTCGAGCGCGGGCTCGAGGTCGGCCAGGCGGACACGGTCGAAGGGGGGCACCCCGCCATAGGGACCGTCCCAAGGGCGGAGCAAGGGATTGGGGGACGGATCGGTGGCGATCGACATGGCGGCAATGGCCAACGGGAGGAGGAAGAACCAGGCGGCCGCCGGACGGTTTGCGGGCATGCCGGAGCGTATCGGCTCGGAACCGGCGGCTCAACCTCCGGCCATGGTAGCCCGCGCGGCCGGCGGCTATCTTTCCCGCATGTCCCGTCCCGTGATCCTCGTCACTGGCGCCAGTCGCGGCCTCGGCCGCGGCGTGGCGATCGCGCTGGCCAAGGAAGGCCACGACGTGGCGATCCACTATGCGAGCAATGGTGCCGCGGCCGACGAGACGGTGGCCCTCTGCCGCGCGGCGGCCCGCGACCCCGACCAGCGGTTCGTGCCCGTGGCTGCCGAGCTCGCCTCCGCCCCCGCGCGACAGGCGGCGTTCGACACCGTGCTCGCGGCCTATGGGCGGCTCGACGGCCTGGTCAACAACGCCGGCATCGCCCCGCGGGTGCGGGCCGACATCGTGGAGGCCGACGAGGCGAGCTTCGACGAACTGCTGGCCGTCAATCTCCGTGGGCCGTACTTCCTCACCCAGCTCGCGGCCCGCTGGTGGCTGGCGCATCCAGGCGGTGCGCGGCTGGCGGGCGGCTACAAGCTCGTGTTCGTGACCTCGATCTCGGCCCACACCGCGTCGGTCGCCCGTGGCGACTACTGCATCGCCAAGGCGGGGCTGTCGATGGCCCGCGAACTGTGGGCCGTGCGGCTGGCGGGTGCGGGCGTGAACGTCTACGAGGTGCGGCCCGGCATCATGAAGACCGACATGACCGCCGGCGTGACCGAGAAATACGACGCCCTGATCGCCGGGGGCCTGGTGCCCCAGGGTCGCTGGGGCACGCCCGAAGACGTGGGCCAGGCCGTGGCCGCCGTGATCCGCGGCGACTTTCCCTTCAGCACCGGCGCCGTGATCGACGTGGACGGCGGCTTCCACCTCCGCAGGCTGTGAGAACTCATCGCACATGTGTCTCGCGCGGAACAATGTGACAGCCATCATTTGCCGGTCGCCGGAGGCGAAGCGGCCCCGGCCAAAGGCCGCGGCCTCCAGACACATGGTGACTGTCACCTGTTTCGGTCCATCAGGGATTTCCGGGGGCCATCACGTGGAATACGCCACCCCTGTGACCTGGGCGGGTTCCCGCGAACAGCCCCGCGGAAAACCCGGATGAACCCCTGTTTCGAGCACCGGGAGACCCCATGATCCACATCGACACCACGCTCACGCCCCAGGCCCTCGAGCCGGCGGCCCGACGGCTGTTCGCCGTCTCGGGCCCGAAGATCGCCGCGCTCCAAAAGCGGTGGCGGGACGCCGACGGCACGCCGGTGTTCACCGTCGCGGGGCGGTACACGTCGCGGGGCTGGACCGAGTGGACGCAGGGCTTCCAGTTCGGCAGCGCGATCCTCCAGTTCGACGCCACCGGCGACGAGGAGATGCTGCGGATCGGCCGCGAAGGGACGCTGAAGCTGATGGCCCCGCACGTCACCCACGTCGGCGTCCACGACCACGGCTTCAACAACGTCAGCACCTACGGCAACCTCCGCCGCCTGCTTCGCGAGGGCCGGCTGCCGGCCGACGCCTGGGAAAGCCATTTCTACGACCTGGCGCTCAAGGCCAGCGGGGCGGTGCAGGCCGCCCGCTGGACGCAGCTCACGCCCGACCTCGGCTACGTCTACTCCTTCAACGGGCCCCACTCGCTGTTCTCCGACACGATCCGCACGATGCGGGCCCTGGCCGTGGCCCACCTCCTCGGCCACCGGCTGATGGGGGAGAACGACAGGCCGCATTCGCTGCTCGGCCGGATCATCCAGCACGCCGACGCGACGGCCCGCTGGAACGTCTACTTCGGGAAGGGCCGCGACATCTACGACGTCCGCGGCCGTGTGGTCCACGAGTCGGTGTTCAACACCAACGACGGCGCCTACCGCTGCCCGAGTTCCCAGCAGGGCTATTCCCCCTTCACCACCTGGACCCGAGGCCACGCCTGGGTGCTGTGCGGCTACCCGGAACAGCTCGAGTTCCTGGACACGCTCGCCGCCGAGGAGTTCGCCCCCTGCGGCGGCAAGGAGGCCGTGCTGCGGCGGTTCCTCGACACGGCGCTGGCGGCGGCCGACTTCTACCTCGAGCACACGCCGACCGACGGCGTGCCCTACTGGGACACCGGCGCCCCGGGCCTCGCGAACATGGGCGACTACCTGAACCGTCCGGCCGAGCCCTTCAACGACCACGAGCCGGTCGACAGTTCGGCCGCCGCGATCTCGGCCCAGGGGCTCCTCCGGCTCGGCCGCTGGCTGGAGACGCACGGCGACCCCGCGGCGGGCAGGAAGTATTTCGCGGCCGGGCTGACCGTCGCCCGCACGATCCTCGCCGAGCCGTATCTCGGCACCGATCCGGATCACGAGGGGCTGCTGCTGCACACCGTCTACCACCGCCCCAACGGCTGGGATCACGTGCCGGCGGGTCGGAATGTGCCCTGCGGCGAAGCCGCGATGTGGGGCGACTACCATGCCCGCGAACTGGCCCTCCATCTTCTCCGGCTGGCCGGCGCCGGCCCCTACCTGACCTTCTTCGCCTGAGCACGCGTCACTCCCATGCACGTTCCCCGCATCGCCCGCTTTCGCACCGTCGCCGACCTCCGGGCCCACTGCGCCGCCATCGGCGCCCCGATCCCGCTCGACGACGAGCCGCTCTCCGCGGCCCAGGGGTCGCCGCTGGCGGCACCGATCACGATCTCGGGCCGCGCGGTTGGCAACCGCTGGTGCATCCATCCGATGGAGGGCTGGGACGCCACGGCCGACGGCCGGCCGACCGACATCCTCCTGCGGCGCTGGCGGAACTTCGGCGCCAGCGGCGCGAAGTTCATCTGGGGGGGCGAGGCCGTGGCCGTGCTCGCGGAGGGCCGGGCCAACCCCAATCAACTCTGCGCGCCCGCCTGCGGCCGCGCGGGGCTGGCCGCGCTCGTGGACACGGCGCGGGCCGCCCATCGGGAGACGCACGGCACGACGGATGACTTCCTGATCGCGCTGCAGCTGACGCATTCCGGGCGGTTCTCGAAGCCCACGCCCGCCGGCTTCCGGCCGCGGATCGCCTACCACCACCCGGTGCTCGACGGGAAGCACAAGGTCGATCCGCACGACACGGGCTGCGTGCTCACCGACGACGACGTGGAGCGGCTCATCGACGCCTACCTGGCGGCGGCGCACGACGCGGCGGCGGCCGGCTTCGACATGGTGGACATCAAGGCCTGCCACGGCTACCTGCTGCACGAGTTCCTCTCGGCGCGGCGGCGGCCCGGCAAGTACGGCGGCGACTTCGAGGGCCGGACGCGGCTCCTGCGGACGATCATCGGCCGCGTCCGCGACGAGCTGCCCGGCCTGCCGGTGTGCGTGCGGCTCTCGCTCTTCGACGTCGTCCCCTGGCACAAGGTGGGGGACCACGGCGAGCCGTTCCCGTTCGCCGATTCGCTTCCCTACGACTGCGGCTTCGGGGCGGACGAGCACGACCCCACCGCGATGGATCTGGCCGAGCCGATCCGCCTGCTGGCGCTCCTGCGGGACGAGGGCGTGGAGACGGTGAACCTGTCCGCCGGCTCGCCCTACACCGTGCCCCACATCCAACGGCCGGCCGCCTTCCCACCCTCCGACGGTTACCCGCCGCCGGAGGATCCGCTCGTCGGCGTGTGGCGGCAGATCGAGGCCGTGGCCCGGGCCAAGGCGGCGGTGCCCGGCCTGGTGTTGGTCGGCTCGGGCTACACCTACCTCCAGGACTATGTCGTCCACGCCGCCCAGGCGGCGGTCCGGCAGGGACTCGTGGACATCGTGGGCCTGGGCCGGATGGTGCTCTCCTATCCCGAGCTGCCGGCCGATTCCCTGGCCGGCCGGTCCCTCGCCCGCGGCCGCATCTGCCGCACGTTCAGCGACTGCACGACCGCCCCGCGGAACGGCCTGCGGAGCGGCTGCTATCCGCTGGACGACTACTACAAGCGGATGGAGCCGGAGGCCTCGCGGATGAAGGCCATCAAGGCGGCGGCCGAAGGCTGACACGGCGGTCAGAAACCGCCGTGTCACGGGCGGACATCGCCCGCGAATCGGCCCGTGTTACGCTTGCCGCATGGAGATGTTCCTGGCCGATGCGTGGCGGTGGTGGCTCGTCCTCTGGCCGCACGTGCTCACGGCGTCGATCCTGGCCATCAACGTCGTCGCCTCGGCCCACGCGATCCTCGTCAAGCGCGACACGCGGAGCACGATCGGCTGGGTGGGCCTGATCTGGTTCTCGCCGGTGATCGGGGCCGCGGCCTACGCCGTGCTCGGCGTCAATCGGATCCGCTCCCGGGCCTCGCAGCTGCGGTCGGGCCGGTCCCGCGTGCTGCACGAGCTGCGGGAGGCCGTTCCCGACACCGCCCGGCTGGAGGCCGCCATCGGCCCCGACAGCGCCCCGCTGCGGTCGCTGGCCACGCTCGTCGGCGAGGTCACCGACCGGCCCCTCGTGGACGGCAACGCCATCGAGCCGCTCGCCGGCGGCGACGAGGCCTACCCGCGGATGCTGGAGGCGATCGACCGCGCGCGGCGGAGCATCGGCCTGGCGTCCTACATCTTCGACAACGATCCCACGGGACGGATCTTCGCCGACGCCCTGGCGCGGGCCGTGGCCCGCGGGGTGGAGGTCCGGGTGCTGATCGACGGCATCGGCTCGTCGTATACCATCCCGGGGATCGTCGGCGTGCTGGCTCGCAAGGGGGTGCGGGTCGAGCGGTTCCTGCCCACGACCGTGCCCTTCTACTTTCCCTACGCCAACCTGCGGAATCACCGCAAGATCATGGTGGTGGACGGCGCGGTCGGCTTCACCGGTGGCCTCAACATCCGCGACGGCTGCTGGCTCGCCCACCGGCCGGCGCATCCGGTTCGCGACACCCACTTCGCGCTCCGCGGCCCGATCGTGGCCCAACTGCTCGAGGTGTTCATCGAGGACTGGGCCTTCGCGGCGGAGGAGACCCTCGCCGGGCCGGCCTGGGAGCCGGATCTGGCCCCGGCCGGCTCGGCGCTGGCCCGCGGCATCCGCTTCGGGCCCGACGACCCGGACATCGGCCGCATCAAGCTCGTGCTCGTGGGCGCGCTGGCCGCCGCGCAGAAGTCGGTGCGGATCATGACGCCGTATTTCCTCCCCGACGACGCCGTCTGCCAGGCCCTCGACGTGGCCGCCATGCGGGGCGTGCGAGTGGACATCGTCCTCCCCGAGGAGAACAACCTGGCCCTCGTGGGCTGGGCCTCCACGGCCATGCTCTGGCAGGTGCTCGGCAAGGGCTGCCACGTGTGGATGTCGCCGCCCCCCTTCGAGCACTCGAAGCTGATGACGGTGGACGCCTCCTGGGCGCTGTTCGGCAGCGGCAACTGGGACGACCGCAGCATGCGGCTGAACTTCGAGTTCAACGTCGAGACCTACGACCGCGACCTGGCCGCGCGGCTCGACCGGAGGATCGCCGACGTGATCGCCCGCTCGCGGCCCAAGACGCTCGCCGAGGTGGACGCCCGCAGCCTGCCCGTCCGCCTCCGGGACGGCATAGCGAGGTTGTTTTCGCCCTATCTTTAACTCCGGCGTCCACCACCGCGGCGTGCCTGAAGAGACGGCGTTCTCTCCAGGAGTCCCCGGGCTCGCGCTCGGGGCTTCATGAGACGGGGACGGCTTGGGCGACCGTGATGAACGGTGGGCCGAGACGAACCGGGGACGGCACGAGCGAGTGCGACCCCACGAAGCCACCCGGCGCGAGCGAGTGCGGCCCCATGAAGCCACCCGGCGCGAGCGAGTGCGACCCCACGAAGCCACCCGGCGCGAGCGAGGGCGGCCCCACGAAGCCGCCCGGCACGAGCGAGTGCAGCCCCACGAAGCCCCCGGCGCGAGCCGGGGGATCGAACGGCCATCATGCGCGGGTTGGAGCACGGATCGAACGCCGCGTCGTTGCCAGCGCGGGCTCGCTTGGCTTACAGTCTCGGTTCCATGGCCACGATCAGCCCGCCACCCGCCCCGACCACCGACGACATCGACCGGCTGCGGGCGGTCGGCCGGGAGTTCCACGGCCGCGGCTGGTCGCTCGGCACGAGCAGCAACTACAGCGTGGTCGTGTCCCGCGACCCGCTCGAACTCCTGATCACCGTCAGCGGCAAGGACAAGTCGGCCCTCGGCCGCGACGATTTCGTCCGCGTCGACCACGCGGGCCGGCCCGTGGATGGCAGCGGCCGCCAGTCGTCCGCGGAGACGCTCCTCCACTGCACGATCGCCGCCATGGTCCCGGCGGTCGGGGCGGTGCTCCACACGCACTCCGTGTGGGGCACGATCCTCTCCGGGGCGGCGTTGCCCGGCGGCCGGCTGCGGATCGAGGGCTTCGAGATGCTCAAGGGCCTCGCGGGGATCGCGACCCACGACACGGCAGCCGACGTGCCGGTGTATGCCAACACGCAGGACATGCCCGCCCTGGCCGCCCGGATCCGGGCCGACTTCGCCGCGCTCGACTGGTCGGCCCCGGGCCGGCCGCCGTGCCACGGCTTCCTGCTCGCGCGGCACGGCCTCTACACCTGGGGCCGCGACCTGCCCGAGGCCCGCCGGCAGGTCGAGATCCTGGAGTTCCTGTTCGAGTGCGTGGGCCGCGAACGGACGCTCGGGGCGGCCGCCGGCCGCGCGGGGATGCCCCTCTAGGCGGGGCGGGAGGCAGTCACCATGGCGATCGTCACCGTGCCGGCGGAGAACCGGCGGATCACCGACCCGGCCGAGATCGCGGCCTTCCTCGCCGCGCACGGCCTGCACTACGAGATCTGGCCGCTGGAGGACCGCGTCGATCCGGCCGCGCCGGCGGAGCGGATCCTCGCCGCCTACGCGCCCGAGATCGACGACCTCAAGCGGCGCGGCGGCTTCGTCACCGCCGACGTGATCGACGTCTATCCCGACACGCCGAACCTCGACGCCATGCTCGCCAAGTTCTCCAAGGAGCACACCCACACCGAGGACGAGGTGCGGTTCATCCTCCAGGGCAGAGGGGTGTTCCACGTCAATCCCGTCGATCGGCCCGTGTTCGCCATCGAGGTCTGGGCCGGCGACCTGATCAGCGTTCCGCTCGGCACGCGGCACTGGTTCGACCTGTGCGGCGACCGGCGAATCCGCGCCATCCGCCTCTTTCAGGACACGAGCGGCTGGACGCCCCACTACCTCGACGCCGGCGTGCATGGCGACTACCAGCCGCTGTGCCTCGGACCGGCCTGGGTGGCGGGCGGCGGAAGGGCCGAGCCGTGATCGTGTTCGACGGCCGGGGCATCCTCCTCGACGTCGAGGGCACGACGTCGTCGATCGCCTTCGTCTACGACGTGCTCTTCGCCCATGCCAAGGCGCACGTGGGGGATTTTTTGGCGGCCCATGCGGCCGATCCGGCCGTCCACGCGGCGGCGGCGGGCATCGCGGCGGCGGCCGGGCTGCCGCCGGTGGACGTGGGCACGCCCGACGGCCGCGGCCGGCTGGCGCTGGCGGCGGTCGATCTCATGAACCGCGATGTCAAGGACACGTCGCTCAAGGCTCTCCAAGGCATGATCTGGCGGAGCGGATTCGAGTCGGGGGCGGTCGTGGCCCACGTGTTCGACGACGTGCCGCCGGCGCTCGCCCAGTGGGCCGATGCCGGGCTCGACGTGCGGATCTACTCGTCGGGATCGATCGAGGCCCAGCGGCTATTCTTCGGCCACACCGCGGCCGGCGACCTCACGCCCTGGCTTCGCGGCCACTACGACACCACGACCGGCCCCAAGCGGGAGGCGGCCAGCTATGCCGCGATCGCGGCCGACATGGGGCTCGAGCCGCGGCAGATCCTGTTCGTCAGCGACGTGGGCGCCGAACTCGACGCCGCGCGGCGGGCGGGCATGGCCACCGCCTTGGCCGTGCGGCCCGGCAACCGCGACGCCGGCGGCCTCTTCGACCACGAGCCGGTCGTCTCGTTCGCCGAGATCGTCACATGACGCCGCCGACCGACCCGGCGGCCGAGCCGCGGTGCGGCGCCGGCGACGCGACGGACCCGGATCTCGCCACGGCCCTGCGGACGGCCACCGACGCGGCGTTGGCGGCGCTCGGCCCGGGCGGCCCGCCCGACCTCGCGGTGGCCTTCGTCACGGCGGCCTATGGGCCCGCCATCCGGCCGGCGCTCGAGAGCCTCGGCGACATGCTCCCCGCCCGCGTGCTGATCGGCGCCACGGCCGAGGGCGTCCTCGCCGGCGGTGCGGAGCACGAGGCCGGGCACGCGGTCGCGGTCTGGGCGGCCCGGCTGCCGGGCGGGCAGGTGACCCCGCTGGCGCTCGAGCACGCGCAGACGCCCGACGGCGGGATGTTCGTCGGCTGGCCGGCGGAGCTTGACGAGGCCTGGCCCGCGCACGCCGCCGTCATCCTCCTGGCCGACCCCTTCTCGTTCCCGGTCGAGGCCTTCATCGAGCGGCTGGCGGAGGATCGGCCCGGTGTGCCGATCCTCGGCGGCATGGCCAGCGGCGCCATGGCCCCGGCGGGGAACACGCTGGTCTGCAACTCGGCCACCTACGACTCGGGCGCCGTGGGCGTCGTGGTGGGCGGCGGCGTCCGCGTCCGCCCCGTGGTCTCGCAGGGCTGCCGTCCGATCGGCAGCCCGCTGGTGATCACCCGGGCCGACGCCAACGTGATCCTGGAGCTGGGGGGCCGGCCCGCGCTCGAGCGGCTGCGCGAGATCTACGGCGGGCTGCCGCCGGCCGACCGCGCGCTGGTGCGGTCGTCGCTGCACGTCGGGCGGGCGGCCAGCGAATACCAGCCGGAGTTCCACGCGGGCGACTTCCTCGTCCGCAACGTCGTCGGCGCCGATCCCGAGTCGGGGGCCATCGCCGTCGGCGATCTCGTCCGCGCCGGGCAGACCGTGCAGTTCCACGTGCGCGATGCGACCAGCGCGGACGACGATCTCCGGCGGCTGTTGCTCGCGACGCGGACGGCCGGCGCTCGTCCCGCGGGCGGTCTCGTCTTCACCTGCAACGGCCGCGGCAGCCGGCTGTTTCCGGCGGCCCACCACGACGCCCGCTGCCTGCAGGAGACGCTCGGGCCGCTGCCGGCCGCGGGCTTCTTCGCCCAGGGAGAGATCGGACCGATCGGCCGGCGCAACTGCCTGCACGGCTTCACCGCCGCCGTCGCCCTCTTCGAGCGGGCCTGACGCCGGCCCGGATCGGGATTGCTCGGCCCGCGGGCCCGGCCTATCCTCCCCGCCCCTCGTCCCCTCCGGAGGAACCGCATGCGGGCCGCCGCCATGGCCATCTTGTGCATCGGGCTCGGGGGCTGCGCCCACACCCAAAACCAATACGCCTACGCGCCGCCCCTCGTGCCGCCGGTCTATCCCCAGCCGCAGCCCGTGGCCGCGCCGCCGGCGCCCCACCCCACGCAGCCGGGCGTGATGCCGGCGGCGGCTCTACCGGGCCCCGTCGCTCCGGCGGCGTCGGCCGCGGTCGAATGCTGCCCGCCTTTGGGGCCGGGCGAGGTGCTCGCGACGCCGGTGGTCTACACGGAGGGGCAAATGCCGCCGTGTCCCCCAGGTCCCTGACCGGACGTTTCACGGGGCCGAGCAACGGGGCTATATTTTGGGGTGGTCCGCATCCGCCCGAGCCGCGCGTGCCCCAGGCTTCGCCATGCCATCCGTCCCCGGCCGCCTCCTCGCCCCGCTTGCCGTCTTGGCGGCCTTGGCCGCGCCGGGCCGGGCCGCCGACCCCGATTTCCAGCGGGAGATCCAGCCGATCCTGGCCGAGCACTGTGGCCACTGCCATGCGGTGGACGAGCAGTCCCGCCAGGGCGACCTGCGGCTCGACGTCCGCACCGCGGCCCTGGCCGGGGGCGCGTCGGGCCTGCCGGCGATCGTGCCCGGCAAGCCGGCCGAGAGCGAGGTGATGCGCCGCGTCCGCGCCACCGATCCCGACGAGATCATGCCGCCGCCCCACGAGAAGAAGCCGCTGGCCCCCGGCCAGATCGAACTCCTCGAGCGCTGGATCGCGGCCGGCGCCGCCTACGACCCGCACTGGGCGTTCGTGCCGCCCCGCAAGGAGCAGCCGCCCGCCGCGGCGACCCACCCCGTGGATGCCTTCGTGCGGTCGCGGCTCGCGGCGAGCGGCCTCGAGCCCGCGCCCCCGGCCGACGAGGCCACTCTCTGCCGCCGGCTGCACCTCGACCTGGTCGGCCTGCCGCCCACGCCCGCGGACCTGGCGGCCTTCGCCCGCGACGGCTACGACCGCACGGTGGACAGGCTCCTGGCCAGCGACCGCTTCGGGGAGAAGTGGGCCCGCCCGTGGCTCGACCTCGCCCGCTACTCCGACACCAACGGCTACGAGAAGGATCATCCGCGGGAGATGTGGGCCTGGCGCGACTGGGTGATCGCCGCCCTGAACCGTGACATGCCCTACGACCGCTTCGTGCTGGAGCAGATCGCCGGCGACCTCCTGCCGGACGCCACGCAGGAGCAGGTCGTGGCCACCGGATTCCTCCGCAACAGCATGATCAACGAGGAGGGGGCCATCATCCCGGAGGAGTTCCGCATGGTCGAGATGTTCGACCGCATGGACTGCCTCGGCAAGGCGGTGCTCGGCCTGACGACCCAGTGCGCCCAGTGCCACACCCACAAGTTCGACCCGCTGACGCAGGCCGAGTACTACGGCATGTTCGCCTTCCTCAACAACGGCTTCGAGACCCGGTCGAGCGTCTACACGCCGGACGACCTGGCCCGGGTCGCCGACCTGAAGGGCCGGCTGGCGGCGGCGGACGAGGCGGTGCGGCGCCAGCGGCCCGACTGGCGAACGGAACTTGCGGCCTGGGAGCGGGAGGTCGCCGCGACGCTCGTTGATTGGACGCCGGTCACGATGCAGGAGATGAGCAGCAGCGGCCAGCTCAACCATCCGGTGCAACTTGAGGACGCCTCGATCCTCATGCTCGGCCACCGCGACAAGATCATCCACCTGGAGGCGACTCCCGCGCTCGCTGGCGTCACCGCCATGCAGATCGAGGGCCTCAATCATGGCGACCTGTTCCAGAACGGCCCCGGCCGCGACGGGCCGTGGGCGATCGCCGACGTCAAGGTGGAGCTGAAGCCACCCGGCACCGACTGCTGGGAGGCCGTCCCGCTCGCGCGGGCGTCGGCCGACTGGTCGCGTCCCGACGAGCATTGGTCGAACCCGGCCGCCGCCGAGGGCAAGGATGCCGTCACCGACTTCACGGCCGGCGCGGTGAAGCACATGCTCGACGGCGACTACAAGACCGGCTGGTACCCCGACCGCGGCCCGCTGCTCCGCCACCAGCCTGCGGTGGCCGTGGTCGAGTTCGAAAAGCCGCTCGCGCCGCCGGCGGGCACGCGGCTCCGCGTGTCGGTGCACAATGCCCAGGGGCCGGCGCTGCCGGGCAATTACAACTCCGACAAGGCTACGGTCCTCGGCTGCATGCGGATCAGCCTGACCACGAGCCCGCGGCCGGCGGCGCCGCCCGTCGCCCACGGCGCGGTGCTCGCCATGCGGAAGCCAGCCGATCGGCGGACGCCCGCCGACGAGGCGGCGCTGTTCGCCGCCTGGCGGCGGACCGTGCCGGAGCTGGCGGCGGTCAACGCCGAGATCGACGCCCTGTGGGGGCGGTTCCCCGAGCCGCTGACGAGCGTGCTCCATCTCGTTGAACGGCCCGCCGGCGGCGAGCGGCCCACGTTCCTCCTCGACCGCGGCGCCTGGGATCGGCCCACCGCCCGCGTCGAGCCCGGCGTGCCGGCCGCGTTCCACCCGTTTCCCGCCGACGCTCCGCGGAGCCGCCTCGGCTTCGCCCGCTGGCTCGTGGCCCGCGAGTCGCCGCTCACGGCGCGGGTGGCCGTGAATCGCGTCTGGCAAGGGCTGTTCGGCGCGGGCCTCGTGGAGACGCCCGACGACTTCGGGACGCGGGCGCCGGTGCCGGAGCACCGCGAACTGCTCGACTGGCTGGCGGTGGACTTCATGGACCATGGCTGGAGCCACAAGCGGCTCATCCGCACCATCGTCACCAGCGATACCTATCGCCAGTCGTCGGTGGTGACGGACGCGGCCCGGGCCCGCGACCCGGCCAACCGCCTCCTCGCCCGCGGGCCGCGGTTCCGCGTCGATGCGGAGCTGGTCCGCGACGTGGCCCTCGCGGCCTCGGGCCTGATCACGCACGCCGCCGGCGGCCCGGGCGTGATCCCGCCGGTGCCGGAGAACGTGCTCCAGTTCAACTTCTTCTACCCCGAGTATTGGAAGCCGGCGACCGGGCCCGACCGCTACCGGCGGTCGGTGTACCTGTTCCGCAAGCGGTCGATGCCGGATCCGGCGCTCGGGAGCTTCGACGCCCCGAACGGAGATCTGTCCTGCGCCCGCCGGCTGCGGAGCAACACGCCCCTGGCGGCGCTCACCGGGCTCAACGAACCGGTGTTCGTCGAGGCGGCCCGGGCGCTCGCCCTGCGGACGCTGCGGGAGGGAGGTTCCGACGACGCCGGTCGCATCGACCACGCCTTCCTGCTGTGCACGGCCCGGCCGCCGACGGCCGAGGAGAAACGGGAGCTGCTCGCCTTCCTCGCCGCCCAGCGGCGGCGGCTCGCCGACGGCTGGATCGGCGCCCTCGACGTCGCGACGGGCGACGCCGGGAGCCTGGCGGGCCTGCCGGCGGGGGCCACGCCGCAAGACGCCGCCGCCTGGACGCTCGTGTCCCGCATCCTGCTCAACCTCGACGAGACCGTCACCAAAAATTGATGGTGACAGGAGAGACCGCGATGACACGTGTCCCTGCGAAAAAAGGTGACAGCCACCATTTTCCGGTCGCCGCGGGCGACACGGCCCCGGCCGCAGGCCGGGACATCCGGACAAATGGTGGCGGTCACCTTTTTTCCGCCCGCCGCTGGTTTCTCGGCGAGTGCGGCGTCGGCCTGGCCGGCATCGCGGCCGGGGCACTGCTCGCCCGCGAGGGCCGCGCGGCGGCGTCGGCCGCGGCCGGGCCGCTGGCGCCGAAGGTGCCGCACTTCGCGCCGCGGGCCAAGCGGGTGGTGTACATGTTCCAGGCCGGCGCCCCCAGCCATCTGGAACTCTTCGACTTCAAACCGCAACTGGCCAAGCACGACGGCAAACTGCCTCCCGCCGGGCTTCTCGACGGCTACCGTGCGGCGTTCATCAATCCCAACTCCGCGCTCCTCGGGCCGAAGTTCGGGTTCCGCCCCTACGGCCGTTCCGGCATCGAGCTCGGGGAGCTGCTGCCGCACACGGGCCGGATCGTGGACGACATCTGCCTGGTCCGCTCGATGCAGACCGACGCGGTCAACCACGCCCCCGGCCAGATCCTCATGAACACCGGCTCGCAGCAGTTCGGCCGCCCGAGCTTCGGCGCCTGGACGCTCTACGGCCTCGGCAGCGAGGCCGACGACCTGCCGGGCTTCGTCGTCCTCACCAGCGCCCGCGGCACCAGCGGCGGCGCGAGCAACTACGGCGCCGGCTTCCTGCCCACGGTGTACGGCGGCATCCCGCTCCGCAGCGGCGGCGATTCGGTGCTCTACCTCTCGAATCCGGCGGGCGTCGATCGCGAGACGCAGCGGGCCTCGCTCGACACGCTCAACCGGCTCAACGCCCTGACGCTCGAGCGGTTCGGTGACCCGGAGGTGGCGGCCCGGATCGAGGCCTACGAAATGGCCTACAAGCTCCAGGCGAGCGCCCCGGAACTGATGAACCTCGCCGACGAGTCCCGGGAGACGCTCGATCGGTACGGCATCAAGGATCCGGGCGAGGCGAGCTTCGCCCGCAACTGCCTGCTCGCCCGGCGGCTGCTGGAGCGGGGTGTGCGGTTCGTGCAGCTCTTCCACGAGGCCTGGGACCAGCACAGCAACCTCGTGAAGTCCCTGAAGAAGAACACCCTCGACACCGATCAGGGGTCGGCCGCGCTGGTCGCGGACCTCAAGGAGCGGGGCCTGCTCGACGACACGATCGTGGTGTGGGGGGGCGAGTTCGGCCGCACGCCGATGGTGCAGGGGGGCAACGACGGCCGCGACCACCACAACCGGGCCTTCACGATGTGGCTGGCCGGCGGCGGCATCAAGGCGGGCCACGTTCACGGGAAGACGGACGACTTCGGCTTCAACGTCGTGGAGGATCCGGTGCACGTCCACGACCTGAACGCCACGCTCCTGCATCTCCTCGGCTTCGACCACACGCGGCTCACCTACCGCGTCCAGGGCCGCGACTACCGGCTCACGGATGTGCACGGGAGATTGGTGAAGGGGATTCTTTCCTGAGTGCCGGGCAGGATGCCCGGTGAGCGACCAGCGACCTGCGGTCGCCAAGCACATCGCGGCACGATGCCGCGGAGGGTCGTGCTCCATCCCGTGCACGGGAGTTTGGTGAAGGGCATCATCGCTTGAGGGCCGGGCCGCGAGTCGACCATCCGCGCCCAACCGGCTCACGGGCGGCATGAGTTCGCTCGCTAACACGCTCGCGATCCTCACGCCGACCCGCTCGCCTTCCCCAAGCTTTCGCCGAGGTCGCCTTCCTGGCTCGCCTTCTCCGCTCGGCAAGCGCATTCACGGCCGAGACCCGGCGGCCTTCATGCCGGCAACGGATGCCGCGCGAAGAACTCCCAGATCAGCGCGTTGGCGTCGAGCGACAGCGCCGACGGCCCCAGGAAAAACGAGTCTGGCGTGCGGCCCGGCCAGGTGTGGCCGCCGCCCTCCAGGCGGTAGAAAACGACCTCGCTGCCGGCGCGGCCCGGTCCCCAGGTGAACCGCTCGACCGTGATCCCGTCGTCGGTGCAGGGAACGGGCTCGCGGCGCGGTTCCGGCGGGCAGCCGTCGGCCCGCACCCAGTCGAGGAGCCCGTCGAGCACCGGGCGGTGGCTGACGCGGGTCACGCTGCGGCGGCCGACGCCCCCTTCGAGCGGCGTGAACTGATCGAGCGTGCCGTGAAAGTGGAGCACGGGCACCGGCCGAGACGGGGCGACCGCGGCCAGCGCCAGCGGGCCGGCGACCGGGGCGATCGAGGCGATCCGGTCGGCCATCTCGGCGGCGAGTCGGTAGGCCATCATCGCACCGTTGGACATGCCCGTGGCGTGGATCCGGCGGGGATCGACCGGCAGTCGCCCGGCGACGGCCACGAGCAGCTCGCGGGCGAAGCCCACGTCGTCCACCTGATCCACGAGCGCCTGGCCGCAGCAGTTGCCGCCGTTCCAGGTGAGGATGTCCTCCCGGGAGCCGGTGCCGGCCGGATAGACGACGACGGCGCGGCCGGCCGCGGCGAACTCGTCGAGCCCCGAGAAGCGGCGCATCAGCTCGGGATGGGTCTGGCCGCCGTGAAAGGCGAGCACCAGCGGCCAGCCGGCCGCGGGCGGCGGCCCCGCCGGCACGCAGGCGACGGCCCGCCGCCGCCGCGGCCCCACCGGCACGTCGAGGGCCAGCGTGGAGAACGGGGCGGGTGTCGGGGGCGCGGGCATGGCGGGTGGGAACCGGGATCCGGAGTCGCGTTTTCCGGGCGTGATTCCTACACTTCGGCCGGCGGATTCGGCAAATCCCCGCCGCCTCGCCCTCCCTCCGCGCGATCTCCGCCGTGACCGCTCCCGCCACCGGCCCGCTCGCTCGCCGCTCCGCCGGCATCCTCCTCCACCCCACCTCGCTGCCCGGCCGCTTCGGCATCGGCGAGATCGGGCCGGAGGCACACCGCTGGCTGGATCGGCTCGCGGCCATGCGGCAGCGGCACTGGCAGGTGCTGCCCCTGGGCCCGACCGGGTTCGGCGACTCGCCCTACCAGACGCTCTCCACGTTCGCGGGCAACCCGCTGGTGGTGTCGTTCGACACGCTGCGGGACGACGGCCTGGTCGATGCCGCCCGGCTCGACTCCCTGCCCCCGCTGCCCGCCGACCACGTGTCCTTCGCCGACGTGATCGGGCGGCGGCTGGCCGTGCTCCACGAGGTGGCGGCGGCGTTCGCGACGCGGGCCACGCCCGCCCTGCGGGATGCGTTCGCGCGGTTCGTGGACGAGAACCACGGCTGGCTGGAGGACTACGCCCTGTTCGTCGCCCTCAAGGGCCGCTTCGAGGGCCGAGCCTGGACCGACTGGCCGGCCGACGTCGCCGGTCGGGAGCCGGGCGTGCTCGCGGCCGCCCGCCGGGAACTCGCCACCGCCATTGACCACTGCCGCGTCGGCCAGTTCCTCTTCCACGAGCACTGGCGGCGGCTGCGGGAGCGGGCCGCCGCCCTCGGGATCTCGATCATCGGCGACCTGCCGATCTTCGTGGCCCACGACAGCGCCGACGTCTGGCGCCGCCCCGAGCTGTTCGCCCTCGGCCCCGACGGCCGGCCCGAGGTCGTCGCCGGCGTGCCCCCCGACTACTTCTGCCGCACCGGCCAGCGCTGGGGCAATCCGCTCTACCGCTGGGACGTCCACGAGGCGGAGGGCTACGCCTGGTGGATCGCGCGGCTACGGCACGCCTTCGCACTGGTGGACGTGCTGCGGATCGACCACTTCCGCGGGTTCGCCGCCTACTGGGAGATCCCCGCCGCGGATCCCACCGCGGAGCACGGCCGCTGGGTGCCGGGGCCGGGCCGGCGGCTGTTCGACGCGGCCGCCGCCGCCCTCGCGCCGCGGCCGATCATCGCGGAGGATCTCGGCCTGATCACGCCCGACGTCGACGCCCTCCGCGACGCGTTGGGCTTTCCCGGGATGCGGGTCCTGCAGTTCGCGTTCGGCGCGGATGAATCCGCCGGCGAGCGGCCCGACCGCTACCCGGCCAACGCCGTGGTCTACACGGGCACCCACGACAACGACACGACGATCGGCTGGCACCACGCTCCGGCCGGGCCCGAGTCCGGCCGCATGGCGGCGGATCTCGACGCCGAGCGGCATCGCGTGCGGACGCAGCTCTCCTGCGACGGCGCCGAGATCCACTGGGACATGATCGCCCTGGCGCTGCGGACACCGGCCAACACCGCCATCGTGCCGCTGCAGGACGTGCTCGGCCTCGGCTCGGAGGCCCGCATGAACGTGCCGGGCCGCGCCTGGGGCAACTGGCAGTGGCGGTTCCGCTGGGACCAGCTCCGGCCGGAGGCGGAGGAGCGGCTGGAGGACCTCACGCGGGCCGCGAGCCGCGGGTAGTCGCCCGCGCGGCGGGCCGGCCGCCGTGCCGGTCCACGACCCGCTGCGCCTCCTCCGCCAGCCGCTGCCGCACGTCGGCGGGCTCCAGCACCTCCACCGCGCCGCCGAGGCCGAGCAGCTGCGGAATCATCTCCTCGTCCCAGGCCCGCTCGATCTCCAGGATGACGCCGCCGTCGGCCTGGCTGCGGACCCGTTGCCGGGGATGGAAGGGCCGCTCGCAGGCCCACCGGGCCCGCTCGGGATCGACGCGGATCCGGTAGCGGCGCGGCGGCTCGGCCGCGCGGTAGATCGTGATGCTGTCGGCGAGCAGCGATTCGACGGTCGCGCCGCTGCGGGTGAACGTCCGCGAGGTGGGCCGCGCCTCCGTCAGCCGGTCGAGCTTGTAGAAGCGGATGGCGTCGGCGGCGCCGGCGCGGCCGCCGGCCCGGGGCGGCGGGCGATGGGCCGCCACGTAGACGCTGCCGTCGTAGAGCACGAGCGCCTCCGGGCGGATCACCGCCTTCTTCGGCCGCCGGTCGGCGAGGCTCGTGTAGCGGATCTCCAGCTCGACGGCGTTGCGGATCGCGCGGTTGACGGCGTTGAGCGTCCGCGAGGAATACTTGGCCCGGGGCGGCTTGGGGTGGACGACCAGCCCTTCCTTGTGCGTCTCGGCGTAGGCGAGCAGTTCCGGCGTGGCGATCTTCTCCACCTTCGCGAGCAGCTGGGCGATGCCCCGCCAGTAGAACGTGCCGGCCAGCGGCGCCAGGAACTCCCGCGCCGCCGCCAGCGAGAGCAGCTCCGGGAGCGACACGGCGGGCGCGGAGAGCTCGTCGGCGCCCTTGCCGGGCACGATCTCCCAGGCCCGGCAGGTCGTGCCCCGCGGGGTGCGCTTCCGCGAGGCCTTCACCGCGTAGCCGAACTTCTCCAGAAACTCCACGTCGCGGCGGATGTTCCGGTCCGACATGTCGTCGATCGCGCCGCGGCTCTGCAGCCGCTCCTTCAGGTCCGCGGCCGTGAGCGGCTGCCGGGCGCCGAAGAGGATGTCGATCAAGTGAAACACGCGGAGCAACTGTTCGTGCCGGCTGATCGAGTCCATCGGTGCGTCTCCGTGGGGGTTCGCCAAGCCTAGTCCGCCGCCCCGGAAAGGGAATCCGCGGCCGGCCCGGCAAAGCCCCGTCCGCCATCGGGGGGGAAACCCCGGACCATCGTTGTCCATGTCCCCCGCTACGTTCTCCCGGTCTTCCCGCGAGGTGCCCCATGCCGGCCGACCAGTCTCCGATCGTACAGGCGCTCGTTCGGCTCGTGCCGGTGGCTGCCGGGCCCGCGCCGCTGCAGTTGCGGTGCTACCGCCCGCTGGTTGTCGGGCCGGCGATCCTGTATCGCCCCTCGGTCGGGAACGAGCCTTGGACGGTGGACGTGTCGGACGACGGTCGGATGCTGCCGCTGGCGCCCCGCTCGCCGGAGGCGCTCAGGCAGGCGGTCGCGGCGCATCGGGCCCGCGGCCTGTGCCGCGTGGCGACGGCGCTCGTCTGCCCGGCCGACGTGCCGGCCTTCGGCCCCGCCGCGGTGTCGGCGACGTGCATCCCCTGCCTGCGGTCGGAGTTCTACGGCTGGTCGCTGATGATCCAGCCCCCGGGCGTTCGCGGCCGCGCGTTCGTCGATCGGCACGACGCGGTGCCCGACCTGCCGGCCTGCTTCGAGCTGCCGCTCGAGCTCGTGGACCGGATCGCGTTCCTGGAGGCCCGCGGCTTCAACACGCGGCCCATCGCGCTGATCACCCGGCCCGAGGACTTCGACACCGTGGCCGGCACCTGGCGGAACCGCTTTCGGCCCGAGGCCGCGTTCCACCGCCCCTGCCGCCTCGACCGTCTGCTCTGATGCGGCTCACACTCGAGCCTCGCGCGGAAAAAGGTGACACCGACCATTTGCCGATGAACCGGCACGTGGCCACACCCGCATGAAGCCCCCGGCGCGAGCCGGGGGATCCGCGCGGCTGTTCGCGCTGCACCGCGGTGCCGACGGCAACTCCCGGCGGCCGTGCGGTCACGGCCCGTCCGAGCCGGTCGCCGCGTTCAACGCCTCGCTGACGGCGAGCCAGCGCTCCTCGGCGGCCGCCAGATCCGTGGCCGCCCGCGTGGCCGCCTCGTGCGTTCGCAGGGCCTCGGCCGGGTCGGTCGCCTGGAGGAGCGCCGCCTCGTGCCGCCGCCGCTCGGCCTCGAGCTTCGCCACCTGCTTCTCGAGTGCGGCCAGTTCCTTCCGCAGGCCCCGGTCGTCGCCACGCGCGGCCTTCGCTACCCGCGGCCGGGGGCCGGAGCCGCGGGCTGCCTCCTCGGCGTCCACGGCCGCGTGCATGCCGGCCAGGTAGCGGTCGTAGCCACCGTGCAGGTCGATCACCCGACCGTCGCGGGTCTCGATCACGTTCGTGGCCACGGCCCGCACGAAGCCGCGGTCGTGGCTGGTGAAGACCACCGTGCCGCGGTAGGCCACCAGCGCCGTCGCCAGGGCGTCCACCGTCTCCACGTCCAGGTGGTTGCCCGGCTCGTCGAGGACGAGCACGTTCGCCGAGCCGAGCAGCAGCGCGGCCAGGCAGAGCCGGGCCCGCTCGCCGCCGGAGAGCACGGCCACCCGCTTCTCCACGGCCCGGCCGCGAAACAGCAGCGCCCCGGCGAGGTCGAGGATCCGCTGCCCGGGCGTGCCGATGGCCGCGGCCCGCTCCAGGAAGCCGAGCACGGTGTCGTCCTCCGGCAGGCTGCGGTAGACGTGCTGGGCGTAGACCCCGATCTCGCAGCCGTGGCCCCACCGCGCCTCGCCGGCCAGGGGATCGAGCGAGCCGACGAGCGTCCGCAGGAAGGTGGTCTTGCCCTGGCCGTTGTCCCCCACGATCGCCGTGCGGCTGCCGTGGAGGATCTCCAGGTCGATCGCCGCGGCCACCGTCCGGTCGCCGTGGCCGATCGCCAGGCCGCGGCAGCGGGCGGCGGTGCCCTTGCGGGGCGCCACCTCCGGGCAGCGGATCGCCGCGCTCGGCTCGTCGGCCGCGATCTCCTCGAACTCCAGCCGGTCGAGTTCGCGGCTCTTCGACCGGGCCCGCGAGGCCGTCGAGGCCCGGGCCTTGTTGCGGGCGATGAAGTCCTCCAATTCCCGCTTTCGGGCCAGCACGGAGGCGTTCGTCCGTTCGGCGTGCAGCCGCTGCTCGTCGCGGTGGGCCAGGTAGGCGTCCACCTTCCCGGGAAACAGGGCCAGCCGGCCGTGGGCGAGGTCGAGCGTGCGGTCGCAGGTGGCCCCGAGGAACGCCCGGTCGTGCGACACGATCAGGCAGGCCTCGCGGAAGTCCCGCAGGAAGTGCTCGAGGAGGATCTGCGTCCGCAGGTCGAGGAAGTTCGTCGGCTCGTCGAGGAGCAGGAGGTTCGGCTCGTGGAGCAGCAGGGCCGCCAGCTTGACCCGCGTCTGCCAGCCGCCGGAGAGGGCCGCCACCGGGCCGGCCAGCGTCGCCGCCTTGATCTCGAACCGCCCGGCCACCTCGCCGCACTGCCAGGCGGGCCGGCCGCTGTCCCGCTCCAGGAAGCCGAGCACCGTCTCCCCCGGCAGGAAGGGATCGTGCTGCCGCAGGTATCCCAGCCGCAGCCGCGGGTGGCGGACGATTGTGCCCGAGTCGAGCTCCTCCTCGCCGAGGATCACCCGGAGAAGCGTGCTCTTGCCGGCGCCATTGCGGCCGATGAAGCCGATCTTGCCGTCGTCGGTGAGCGTGGCCGAGGCGTCCTCGAGGAGCACCTGGTCGCCATACCTTTTGCAGGCCCGCTGGATGTCGAGAAGCACCGCCATGGGGGCGGGAGTATACCGCGGCTCGGGCGGGATCCCTATCAGGCCAGGATCTCGCGGACCACCCGCTGCGGCTCCACGCCGGTGAGCCGCTGGTCGAGCCCCTGGAACTTGAACGTGAACCGCTCGTGGTCGATCCCCAGGAGATGGAGGATCGTGGCGTTGACGTCGTTGACGTGCACCGGGTCGGCGACCACGTTGTAGCTGAAGTCGTCGGTCTCGCCGTAGGTCGTGCCCCCCTTCGTGCCGCCGCCGGCCATCCACATGCAGAAGTTCCGCGGGTGGTGGTCGCGGCCGTAGTCGTCGTGTGTCAGCGTGCCCTGCGAGTAGACCGTGCGGCCGAACTCGCCGCCCCAGACCACCAGCGTCTCGTCGAGCATCCCGCGGGCCTTGAGATCCTTGACGAGCGCCGCCGTGGCCTGGTCGGTGTCGAGGCACTGGGCGCGGAGGTCGCGGGGCAGCTTGCTGTGCTGGTCCCAGCCGCGGTGCATGACCTGCACCACCCGCACGCCCCGCTCCACGAGCCTTCGGGCGAGCAGCAGGGAGTGGGTGAACGAGCCCGATTGCTTGACGTCGTCGCCGTACATCGCCAGCGTGCCGGCCGACTCGTCGGACAGGTCCACGAGGTCGGGCACGCTGGCCTGCATGCGGAAGGCCATCTCGTACTGGGCGATGCGGGTCTGGATCTCGGGGTCGCGGTAGCGTTCGAAGCTGCGGGCGTTGAGGGCGCCGAGCGTGTCGAGCATCCGCCGCCGGTCGGCCCGCGACACGCCGTCGGGGTCGGGCAGGTAGAGCACCGGGTCGCCCGAGCCCCGCAGCGCCACCCCCGCAAACCGCGTCGGCAGGAAGCCGCTCGACCACATCCGCGTGAACAGCGGCTGGCCCGGGCTGATGTCGGGCAGCGGCGTGAACACCACGAACGCCGGCAGGTCGTCGTTCTCGCTTCCCAGCCCGTAGGACAGCCAGCTGCCCAGGCTCGCCTTGCCGGGCACCTCGGCGCCGGTCATCACGAAGGTGCAGGCCGGGTCGTGGTTGATGGCGTTGGTGTGGACGGTCTTGACCAGCGCGATGTCGTCCACGATGCCCGCCGTGTGCGGCAGGAGTTCGGTGCTGATCCAGCGGCCGCAGCGGCCCACCTGCTCGAACTTGAAGATCGAGGGCGCCACGGGGAAGCGGGCCTGGCCGCTGGTCATCGTGGTCAGCCGCTGGCCCCCCTGCACGCTCGGCGGGATGTCCTTGTCGAAGAAGTCCTTGAGGCCGGGCTTGTAGTCCCAGAGGTCGATCTGCGAGGGGCCGCCGTTCAAGTGGATGTAGATCACGGCCTTGGCCTTCGGCGGGTGGTGCGGCAGGCCGGCCAGGGGCGGATGGACCCGCGCCGGTCGCGGAGCGGCCGGCCGCCCCGACGGGCCCTCCGCAGTCGCCGCGCCGGCCCTGCGGTCGAGGAGGGCGAGGGCCGCCGCCCCGAGGCTGACGCCCGTATTGCCGATGAAGGCCCGGCGGGCGATCCGCATCCGCAGGTCGTCGAACGGGGCGTGGGCGGTCATGGGGCGGGCTCCGCGGGCGCGGGTCAGTTCCTGGTCAGCGTCTCGTCGAGATTGAGCACGGTGTTGGCCACCAGCGTCCAGGCGGCGAGTTCCGGCGCCGGCAGGTGCGTGGGCGGCCGCGACTCGCCCACGGCCAGGAGCTTCGCGGCGGCCGCGGCGTCGGCCGCGTAGCGGAGGCGATGGTCGGCCAGCGCGCGGGCGAGGAGGTCGATCTCGGTCGGCTCGGCTTCGCGGGCGAGCACCGTGCGGACCATCCAGGCCACGCGGGCCTGGTCGTCGCCCCCCGCCTCGGCCAGCGTGCGGGCCGCCAGGGCCCGGGCCGCCTCCACGTGCTGCGTGTCGTTCATCAACTGCAGCGCCTGCAAGGGCGTGTTGCTCCGCTCGCGGCGCGCGCAAAACTGCTCGCGGCTGGGGGCGTCGAAGTTGCTCATGAAGGGGGGCGGCGCCGTCCGCTTGAGGAAGGTGTAGAGGCTGCGGCGGTAGAGGCCGGCGGCCGTGTCCCGCTTGTAGAAGCGGGTGTTCGATTCGAAGTAGCCGACCGGCTCCCAGATGTTGTCGGGCTGGTAGGGCCGCACGCCGCGGCCGCCGATCGTGGGCACGAGCAACCCGGACACGGCCAGGGCGTTGTCGCGGATCTGTTCGGCGTCGAGCCGCAGCCGCGGCCCCCGGGCGAGCAGCCGGTTCTCGGGATCGCGGGCCAGGAGTTCCGGCCGCACGTGCGCCGCGCGGCGAAACGCCCGGCTGGTCACGAGCCGCCGCACGAGGGCCTTGGTGTCCCAGCCGGAATCGACGTACGTGCGGGCCAGCCAGTCGAGGAGTTCCGGATGGCTGGGCGGCTCGCCCTGGAGGCCGAAATCCTCGCTCGTCTTCACGATCCCGGTGCCGAAGAACTGCTGCCACAGCCGGTTGGCAGCCACCCGGGGGGTGAGCGGCTGGTCCTCGGCCACCAGCCAGCGGGCCAGGTCGAGCCGCGTCGGCGTCCGCCCCGCCAGCTTCATCGGGGGCAGGAAGGCGGGCGTCGCCGGAGTGACCTTCGCCCCCGGCTTGTCGTAGGCCCCGCGCTGCATCACGAAGCTCTCCCGCATTTGCGGTAGATCCGCGAAGACGAGCGACCGCGGCAGCGTGGCCTGGAGGTCGTCGCGGAGTTTCCGCACGCTCTCGGCGGCGCGAGATGCCGCCACCACCCGCGGCGGCGCGGCCTCCCAGAAGTGCGCCAGCCAGTAGCGGCGCAGGGCGGCGATCGCCACCGGGTCGGTGGCCTTGTCGGGGCCGTCGCCGGCCACGTCGCGGATCTCGGCCGGCAGGTCGTCGAGCCGCTGCCGCCGCTCGTCGTCGTGCTTGCTGATCCGCGACTTCCACCAGGCGAGCAGCGACTTCCGCGGGTGCTTCGCGGCGTCGTCCGGCACCGCCACGCCCGCCGCGTCCCAGCGGACGTGGCCGCCGGCCTGCGTGAAGGCCAGCCCGGTGATCCGGTCGCCGGCCTTGAGGCCGAGGTTCGAGGCCCCGACCGCGATCCGCACCCAGCCCCCGGCAGCGGGCAGATCGCCCACCTGGAACACGCCGGGCGCGTCGAGCTTGCGGATCTCCTGCACTGCGATCGTGCCGCGGTCGCCCCACACGGCCCGGTGGGCCCAAGCGGCGGTGCGGACTTGCAGCATCACGGCCGTGGGCGGCGCGGCCGGGTCGAGCCAGACGTGGGCGAAGAGTTCCGCCTTCTCGGGCAGCACGAAGGGCTCGGCGGCGCCCACGTAGTAGTCCTCGCCCAGGCCGGCGGCCGTGCGGTCGAGGCAGCGGCTGCCGGAGAAGGCCGCGCCGCCGGTGAGCCACGTCGTCTCCCCGTCCGGGCCGCCGAACGGCGTCGCCCCGGCGGGAAAATCGTCGTCGACCCAGAGCGTCTCGCGGCGGCCGCTGCCGGCCGGCTGCGTGGCCGGATCGACGTAGGCCACCTCGGCCAGGGCGGTGTCGAGGGCCGCCTCCAGCGGCCGCAGCCGGGCCTCGAGATCGGCCAGCTGCCGCCGCTGGTCGACCGTGCGCAGGGGCAGGGCGGGGGCCGTGGCGAGCACGTTGCCGTCGAAGCCCTCGTCGGCGGCCGAATTGAAGAACGCGTAGAGCGAGTAGAAGTCCTTGGCGGGCAGCGGGTCGAACTTGTGGTCGTGGCACACCGCGCACTGGCCCGTGAGGCCGAGCCAGGCGTTGCAGAGCGTCGCCGTCCGGTCCACGGCGTAGCGGAACCGCAGCTCCTCGTCGATCGACCCGCCCTCGTTGCTCGTCACGTTGCAGCGGCAGAAGCCGGTGGCGATGCGGTCGGCGTCGGTGGCCGCGGGGAGCATGTCGCCGGCGATCTGGGCGATCGTGAATCGGTCGAAGGGCATGTTGTCGTTGCAGGCCTGCACGACCCAGTCGCGGTAGGCCCAGATTTGTCGCTCGTTGTCGAGGTGCAGGCCGTGCGTGTCGGCGTAGCGGGCGTTGTCGAGCCAGTGGCGAGCCATCTCCTCGCCGTGGTGCGGGCTGGCGAGCAGCCGATCCACGAGCCGCTCGTAGGCGTCGGGTGCCGTGTCGGCCACGAACGCCGCCACCTCGGCCGGCGTCGGCGGCAGTCCGACGAGCGCGAACGACAGTCGGCGGATGAGCGTGGGCCGGTCGGCCTCGGGGTTGGCCACCAGCCCCTCGTCGGCGAGCCGCTCCTCCACGAATCGGTCGATGGGGTTCGGGGCCGAGCCGTCCGGCACCTCCGGCCGGCCGAGCGGGGTGAACGACCAGTGCCGCTCGTATTTCGCCCCCTCCTTGATCCAGCGCGTAAGCAGATCGCGCTGCGCGGCGGTGAGCGTCTTGCGGGCGTGCGGCGGCGGCATCACCGTGTCGGGGTCGGTGGAGGCGATCCGCGCGAGCGCCTCGCTGGCGGCCGGGTCTCCCGGGACGATCGCGCGGGAGCCGCTGTCGAGTTCGCGGGTCGCGTCCGCGGTGGAGTCGAGCCGCAGGCCCGCCTCCTGCGTGCCGGGGCCGTGGCAGGCGTAGCAGTTTTCGGCAAGCAGGGGGCGGATGTCGCGGTCGAAGCGGAGGGCGTGCTCGGCGGCAGAAGCACTCCCCGCGAGCAGGCCCCCCAGGGCTGCCAGCGCGGTGGCCGACAGCGTGCGGATCCTGGCGGCGGGAATCGATGCCGAAGTCCTCATAATCGTTCTCATTATGGGACGCTGGTGGAGGGAGCGGCGGGCGGTTGCGGTCTGCCGAAATGCGGTGCGAGCGTCTCGATACCCGTCCACTATCCTAAGCCACAGTCGGCGACGCGGCTACGGCGCTCCCCGGCTCCGATCGCCTGGAAAACCGGCGATTTTCCGCAGTTCGCGGTCGTTTGCGGGGAGGCCGGCCGCCGGGGCCGGTGGCGACGCCGTCACGCGACGCCTGGCCCGGGCGAAAAAGACTCCGTCAGCCGGTTGCCACCGGAGGCTTGACGCCCGAGCGGCGTAGGTGCTAGCATTCGAGATGGTCCATGGGCATTTCTCTCGGAACCGGGAGATCGCCGACGAAAGGTTTTTGCTGTTTTTGCACTGGCCGGAGCGGCTCGCGGTGGCTTTTCAAGGCGTTTTTTTGCAGGCTTCGAGGCATCCGCCGAGGCCCAGGAAGAGAATCGCTTTCACGGTCTTCGCGGCTTTCGGTTTTGTGAGCTTCCGGTTGATTGACGGCACTGCATCCTCAGAGATACAACCATGTGGTCGAGGGGTGGAGTCGAACGGTTTCGGACGCGATGGCGTTCGAGCATTGTGAGAGTTTCTCTTGGGGGAAATGTGATGTCTCCGAATAGCCAAACGACGAAACGGATTGCGTCGGCTGCCTCGAGGCGGGGCAACGCCACGCGGGCCATTCTCGCAGCGTTGGCCTGCTCGCTGGCGGTGACGCACGCGTCGCCCGCTTCTGCGCAACTCTACACGTGGAACAACACGGGTACGACGTTCAATTCGGGAACGACGTGGTCAGGAACGAACTCGCCGTTGTTCCCGTCGAACTCGGGGACGTTCAACTTCAACACCTTATCAGCATCGCCACAGCCGGTCCTCACCGCCTCCAGCACCGTCGGGGCGTTGACGTTCAGCGGGACGAGCAACAACTCGTTGAGCTCGGCGGATTCGTCCTATGTGCTTGCACTGACGAGCAATGGCCAAGTGCTTTCCAAATCAGGAACTGGCGCTGACGTCACAATTTCAAGCAACCTCGCTTTTCTGGGCACAGGAAGTCAGCAGATCGCGGTCTCTGCAGGGAATGGCGGCTTCGTCTTGTCGGGCGTCTTGTCTGGGACGGTTCCGATTTTAAGCTTCAATTCAACCAATACCATTTCCAGGCAAATCTATATTACGGGAACAAATAATTCCTTCAGTTCTGCTCCTTTCTTTTCGGCAGGCATCACGAATGTTCGGACATTGGGGAATGCCAACGAAAATAGCTCACTGGGCACATCCGGTTCGATGCGGTTTGCGAACATAGCCTTTGTTTCGGCGACTGCTTCACCCGGCCAATCAACCAACAAAACCCTATGGATGGGGACCGGCACGGGTGGTTTTGGAGGTCCGGGAGGAACTTCGACCGTTAACATCATCGATGTTTTGTTCACCGGATCGGCATCCAATATAGACGGTCAAAATGGGAGCCTGACCTTTATTGGAACTGGCACATATTCGGGAAAA
>JBIPLS010000227.1:0-3925 GCA_044368305.1 Pirellulales bacterium
GCGACTGCGAGGAAATGGCCGGCGTGTTCGTGGCCCTGTGCCGTCGGGCCGGCATTCCCGCCCGCCTCGTCTGGGTGCCCAACCACACCTGGGCCGAGTTTCACCTGGTCGACGAGCAGGGCGTCGGCCATTGGATCCCCGCGCATACGGCCTGCTATCCGTGGTTCGGTTGGACGGGGGTGCATGAACTGGTGCTGCAAAAAGGCGATCGCGTGACGCCGGCCCATGCCCGCCGCCCCCAGCGGCTGCTGGAGGACTGGGGTCAGGCCGTCGGCCCGCGGCCGGCGTTTCGCTGGACGGCGGAGCTGACGCCGCTGCCCGCTCGGGACGGCGACGATCCGGGGCCGGGCGGCCGCGTCAAGCAGGACTCCGGGGAATGGACGCTCGCCGGTCATCGGCTGGACAGCCTGCTGCGACGACATTGAAGCCGACGCATACACGAATACGAAGAGAGCACGAATCATGCCCCGCGCTCACGCTCGCCGCGCCGTCCTCGTGGTGGCCTTGGGGCTGGGCGGGCTCGTCGGCGTCCCGGCTCCTGGCCAGATCGAGACGCAGCCACATTCGCCGCCGGGCATCGCCCCCGGCCCCGGCCCGGTCATGCCGCGCGGCCCCGGATCGAGCGTCCAACTGCCGGAGTTCGGCGTCGCCATCGACGCGGACGGCGTCGTCTCCCGTCGGGCCGTCGAGGATCCGGGAGGACGGCTCGCGGCCCAGCAGGCGGCGGCCGCGCGGGCCGCTCTGCCCGGCGACGTGCTCCGGCCGTCGCGGCTGCGGAAGATCTCGCTCGTCGGACTCGACGCGGCGCTGCGGCGCCGCGCGGCGGCCGGAAGCGGGGCCGATCCGATCGAGCGGCACCTCGCCGGGCTGACGCGGCTCCAGTACGCCTTCCTCTACCCGGACCGCGGCGACATCGTGATCGCCGGCGAGGCGGGGGGCTGGCGTGAGGATCCGCTGGGCCGGGCGGTCGCGATCCATTCGGGCCAGCCGGTGATCCTCCTGGAAGATCTGTGCGTGGCCCTGCGGGCCTTCTGGCCGGGCGCGCCGGGACCGCGGTCCGTCGGCTGCTCGATCGACCCGGGACCCGAGGCGCTCGAGCGGCTGCGGCAGTTTCAGCGGACGGTGCCCAAGGCCGTGGCGGACCACGAGCGGCCCGCGGTCGCCGCCGGCGTCCATGCGGGCCTGCAGACGGCGCTGGGCGAGGCGGGGGTGCGGGTGTTCGGCGTTTCCGCCGCGACGCACTTGGCCCGCGTGCTCGTCGAGGCCGACTACCGCATGAAGCTCATCGCCATCGACCTGGAGCCGCCCCCGGTGCCGCTGCGGACGTTCCTGGGCGGCCTGCAATCGGCGCCGTCGAACACGCTGCAGCGCTGGTGGTTTCGGCCCGACGACCGCTGCCTGCGGGTGGCGGAGGATCGCCGAGCATGCGAGTTGCTGGGACGGAGCGTGCGGCTCTCGACGGAGGATCTCGCCATCGGTCCCGATGGCCGGCTCGTCGATCGCGGCGGCAAGGCCGGCGGGGCGGCCCAGGCCTTCGCCGCGGCGTTCACGGCCAAGTATCCGCAGATCGCCGAGCGCAGCCCCGTCTTCGCGCAGCTCCGCAACGGCATCGATCTGCTCGTGCTGGCGGCCTTCATGGGCCGCGCGGGCTGGCAGAACGCGATCGCCTGGGACGCGGCCGGCCTCCGCGACGAGGCGACCGTGGCCACCGAGACCCTGTCGCCGCCGCAGCGGATGCCCTGTGCCGTGAATGTCGTGTGGAAGGGGCGGGTGCTGCTGGCCCCCGCGGGGGGCGTGTCGATCGTGCCCGAGGAGCTGACCGCCCCGGAACGCGTCCCCGTCGCCCCGGCGGGCGTCCTCGAGGACCAGCGGTCAGCCGTCGAGCCGCGGCCCGACGGCGACGCCTGGTGGTGGGATTGATCCGCGTCACGTGATTCCGGGGGACGCGTCGCGGAGATAGTCGTGCGGATGGGCGCGGATGTCCGCGGCGATCGCTTCGTACGCGGTTCCTTCCTCCTCCAGCAGCGTCGCGAACGTGCCGTCGTAGGAGTCCACCTCGGCGAGGAGCGGTGCGTACTCCTCGTCCGCGGCCCGGCGGTGATCGAGTTCGTCGAGGTGCCGCATCCAGCGGCCGGCGTGCGCCGCGATCTCGTGGATCAGCTTCGCAAGCCGCGGGCGGCCGAAGTGCTCGTAGCCGGCGGCCGCCACGCCGAGCAGCTGCCGAGTCTGCGGAACCGTCCCCCGGAGCACGGCGTGCTGCATGCCGCCGTTGCCCCACAGGCCCTCGATCTGGAAGATCGCGAACGCATATCCGGCCTTGCGCGGGATCCGCAGCCGCAGGGCCGCATCGAGTTGCTCCTCGTACGACCGGCCGGGCGCCGCGGCGACGAGGTCGCCGATCCACGCGAACAGCGGATTGGCGTCGGTGAGGTCGGCGGCCGACAGGGCGGCGAGCGACTCCGTCGTCGGTGGCGTGGCCGCGGCTGGGGACGGCGCGGTGCACCGCCGCCCGGGGAAGTCCACGCGGTTCCACTGGACCGTGGGGCCGTGCGGCAGCGTGTGCAGCACGACCGAGTCCGACGACACCCACTCGACGCGGTTGCGATCCGTGAGCGGCACCGGGAACACGGGGGGCCGGCACTCCGTGAACTCGAGCGCGAGGACGTCGTTCTCGCAGTTCCAGGTGCCCGAGAAGATGCAGCGGGCGTCCATGGCCGGCGTGAAGAAAGTGCCCGCGAAGACCTGGTTCGACCCCAGCGCGGTCACCGTCACCGACTGGATCGAGATCCCGATCCAGACGCCTTCGAGCAGCCGCGGATCGACGCCCGGCGCCGGGCCGCGGCGTGCGGTCGCTTCTTCATCGTCCGTCGGTTGACACGCGTCCATCCATTCACCTGCCGACATGGCCGGGACGACGGCGCTCCCGCCACAGCATCGCTCCGCAGGCCGCCGCGGCCGCGGCGGCGCCGACCGCCAGCGTCCACAGGGGCACGATCCTGCCGGGCTGGGCCTGCTCCCGGTCGCGGGCCGAGTCGGCCAGATCGACCGGCTCGAGGCCCGCCGACCGCCGCGTCCGCTCGTCCGCCGCCGCCTGCCGGCCCAGGAACCGCCCCTCGACCTGCCGCTGGCGGACGTCGAACTTCGGCGCGATCAGTCCGATGCCCGCCAGCGCCATGAGGGAAAACAGCAGGCCCCAGAACCAGGGACTGTCGGGAAGCCGGGTGCTGTCGGACGCGGCGGGGTCAGCCATGGTGGAAGTGTAGACGAGTTCCTAACCTGTATTGGAGCGGCTTTTTTCCGCCGCGTTGCTCGCCCCACGAAGGCCCTGCCATGCACCGCCGTGCGATCCTCGTGACCGCGATCCTGGTGACGGCGGCGATCGTGCCGTCCCGCGTTTCCCGGGCGGCCGCCGGCGAACGTCCGGCCCGCCCCAACGTGCTCGTCATCCTGGCCGACGACCAGGGCTACGGCGACGTGGCCGCGCACGGCCACCCGTTCCTGCGGACGCCCGCCCTCGACCGGCTCCACGCGGAAGGCGTGCGGTTCACCGACTTCCACGTGGCGCCGATGTGCACCCCGACCCGCAGCCAGCTGCTCACCGGCGTCGATGCCATGCGCAACGGCGCCACAGCCGTCTGCCAGGGCCGTTCCATGGTGCGGCGCGAGATTCCCACGATCGCCGACTATTTCCGCGAGGCCGGGTATGCGACGGGGCTCTTCGGCAAGTGGCATCTCGGGGACAGCGTGCCCCATCGCCCGCAGGACAGGGGGTTCGCCGAGGCGGTCTGGTTTCGGGCGTACGGGCTCTCCGCGCTGGCTTCCAATTGGGCCAACAGCGGGCTCAATCCGGCGATCGAGGTCGATCCCTACCACGATCCGGTGCTCGCTCACGGTGCCGAGGATCGCCGTTGCGAGGGCTACGTCA
>JBIPLS010000228.1:0-3922 GCA_044368305.1 Pirellulales bacterium
ACGATCCAGGAACTCCACGCTCTGCTCCCAGCCGAGGCAGGCATCGGTGATCGACTGGCCGTAGACGAGCGGCCGCCCGGCCGCGAACTCCTGCCGGCCACCGACGAGGTGGCTCTCGGCCATCGCGCCGAAGATCCGCCGCTCCCCCGCCTCCAACTGGGCGGCGATCGTGTCGGCGACCGTCAGCTGCCGCTCCGGCCGCTTGCCCGAGTTGCCGTGCGAGGCGTCGATCATCAGCCGTTCCGGCAGGCCGTGCCGGGCCAGCTCCGCACAGGCGGCGGTCACGCCGGCGGCGTCGTAGTTCGGGGCCGGGCCGCCACGGAGAATGATGTGGCAGTCGTCGTTGCCCTTCGTGGACACGATCGCCGTGTGGCCGGCCTTGGTAACGGAGAGGAAGTGGTGCGGCTGCCGGGCCGCCTGGATCGCCTCGGCCGCGATCCGCACGCTGCCGTCGGTGCCGTTCTTGAAGCCCACGGGGCAGGAGAGCCCCGATGCCAGTTCCCGATGCACCTGGCTCTCGGTGGTGCGGGCGCCGATCGCGCCCCAGGAAACCAGGTCGGCGATGTACTGCGGCATGATCATGTCGAGGAACTCGCAACCCGCCGGCAGCCCCAGCGCGTTGATCTCGACGAGCAGTTCGCGGGCCACCTGCAGGCCGTGATTGATGCGGAAGGTGCCGGTGAGGTCGGGGTCGTTGACGAGCCCCTTCCAGCCCACCGTGGTCCGCGGCTTCTCGAAGTAGACCCGCATCAGGATCTCCAGGTCGTCCCGCAGCCGCTCCCGCTCCGCCCGCAGTCGCCGCGCGTAGTCGAGTGCCGCGGCGGGATCGTGGATCGAGCACGGGCCGATCACGACCACCAGGCGGTCGTCCGTCCCGGAGAGGATGGCATGCAGATCCGCCCGGCACGCGGTCACCAGGTCGCCCAGGGCCGGCGTGCAGGGAAACTCATGGATCAGCTGGGACGGGGGCCGCAGTTCCTTGATGGCGGCGATCCGCAGGTCGTCGGTCGCCGTCATCGGTCGCGGGGCGGGAAGGGGCCTGGACATCGGTTCCGATTGTAGCGACGGCCGCCGGGCGATCGCGGTCCGAGCCCCGCCGCGGAGCGAAAACCGCCGGCCGGGGCGGCTGGCGTCGATTTTTCGCCGTCCCATCGACGATGCTGGCGGCCGTGCGCGCGGTCGATCGCCCCATGAAGCCCGTCGTCGAAAATCCCGCCTACCTCACCGAGCAGCTCGTCACCTGCCTGGGAAACAAGCGGGCGCTCCTGCCGTGGATCGCCACCGCCGTCGCCCGGGTGAAGCGCCGCCTGGGCAAGGAGCGGCTGCGGTGCCTGGACGCCTTCAGCGGCTCGGGGGTGGTCACCCGCCTGCTCAAGGCCCACTCCGCCTTCCTCGTCAGCAACGACCTGGAGGACTACGCCGCCGTGCTCGGCAGGTGCTATCTGACAAACCGCGACGGTGTCGACGCCGCGGCCCTGTCCCGGGCGGTGGCCGCGATGAACGCCCGGGTCGGGCGGGGCGACTTGCCGCCGGGCTTCATCGAGGAACTCTACGCGGCCCGCGACGAGAGCCGGATCACGCGTCAGGACCGCGTTTTTTACACGCGGCAAAACGCCCGGCGGATCGACGACTACCGGCGGTTGATCGCGGAGGCGCCGGCGGCGTGGCGGGACCTGCTGCTGGGGCCGCTGCTCAGCGCGGCCTCGATCCACGCCAACACGGCCGGCGTCTTCAAGGGCTTCTACAAGGACCGGGCGACCGGGATCGGCAGGTTCGGCGGCACCGGCGGCGACGCGCTGCCGCGGATTCTCGGGCCGGTGGTGCTGGCGGCCCCGGAATTGAGCCTCTTCGACTGCGACTGCGAGGTCATGCAGCGGGACGCGAACGAGGCCGTGCGGCTCGTCCGCGGGCTCGACCTGGCCTACATCGACCCGCCCTACAACCAGCACCCCTACGGCTCGAACTATTTCATGCTCAACCTGATCGCCAACTACCGGCGTCCCGAACGGCTGAGCGCGGTGTCGGGCATCCCGACCGACTGGCGGCGGTCGGGCTACAACGTCCGGTCGCGATCCGCCGCCCTGCTCGCCGACCTCGTCGGGCACGCGGACGCGGCCTTCCTCCTCGTGTCGTTCAACGACGAGGGGTTCATCACGCCCGCCGAGCTGCAGGACATCCTCTCCCGGGAGGGACGCGTCGAGGTGGTCGAGATTCCCTACGCCACCTTCCGCGGCAGCCGCAACCTGCGGAGCCGGTCCCCGCGGGTGACGGAACGGCTGTATCTCGTGGAGCGCTGAGCGGCGGGGGACGTCGGCCATCGGCCCGCGAGCCGCCCGACCGATCGTGCCGGCGCGGGGCTGCGTGGTGCCGGGGGAGGCGGGGCATCAACGGCCGGCCTGATTCCACGGCATCCGTGCCAGGAGCATCGCCATGCCGCAGGTGTCGGTGACGCCGGCGAACACGAGGCCGCAGCCGACGAACCCCGCGAGCCCGGCGCCGATCGCCCGCCAGTTGACGCCCGCCTCGGGGCCGAAGGCCGCCAAGGCCGCGCCGATCGCCACGAGTCCGCCGGCGGCGATCCGCACCTGCCGCTCCAGCGACATCGCCTCTCGCCCGCGGACCACGGGGATGCCGGCGGCCTCGCAGGCCGCCGTGCCCCCCTCAACGTTGACGACCCGCTCGAAGCCCGCCGCCGCCAGTTGCTCGCAGGCGCGGTGGCTGCGGCCTCCGGACTTGCAGACGAAGTAGACCGGGCCGTCGCCGCCGAGCTTCGCGACCTGCCGCGGGTCGAGCCGGTCGAGCGGCATGTTGTGGGCGAAGGCGACGTGCACCTCGCCGTACTCGGCCGGAGTCCGCACGTCGATGAGGGTGATCTTGTCTCCGCGGCGGCGGAGATCGGCGAGGGCGGATGGCGAGATCGTGGCGATCATGGAGGATCTGCTCCGTGGCGGCGGGGTCGGGGCATGCAGGGCGGCTTCCCGCCGCCCACGCGGAAAGATAGGGGGTCATGACGACAGGTCAATCGGAAAAACTTGACGTTCCGTGCCCGGACGGCTATTCCAAACGCCGAATGCCGGGAGCGCCGCGCCGCGGGGACCGGCGGCGCCCGGATGGTGGCAGGCATGCTGGTCGCACTGCACGCGGATGATCTCGGCTTCTCGGCGGCGATCACCGAAGGCATCTGCGACACCGTGCGCCGGGGCCTGCTGACCGGCGCGTCGGTGCTGGCCAACGCGCCGGCTTCCGGAGCTGCTCTGGCGGCCTGGCGCGGCCTCGAGGACGATCGCCGGGCCGCGGCGCTCCCCTCGTCCCCCGCCCGCGGCAGGCTCGGCGATCCCCGGCAGCCGTTCGACCTCGGCGTGCACCTCAACCTGTCGCAGGGAAAGCCGCTCACCGGCGCCGCCTTCCCGGCGGCGCTGCTGGATCCCGAGGGCAACTTCCGTGGCCTCACGACGTTCCTGCGGCTGATGCTGCCCCGTGCGGGCCGCCATGCCGACGCCGTCCGCAGGGAACTCGCCGCGCAGATCGGGTTCGTCTGCGACCACGGCATGCGGCCCGTCCGGCTGGACGGGCACCAATACTGCGAATTGACCCCGCGCGTGGGCCGGATCGTCGCGGATCTGGCCCCGCACTTCGGCGTGCAGGCCGTCCGCGTGGCCCATGAGCCGGCCGCGTCGGGCACCTTGCTCCGCAACCGCGGCCTGGGCGGCGTGGCGGGGATTCCCGCCGGGCTCGCCAAGCGGGCGCTGGCCGCTTCCTGGCGGCAGCGAGCGCGGCGGGCGGGCTTGCGGCATGCGGACCGCTTCTTCGGCACCGTGACGGCGGGCCGCGTGGGCGTTCGCGACCTGGATCGGTTCCTGCGCCTGGGCCTGGGCCGGCGGGCCTCGATCGTCGAGATCGGCCTGCATCCCGGGTGGGCGGC
>JBIPLS010000229.1:0-3856 GCA_044368305.1 Pirellulales bacterium
CGCACAGGCGGGCGCCATCGACACCGGGCCGAGGACGCGGGCGTGGCCGACGTGCTCGCCGTAGCAGGCCGGGTCGTCGTCGAGCAGGCCGGCGACGAAGTAATTGCGGCCGACGATTCCGGGCAGCAACCGCGCGAGCTCGCGGCCCTGCGGGGAGGCATCGACGACGAGCACGCCGCGATGGCTGCCGAAGTTCGTGGTGGGGAAGATCTCCTCATAGAGGCTGCGGGCGATCGCCTGCATGCCCCCCACGGCCAGCAGGGTGAAGGCCCAGTCGAGCAGCAGCACCGACCGCGGGATCTGCGGCAAGGGGCCACGAATGCTCCCGAAGTAGTTGATGGCCACGAACACCAGCAGCGCGGTGGTCGCCGCCCGGAGGACGTTGTTCAAGTCTTGGAAGTGCGCCGCCCGCCAGGGGCGGTGCGCCAGGCCGCGGCCGTAGAAGATGAGGAACTTCACCCCCAGCACGAAGCCGATCGTGCGGATGATCAGGTTCGCGTCGGACGGCTTCAGGAGCAGCTCGCTGCGAACGAAGAAGGCCGCCAGGTAGCAGCCGACGAAGAGCACGACGAGCAGCGCCGACACCACGATCGCCTCGCGGGTCGGCAGCCGCGATCGCCACCAGGAGATGGCGGCCCGCCTGCATGCGTTGGTCAATGCGCTGAACATGAGTCCTTCACAGCCGTTCCAGATCGACGTCCTCGAGCTCGATCGAAATCCCCTGGTTCAGGAATCGCACCGCCACGACGAGCCGCTCAACGTTGCGACGCTGAACGACCGTGCCTTCGAGCCCCCGGAGCGGTCCACTGCGAACCCGCACCGGCTGTCCCGGCTCGAGCCTGGCCTCCGGGGTGAGCGGCCGCTCGGTTTCCACGAGCCGCCGGATCGCCCGCAGGTCGTCCACCAGCATCCGCTCGTCGGCGATCGGAATCCAGCGTGCGACCGTGTTGGTGGCCAGGGCCGTGCGGCGCTGCTCGTCATCGACGACGGCAAATACGTAACCGGGGAAGACCGGGACGAATGACGTGCGGACGCGGCCGCCGGGCGAGTGCAGCCGGCGCCGGACCATCGGGGCGTAGAACGGCACGGCCGCCGCCTCGAGTTTCCGCATGAGATCCTTCTCGCGACGCGCCAGGGTGTAGAAGGCCACCCAGCGGCGGCCCAGAGCCGCCATCGGCCCCAGCTCGTCACCATCGCCTGCGTCCAGCAGGCCTTCCGGGAAGATGTCGCGTTGCCTGGGAAGGATGGGCATTTTGGGCTGCGCAAACTCCGTTCTCCTGGGTGGCAACCGCCCCCCATAGACGCCGCGATGCTCATCCTGCGACTACCCCGAAGTCTACGCCTTCGCGGGGCCGTTGTCGCTCGCCGGCCGCCCGCTCGCGGGAAACTCACGCCCCCATCCCCCGCCCCGGCCGGAAAGAAGGGCAAAGTTTGGCGTCCATGGACGACGATAAAAGCGATCGCAGTGACTTTGACGGTCGTGAGGAGTTCGCCATGGCCAGCCGTTGCCCGCTCGATTTCAAGCCCCAAACCCCCCCTCGGGTCGCCGTGTCGCCGCGGGTCCGGTTGTGCGGGCTCCTCCTGGCCGCGGCCGCGGCCACGGCCCTGGCGGGCTGCAAGACATTTGGTCGCCCGCAGCACGCCACGACGCAGCAGGTGATGCTCGACGCCAACTGCCCGCCGACGGACCCCTCCCGGCTGCCCGCCAAGGAATTGGCCAAGGTGGCCCTGCCGGCCTACGTGATCGAACCGCCGGACATCCTCCTCGTCGATGCCCTGCGGGTCGTGCCCAAGCCGCCGTTCCGCATCCAGTCGTTCGACACGCTGCAGGTGATCGTGGAGGGCACGCTCCTGGAGCAGCCGATCAACGGCCTGTACGTCGTCGAACCGGGCGGCATGCTCGACCTCGGGCCCTCCTACGGCAAGGTGATGGTCGGCGGGCAGTCGCTCGAAGAGGCCCAGGATTCCGTCTTCCGGCACCTGAAGCGGGTGCTCCGCGAGCCGCAAGTGTCGCTCACGCTGGCCCAGGCGGCCGGGCAGCAGCAGATCGCCGGCGAGCACCTCGTCGGCCCCGACGGCACGATCAACCTCGGCACCTACGGCAGCGTGTACGTGACCGGGATGACGCTCGAGGAGGCCAAGGCCGCCATCGAGAAGCATCTCTCGCAGCACCTCGACGCCCCGCTCGTGAGCGTGGACGTGTTCTCCTACAACTCGAAGGTCTACTACGTGATCACCGAGGGCGCCGGCTACGGCGACCAGGTGGGGCGATTCCCCGTGACGGGCAACGAGACGGTGCTCGACGCCGTGGCCCAGATCAACGGCCTCTCCCGGCTGTCCAGCAAGGACATCTGGGTCGCGCGGCCCGCCCCCTCGGGCGTGGGCTGCGACCAGGTGCTGCCGGTGGACATCGAGGCCATCATGAAGGGTGCCTCGACGGCCACCAACTACCAGCTGCTGCCGGGCGACCGCGTGTTCATCGCGCAGGATCAGTGGGTCGCCTTCGACAGCATCGTCGGCAAGATCACGGCCCCCTTCGAGCGGATCTTCGGCTTCGCCCTCGTGGGCTCCAGCGCCATCCAGCAGATGAACCGCTTCCCCTTCGGCTTCAACCCGAACTTCGGCGGGATTTGCTGGGTGGCTCGCGAGGTCTACGGGGCCGACGACCCGCGCTGGCTGCTGTTCCGGGCCTGGTTGCTGACGGAGGCCCCGGACTGGCTGCGTGAGGCCTACATCGAGCACGGCGAGGAGTTCGCCGCCTGGCTGCACGACAAGCCGCTGGCCAAGGCGGCGGTCAAGGCCCTCATGGATCGCGTGGTCGAGAAGTACGAGGCCGAGATGCCCAAGGTGGCCGAATGATGTCCGTCGCCCCGCGGGGCGGGTATCATGACGAAGACCGGACGAGCGAACAGGAGACGTGACACCATGCAGAGCGGAATGCGGATCGTCGCCCGGGCGATCGTGATCGGCGCCGTGGGCTCGGCCGTGGCCGTCCATGCCGGCACGGCCGCCGCCCAGCAGGGGCAGGGCACCCTGCCCTTTTCCAGCATCTACCGCCGGCCGGCGATCAGCCCCTACAACAACATCGCGAACTTTTCCCAAAACCCGCTGCAGAGCCAGAACGTTTACCAGCAGATCGTGGTCCCGCAGCAGCAACAGCAGCAGCAGTTGATCTCGCAGATGCAGCAGTCGCGGCAATTGAACAAGCTGCAGAACCAGGTGCAGCAGATCCAACGGGACACGTCGTCCCGGCAGATCGACGAGTCGATCCGGCCCACCGGGCACCGGGCGACCTTCCAGAACCTGTCGCACTATTACCCGCAGCCGCGTTGAAGCGGCGGGTCACGCCGGCCGCACGAGGCCCGCGAGCAGCCGGGACAGGTCGGCCGTGGGCATCGGCAACTGCACCACCTTGCGGCGGTCGTCCACCCGCGCCCGCTCCGAGACCGCGCCCTGCCGCGGTCCGGCGATCAGCACGGCGGGCACGGCGGCGTAGAACGGGTCGGTCGAAAGGGCGTTGAACGCCTCGACCGCCGCGGCCCCCAGGAATTGGGCGCTGATCACGAGCAGGTCGGCGGGGGGCGGCGTCGTGGCGAATCGCGTCAGCGCCCGCTGCGGATTTTCGGTGACCAGCACCCGATAGCCGAGCTTCGTGAAAAACTCGCGCAGCGTCTGCTGGGCCTTCTCCTGCGATTCCACGATCATCACGCTGCCCTTGGCGGCCGGGGCGGCGGCCGGGGCGGCGACGGCCGCGGAACCCACCGCCGCGGCCCGGCGGGCGATGATCTGCTCGATGCCCCGCCGCGCGTCGGCGGCCGTCTGCCAGCGCTCGAGCGGATCGAGGTGCATCATCCGC
>JBIPLS010000230.1:0-3851 GCA_044368305.1 Pirellulales bacterium
CCGATCCACAGCACCACGGGCCAGTCGAGATCGGCCCACCGATCGCGGGCGCCCTCGCGCCGCGGCTCGTGGGGGTCGGCCGCGCCGGAGCAACCGGGATCGTGGATCGCCGAGCGGCCGAACTCCGCCGCGGCGCTGGCGTCGAAAGCGGCGACCGCGACGGCGTCGTCGCCGTCGTTCGGGCTCGCGATCGAGGGGGTCTGGCGGGCGGGCGTCATGCGGCCTCCGGGGCACGTGGTTCGGGGCCGGTCGCACGAGGGGCCGTGCGCGGCCTGAATACTGTCGCTCATTTCGGCGAGAACGACAGCCGCGGGCAGTCAGGGCCGCGTCGCACGACTGTCAAAATTGGGTCAAAATCCCCCCGCCCGGCCGGGCCAGGCAGCCTGATCGGCCCGCGGCATGAGGTCCAGCAGCCAGGCGCCGGGGCCGGCGGAGGGCACGTACACGGCCCCCGTCGGGGCGAGCAGCCAGGCCAAGCGTTCGGGAGCCAGGACGGCGGCCGGCGGGTCGACCACCGACAGCCCGTCGGCGACGGCGAGCGGCCCGCCGAGGCCCGCGCCGGAGACGATCTCCACGCCGCGGGCATCGACCCGCAGCAGGCAGGCGGCCGCGTCGATCTTCCGCTCGGGCGACTGCGCGAGCGTCCGGTACGCAGGGCCGGGGCGGCAGCCCACGGTCGCGACCAGCCCGTCCAGCAACCGCTGCTCCACGCGGCCGCGGCCCATGCCGCATGCGACTTCGGCGTCCTCGATCCGCCCCCGGGACCAGGCGAGGCGGCGGACGTCCACAGTCGCCTCTCCGTCCGCGCGGGCCTGCATGCCCTGCGTGCAGGCGGCGAGGTCGATGCCGGTGATCCGACCCGTGAAGGTGCCGCTCCAGAGCATCCCGTCGCGGAGCGCGTGCAGCGTGCCGGTGACGCACGCTGCGGCGCCGAGCCCTGGATCCCGACGGCCGACCGCGGCCGCGACCAGCGTCAAGGGCAGCGGTTCGGCGCAGGAGAGGTTGAACTCCAGCCGCTCGTCGGTCGCTGCGTCGGCCGCGATCCGCACGGCCCGGAACTCGTCGCCCGGGCCTTCCACGTCACCCCCGCGCACGATCCGCACGGCGCGTGTCCCGCCGCGGCTCACGCATTCGGCCCGCAACGCCCCGCCGCCGCCGCCGCCGTCTGGCCCCGCCGCCAAGGCACAGGCGCCGATCTCGACGACGCAGTCGCGGGGGTACCGCGCTTCCCGACCGATCCACTCCGCCGCCAGCCCGCCGAGCAGCCGCGCGGCGGGCTCGTCGCCCGCGATCCGGTCGATCCGCAGCCGCACCTCGGCGGGCGCCGTCTCGATCTCGACGGCGGGCAGCACGAGCCGCCCGCCGTCGGGGGCGGTCAGGCGGCAGTCGAGGGCCCGGACGACGCCGGGCCGTGGGTGCTCGACGGCCTCCACGGCGACGGGAACGCCGACGGCCTGCTGCCATGCGGCCCGGATGGTCTCGCGATGCGCGGCCGACCGGAGGTGCACTGCCCAGGCCACCAGCGCCGCGCAGGGCACCAGCCCGCCCAGCAGGAAGGCGGCGCGGGCGAACCGGATTCTGCCGGCGGACCGCTCGACGAACATCGCTGGCGCCATCCTTGGCTCCTGCCGAAAAACCCTGGGCCGCCGCCGACCGTCAGCGTTCGCGGGCCAACTCGTGATACAGGGCCCAGCGGGCCTGCATCTCCACCACGCTGTCGCCGCCGAACTTGTCCACCAGCGCCGCCGCCACCTCGAAGGCGACCACGTTCTCGACGATCACGCTGCAGGCGCTGACGGCGCAGACGTCGCTCCGCTCGTAGGCCGCCTCCTCCGTCTGCTTGCTCGCGAGGTTCACCGACTCCAGCGGCTTGCGGAGCGTGGCGATCGGCTTCATGGCCGCCCGCACCACGAGCGGCTGGCCGTTGGTGATCCCCGCTTCGAGCCCCCCCGCGTTGTTCGTGGGCCGCGTGAAACCGAGCTGCGGGCCGCCGCGGGCCGAGGCGTCGTAGCGGATCGGGTCGTGCACCTCCGAACCGCGGCGCCGGGCGGCCTCGAAGCCCATGCCGATCTCCACGCCCTTGATCGCCTGCACGGCCATCACCGCCCGGGCGATGCGGCCGTCGAGCTTGCGGTCCCACTGGGCGTGGGTGCCCAGGCCGATCGGCAGGCCGTCGACCCGGACCGCGACGATGCCGCCGAGCGTGTCGCCCTCCTTGCCGACCCTGTCGATCAGCGCCGTCACCTCGGCGTCCCGCTCTGGGTGGAGCGAGTAGACGGCACTCGAGTCGCGGATCGACCGCAGTTCGGGCAGCGTGCCGGCCCGGTCGCCGAGGACGATGCCGCCGAGTTCCGTCACCCAGCCCGCCACCTCGATGCCGAAGGCCGCGAGCAACTGCCGGGCGAGGGCCCCCGCGGCGACCCGCGCGGCCGTCTCGCGAGCGCTGGCCCTTTCGAGCACGGCCCGCACGCCGCCGAGGTGCTTCACGGCGCCGGCGAGATCGACGTGGCCGGGTCGCGGCCGCTCGACCTCCTCGAGCCGCTCGAGCTTGGCGTCCTTGTTGACGACCTCCAGGGCCAGCGGGCTCCCCAGCGTGACGCCCCGCCACAAGCCGGACAGGAACGTGACCGCGTCGGTCTCGATCCGCTGCCGTCCGCCGCGGCCATGGCCGCCCTGCCGGCGCCGCAATTCCGCGTCGATGACAGCGGCATCGACGGCCAGTCCGGCGGGAAAGCCATCTACGAGCGCGACGAGCGCCGGCCCGTGCGATTCACCGGCGGTCCAGTAGCGGAGCATGGGGCACGTCACGCAGAGAGGGCGTTCGGGAAGCCGGCGACGATTCTAGTTGCCGGATTTCTCGGCCCCTAGACCGTTTCCACCGTGCCGCACGCGGGCTTGCCCACGCCACCCAGACTCACCGCGTGCCCGAGGGCGACCCGCCCGTCAGCAGGCGGCACGCCTCGAAGTACTTCGCCCGCGTGTTGGCCACGACCTCGGCGGGCAATGCGGGCGGCGGGCTCGCCTTGTCCCAGCCGGTCGTCTCCAGCCAGTCGCGGACGAACTGCTTGTCGAAGGAATCCGGCACCTGACCAGGGCCCGCTTCGGCGGCGGGCCAGAACCGCGAACTGTCGGGGGTCAGCACCTCGTCCACGAGAAGCAGCGTGCCGTCGGGCAGCCGGCCCCACTCCAGCTTCGTATCGGCCAGCACGATCCCCCGCGCGGCCGCGTGCTCGGCACCCCGGGCGTAGACGTCGAGGCTCTTGGCGCGAAGGGCCGCGGCGAGATCGGCGCCGAGCGTCGCCGCCATCACGTCGTAGGAGACGTTCTCGTCGTGCCCGCTCGCCGCCTTCGTGGCCGGCGTGAAGATCGGCTCGGGAAGCCGGCCGCCCGGCGCGAGCCCGGCGGGGAGGGGCACACCGCAGACCGTGCCCGAGCGACGGTATTCGGCGAGCCCGGAGCCGGCGAGCCAGCCGCGGACGACGCACTCGAAGGGGATCACCTCGGCCCGCCTGACGAGCATCGTCCGGCCGCGGAGCGGCCCGCGGTCGATCGTCGCCGGCAGCCCCATCGCGTCGACGTCGGTCGTGAGCAGGTGGTGGGCCAGCGGTTTCGGCCCGCGGCCCAGGAGGTCGAACCAAAACGCCGAGATCGCGGTCAGCACCTTGCCCTTGTCGGGGATCGGCGTGGGCAGGATCCAGTCGAAGGCGCTGATCCGGTCGGTGCTGACGATGAGCAGCGCGTCGCCGAAGGTGGGCGACGTGAACCGGTAGCAGTCGCGCACCTTCCCGCGCAGTGGCGGGCCGAGGGGGAGATCGGTGGTGACGACGGCAGCGGCGGTGGTGCTCATGGCC
>JBIPLS010000090.1:0-13285 GCA_044368305.1 Pirellulales bacterium
TCATCGAGCAGGCCTACGTCCTGCAGACCGAGCCGGTTTTGCCCGCGCGGTCCCGGCCCGGTTCCGCGGTATCGTCCACCAGGCTTCCGTGCCTCGACCTGGCGAAACTGCGGGAGCAGGCCATCAAGGAGGCCCTGGAGGTGACCCGCGGCCACAAGGCGAACGCCGCGAAGCTGCTCGGGGTGCACGCCAACACGATGACCCGCCTGCTCCGCGAGATCGGCGGCGAGGCCGAGTAGCCGCTGCGATTCCGGCGTTCAGCCGATGCGGCATGTGTCGTCGTCGCACCGCCCGGCGATGCCATAGCGATGCCGGGCCACGAAGGCGTAGAGCCGTCGCCAGAGTGGCGACGATCCGGGAACGTGAAGCGGGATCGCCAGCGGCCACAGCAGCGGCAAGCGGCGGGACAGATAGCGGACGGCCTCGACGCCGCCGCGGGCCCGGCCGGCGCGGTCCACCACGTACATTTCCGCCAGCAGTTGCTCCCGGGAAATCTCGGGGAAATCGCTGGCCACCCGGGGGTCGTGCAGAGAGGTGAATGCCAGGCGTCCGAAGAGGTCGACCCGCCGCAGGCAGGCGATCTGGCCGCGGCAGAAGCGGCACGTCCCGTCGAAGAGGACGGTGTCGCGGGCCGGCTTCGTGGCTGTGTGGATCATGGATTCCCGGCCGGCCCGCTCCCGCCGGCCGCCCCTGAGAGCAACCGCGGCTGCCGGTCCGCCGTAACGCTCACCGCCCGTGGTAAGGCGGCTGCCCGGCCGAGCTGCGGACAGGCAGGGCGACGAAGTGCATGATCGTGGCCGCGCCGACGGACAACAGCGCCCAGGGCGCCCAGTCGGGGGCGGTGAACGTCTGCGGCCCACCGCCCTGGACAGGCACGATCACGGCCGAGTCGACGAGCAAAAGCTCGACCCCCAGGATGCAGGCGAAGATGCCCGCGGCTACGGAGAAGCTCTTCCACATGGCGGACGGGCCGGCGACGCGCCGGGCGCGGAGGACGAACCGGTGGCGACACGCGTCGCCCGGTCAGGTATCGGACAGGCCCGGATGCCGCCGCCAGCGGGCGGCCGGCCACGGCGGACCATGACGGCTGGCGCGGTTGTCGGGCCCGCGGGCGACCCGGTTCAGGCCTCGGCGGTTCCCGGGGCGGCTTCGTGCAGGTCGCCCGCCGGCCGTCCCGGCCGCCGGTCCGTGTCGGTGCCCGGCACCAGCTGCGGCGTGGCGGTCACGGCCTCGACGATCGTCCGCAGCTCCTCGCCGTCGATGACCTCGCATTCGATCAGCCGCGTCGTCACCGCCTCCAGCGCCCCGCGCCGCGTTTCCAGGATCCGCCGGACCTTCCCCATCGCGGCGTCCACGATCCGCCGCACCTCCTCGTCGATCTCCCGGGCGGTCTGCTCGCTGTGGCTGCGGGCGGCGGGGAGGTCGGCGCCGGCCCCGGCCAGGAACGGCGACCGCGGGCTCTCGCGGTAGGTCACGCGGCCGAGCCGGCTCATGCCGTAGTCCATGACCATCGATCGGGCGATCTCGCTGGCCCGCTCCAGGTCGTTCTGGGCGCCGGTGGAAACGTCGGCGTAGACCATCTCCTCGGCGATCGTGCCGGCCAGGAGCACCTGGATGCGGCTTTCGAGTTCCGACTGCGTGAGCAGGTAGCGGTCGTCCTCGGGACGCTGCATCGTGTAGCCGAGGGCGGCCAGGCCCCGGGGGATGATCGACACCTTGTGGACGGGGTCGGTGTTCGGCAGCGAGAAGGCGACCAGGGCGTGGGCGGCCTCGTGATAGGCGACCCGGCGTTTCTCGTCCTCGTGGATCACCCGCTTCTTCTTCTCCAGCCCGGCCGTCACCCGCTCCACGCCCTCGTTGAACTCCTCCATGCCGACGGCCGGCTTGTCGTTGCGGGCGGCGAGCAACGCGGCCTCGTTGACCAGGTTGGCCAGGTCGGCGCCGACGAAGCCCGAGGTGATGCGGGCGATGTGCTCGAGGTTCACGGCCGGGTCGAGCTTCACGTTGGCGACGTGCACGCGGAGGATCGCCTCGCGGCCGCGAACGTCGGGCCGGTCCACCAGGACGTGACGGTCGAAGCGGCCCGGGCGGAGCAGGGCGGGGTCGAGCGTCTCCGGCCGGTTGGTGGCCGCGAGCACGATCACGCCGGAGTTGCTGCCGAAGCCGTCCATCTCCACGAGCAGGGCGTTGAGCGTCTGCTCGCGCTCGTCGTGGCCGCCGACGACGCTCGTGCCGCGGGTTTTGCCCAGGGCGTCGAGTTCGTCGATGAAGATGATGCAGGGCGCCTTGGCCGCGGCCTGCTGGAACATGTCGCGGACGCGGGCCGCGCCCACGCCCACGAACATCTCCACGAAGTCGCTGCCCGAGAGGCCGAAAAAGGGCACGCCCGCCTCGCCGGCGATCGCCTTGGCCAGCAGCGTCTTGCCCGTGCCGGGCGGCCCCACCAGCAGCACGCCCTTGGGAATGTGCCCGCCGAGCACCTGGTATTTCTCGGGGCTTCGCAGGAACTCCACGACCTCCCGCAGTTCCTCGACCGCCTCGTCGATGCCCGCGACGTCGTCGAAGGTGATGCCCAAATCCTCCTGCGCGTACATCTTGCCGCGGCTCCGGCCGAAGGCCATCGGGCTGCCGGCACCGCCGAGGCGGCGGATCATGAGGTACAAGGCGAGCCCGAACAGGGCCGTCAGCAAGAACATCGGCAGCCAATTCCGCCACTGGCTCGGCGCGGCCTCGAAGCCGAACGGGATGCCCTGCTGGCGGAGCAGCTTCTTGAGATCCTCCTCGGCCGAGTTGCTCGGCAACTTGGCGACTCGGAACCGCCGCGTCGTCGGCCTGGCCGCCGGCTCCGCCCCGTGGGGCTCGCCCGCCGCGGCCTGTTGGCGGACCGAGCCGGTCACCTGCACGGCACCGATGACCACGTCGGCCACGTCGCCGTAGCGGGCCGCCGCGCGGCGGTCGCCGCCCACCGGGCTGCCGGCCGCCTGGATCTCCACCCAGCGGGCGTCCCCCTCGGCCTTGGCAGCGGAAACGAGCCGCTCCAGGTCGCTGTAGGAGAACTCCAGTTCGGGCGTCGAGCCGATCAGGCTCATGGCGAACAGGCCGGCCACGCCGGCGGCGATCAACGGCCAGACCAGGTTGCCGCCCAGTCCCGGCCGGCGGTCCGCCGAACGCCGCGGCGGGTCCTTTTTCTTGGCCGTCACGATATGCCGCCCATGTCCGTGCCGTCGCGAAGGGACGACGAATGTCGACCTCGGCATCCTACGCCGGGAAAAAAAGGCCGACAAATGGCCGGCGGCATCTGGCGGAAAATGCCCGTGGAAGTTCCGCCGCCGCTCCCTTAGAATCAGGGGGCTAGGGATTCGCAGAGCCGTCAACATCATGCCGATCACGACAGATCCCTCCCCTGCGGGGTGCAACTCCCACAGTCGAGAGGACACGCATCGTGATCCGGGCGGTGGCGGCGGGGCGGTGCGGGTCGCGGTGCTGGGGTCCACGGGCAGCATCGGCACGAGCACCCTCGACGTGATCGCCGCGTCCGCGGGGCGGTTTTCCTGCCACCTGCTGGCAGCGCACCGCAGCGTCGGGCCGCTGCTCGCCCAGGCCCACGCCGTTCGCCCGCGGTGGGTGGTCGTGGTGGATCCGGCGGCGGCGGCCGACATCGGGGCGGCGGCCCTCCCGCCCGGCACGCGACTGGCGGTGGGCCCCGAAGCCCTCGATCAGCTCGTTCAGGAGGCGGACGTCGATCGGGTGGTGTCGGCGATCGTCGGGGCGGCGGGCCTGAGGAGCACGTGGGCGGCGGTGGCGGCGGGCAAGACCGTGGCCCTGGCCAACAAGGAGACGCTGGTGATGGCCGGGCCGCTGGTCATGCGGCTGGCGGCCCGAACGGGCGGCCGCATCCTGCCGGTCGACAGCGAGCATTCGGCGATCCACCAGGCGCTCTGCGCCGGGGCGCCGGCCGAGGTGCGGCGCATCCTCCTCACCGCCAGCGGCGGGCCGTTCCGCACCCGGCCCGCGGAGACGCTCCCGGCCGTCACGCCGGCCGAGGCGTTGCGGCACCCGACCTGGTCCATGGGGCCGAAGATCACCGTCGATTCGGCGACGATGATGAACAAGGCCCTCGAACTGGTCGAGGCCCGCTGGCTGTTCGGCATCCCGGCCGCCAAGCTCGCGGTGCTCGTCCACCCGCAGTCCATCGTCCACTCGATGGTGGAGTTCGTGGACGGCTCGGTGCTCGCGCAGATGAGCCCGCCCGACATGCGACTGCCGATCCAATACGCGCTTTCGCATCCGCACCGCGTGCCGGGTCCGGCCCGACGGTTCGACTTCACGCAGCCATGGACGCTGGAGTTCGAGCCGCCCGATCCGGTGCGGTTCCCGGCGGTGCGGCTGGGCCACGAGGCCGCGGCCCGCGGCGGCACGGCCGGTGCCGTGCTCAACGCGGCCAACGAGGAGGCCGTGCGCGGCTTCCTCGACGGGCGGCTGCGGTTCACCGACATCGCCGCGGTCTGCGACCGGCTCCTCGCCGAGCACCCGTTCATGGCGGATCCCGAACTCGAGGACGTGCGCAGGCTCGACGCCTGGGCCCGGCGGGAGGTCGCCGCATGGCAGCGGGCGTGATGCCGGAGGCGGTCGGCTGCCTTTTCCTGGCGGCATCGTGGATGGAGTGGCTGATGCAGCCGGCGAATTGGTGGGTCGTCCTCCAAGTGGCGGGCGGCCTGGGGTTCGTGATCTTCGTCCACGAACTGGGGCACTTCCTCGTCGCCAAGGCCTGCGGCGTGAAGTGCGAGAAGTTCTACCTCGGCTTCGACGTCGGGGGGCTGAAGCTGCTCAGCTTCAAGTGGGGCGAGACGGAGTACGGCATCGGCGCGCTGCCGCTGGGAGGCTACGTGAAGATGCTCGGCCAGGACGACAATCCTGCCGCGGCGGCCACCGAGGCGGAGCGGGCCCGGCTTTCGGGCGACCTGCCGGCCGAGCCGGTCGCGGGCCCCCACGCCCCATGGGACCCGCGGAGTTATCCCGCCCAGAGCGTTCCCGAGCGGATGGCGATCATCTCCGCCGGCGTGATCATGAACCTGATCTTCGCCGTGCTCATGGCGGCCTGGGCCTATGGCCGCGGCGTCAAGGAGATGACCTGTGCCGTGTCGTCGGTGCGGCCCGCGTCCGCGGCCTGGAAGGCGGGCCTGCGGACCGGAGACGAGATCGTGGCCATCGGCGACCACCGGGATCCGATCTTCTCCGATCTGCTGCACGGCGTGACCGTGGGCAACGTCGAGGAGGGGATCGATTTCACGGTGCGGCGGCCGGCCGACGACGAGACGCGGACGGTGCGGCTCCGGCCGGACACGTATCTGGGCAAGCCGACGATCGGGGTCACCAGCCCGTTTTCGACCACCCTGCCCGACCGACTCGACCACGTGCTCGTCGGGGCGGCGGCGGCCGCGCGGCCGTCCTTCGTGGCTGGCGACACGATCACGGCAGTGGACGGCCAGCCGGTCGCGACGTACGCGGAACTCCTGGCGGCCCTGGTGCGAGCTGAGGCGCGGCCGGTGCGGCTCACGGTCGCCCGATCCGGCGACCCGCGACGGCCGGCGACGGACGTGGCGATCGAACTGCCGCCGCAGCGGCGGCTGGTCACGGGGCTGGTGATGACGGCCCTGCCGATCGCGGCCGTGCAGGACGGCTCCCCCGCCGCGGTCGCGGGCATCCAGCCGGGGGACCGGATCCTCGCCGTCGACGGCGGCCCGCTCGGCGACCCGCTCGTGCTCGACGACCGGCTGCGAGCCAGAGCGGGCGAGCCGGTGACGCTCACGCTGGGCCGCGACGGCGCCGCCGACAGAACCGTGGAGTTGCGGCCGCGCGAGGTCACCTGGCGAGACGAACCGGCCAGCGGCCTGGGCAGCCCGGCGGCGATCGCGGCCCTCGGTATCGCCCTGCCGGTCGACGCGCTCGTGGCCGAGGTCGATGCCGCAGGTCCGGCGGCTCGGGCCGGCATCGTGGCCGGCGAGCGGATCGTGAAGGCGTGGGTGCGGACACCGGACGAGCCGGATCGGCAGGCCGCCGGCGCGGCGATCAAGTTCTCGGCCGCGGAACCGAATTGGCCCGGCCTGGCGAGCAGCCTGCAGGATCTGCCGGCCGGCACGCGGCTCCGCCTGGAGGTGCAGGCTGCCGTCGGCCAGACCCGCATGGTGGAGTTCGTGCCCGAGCCGGCGGCCGACCGGTTCGTCGCCGACCGCGGCCTCGCTTTCGAGCCCGTGTACCGGCTCGTCCGCGCCCCGTCGGCCGGTGCGGCACTCGCCAAGGGGCTCCGCAAGACCGGCGCGGACTTGTCGCTCGTCTTCGGGTTCCTGGGCAAGCTGTGGAACCGCCAGATCAGCGCCCGGCTGCTCGGCGGGCCGATCGAGATCGCCAAGCAGGCGGGCCGGTCGGCGAGCGAGGGGTTCAGCCGCCTGCTCCTGTTCCTGACGATGCTGTCGGCCAACCTCGCGGTCATCAACTTTCTGCCCATCCCCGTTCTCGACGGCGGGCACATGGTGTTCCTGCTGTACGAGTTCATCCGCGGCAAGCCGCCGAGCGAAGGCGTCGTGGCCGTCCTCAGCTACATCGGGCTGGCCCTGCTGCTCTCGCTGATGCTCTTCGTCTTCGGCCTCGACCTGGGCCTGATCGCCCGGCATTAGCCGGCCCTGCCCATGTCAGGCGGGCCGGGGGCGGGGACTGCGAACGGTGACGGCCAGCAGGCCCGCCGCGGTGGCCGCCAGGGCCGCCGTCACCGCGAACGCCGTGGCCGGCCCGGCCGGGCCGCGATCCCAAAGCCAGCCCGCCACGAGTCCGGCGGGCAACCCCATCAGCCCCTGCACGAAGGCGTACCAGCCGAAGGCGGCGCCGTGCCTGCCGGGCGGGGAGAGCGCTGCCACGAGCGCCCGCTCCGCCGGCTCGGCGATCCCGTATGCCGCCGCCACCAAGAGCATGCAGGCGATGGCGACGGGCAGGCCGTCGGCGCTGGCAAGCCCGGCGTACGCCACCGCGAAGCCGAGCCAGCCGGCCACCAGAGCCCGCCGCGGCGCGAGCCGGTCGACGAGCGGCCCGGCCCAGGCCGCCGCGGTGCTCTTGGTGGCTCCGATCCCGAACCAGACGAGCGGGATCAGCGGCCTGGCGACCCCGAGATCCTCGGCCCTGCGGAGGAGGAACAGCTCGCTCGCCGCCCCCAGCGCCCACAGCGCCACGCACCCCAGCAGCGCCCACTGTGGTCGCGCGAGCGCCGCCAGTGCCGTCCGGCCAGGTGCCGTGTGCCGGGGCGGGTCGCGGACGAACTTCCAGATCACGGCCAGCGTGACCAGACCGGGCACGATGACAAGCAGAAACAGCGTCCGCTCGCATCCGGGGAAGGCGAGGAGGAAGAGCATCGCCAGGAGCGGCCCGAGGGCCGCCCCGGCGTGGTCCATGGCGCGGATGTGGCCGAAGGCCCGGCCGCGGACGACCGGCTCCACGAGGTCGGTGACCAGCGCGTCGCGGGGCGCGGAGCGGATCCCCTTGCCGAAGCGGTCGATGGCCCGCACGAGCACCGCGGCCAGCGGCGTCGCCGCCAGGCCCATCGCCGGCCTGACGATCGCCGACAGGCCGTAGCCGGCGATCACCAGCGGCCGCCGCCCGATGCGGTCGGAAAGCCCGCCCGCGAAGAGCCGCACCACGGCGGCCACGGCGTTGGCCACGCCGTCGAGCAGTCCGACGTCGACCGCGGTGCCGCCGAGGCCCTTCACGAAGGCCGGCAGGAGCGGGTAGATCGCCTCGCTGGAGAGGTCCGTGAGGAAGCTGGTCCAGCCCAGGGCCCGCACCGTGGCGGGCAGGCGGTCGGTAGCCGGCGTCACTGCCGCTCGGTGCCCGTGTCGAGCACGGCCATGAAGGCCTTCTGCGGGATGTCCACCGAGCCGATGCTCTTCATCCGCTTCTTGCCCTCCTTCTGCTTGGCCCACAACTTTTTCTTCCGCGAGATGTCGCCGCCGTAGCACTTCGCGGTGACGTTCTTCCGCAGCGCCGAGATCGTCTCCCGGGCGATGACCTTCGTGCCGATCGCGGCCTGCAGGGCGATCTCGAACATGTGCCGGTCGATCTCACCGCGGAGCTTCTTGACGATCGCCCGGCCGCGGCGGTCGGCATCGCGGCGGTCACAGATGATCGACAGGGCGTCGACCTGCTTGCCCCCCACGAGGATGTCCAGGCGGACCAGGTCGGCGGGAAAGTAGCCGACCAGCTCGTAGTCCATCGTGCCGTAGCCGCGGGTCACGCTCTTCAGCTTGTCGTGGAGGTCGTAGATCACCTCCCCGAGCGGGAGGTCGAAGGTGAGCATCGCCCGGGTGGGCGACAGGTATTCCGTCTTCAGGTAGGTGCCGCGGCGGTCGGTGCACAGCTGCATCACCGGCCCGATCTGCTCCACCGGAACCAGGAAGTTCGTCCGCACGATCGGCTGCAGGAACTCTTCGATCTGGCCGGTGTCGGGGACGTCCTGCGGGTTGGTGATGTCGATGGTCTCGCCGGTCGTCTTCTTGATCTTGTAGGTGACGTTGGGTGCCGTCTGCACCAGGTCCAGGTCGTGCTCCTTCTCGAGCCGCTGCTGGATGATCTCCATGTGGAGGAGGCCGAGGAAGCCGCAGCGGAAGCCGAAGCCGAGGGCCTCGGAGCTCTCCGGCTGGTACTCGAACGACGGGTCGTTGATGGCGAGCTTCTCGAGCGCGTCCCGCAGCTCCTCGAAGTTCTCCCCCTCGCTCGGGTACAGGCCGCAGTAGACCATCCGCTGCGGCGGCTTGTATCCCGGCAGGGGCCCGGCGGCCAGATCCCCGGGGATCGTCACCGTGTCGCCGATGTGCACCTGCTTCACGTCCTTGATGTTGCAGACGAGGTAGCCCACCTGGCCGGCGGAGAGGCTCTCGCAGGCCCGCCGCTGGGGCACGAACTGGCCGAGCTCGAGCACCTCGTGCGTCGCGCCCGTCTCGAGGAACCGGATCTTCTGCCCGCGGGTGACCGTGCCGTCGAGGAGCCGCACGTAGGTGATGGCGCCGCGGTAGCTGTCGTAGTGGCTGTCGAAGATCATCGCCCGCAGGGTGGCGGCGGGGTCGCCCTGCGGGGGTGGGATCCGCTCGATGATCGCGGCCAACAGGTCGTCGATGCCGATGCCCGTCTTGGCGCTGGCCCTGATCACCTCGGCGGGATCGACGGCCAGGCTCTGCTCCATCTCGCGCAGCACTTCCTCCACCCGGGCGTGCACGAGGTCCACCTTGTTGATCACCGGCACGATCGCCAGGTCCTGGTTGATGGCTGCGTAGGCGTTGGCCACCGTCTGGGCCTCGACCCCCTGGAAGGCGTCCACCAGCAGCACGGCGCCTTCACAGCAGGCGAGGCTCCGGGAGACCTCGTAGTGGAAGTCGACGTGACCGGGCGTGTCGATGAGGTTCAGCTCGTAGACCTCACCGCCGTGGCGGTATTCCATGCGCACGGCCCGGGCCTTGATCGTGATTCCCCGCTGCCGCTCGAGCTCCATGTCGTCGAGCATCTGCTCCTTGAGCTGGCGCTTGTCGACGGTCCCCGTCCGCTCGAGCAGCCGGTCGGCCAGGGTGCTCTTGCCGTGGTCGATGTGGGCGATGATGGAGAAGTTGCGGATGTGCTTGCAGTCGATGGGCATGGCGTGCATTCTACCCGCGGCGGTGGGCCAGGCGGGCGAGACCGGCGGCACCGATCGCGCCGGCGTCGCCGCCCAGCGACGCATAGCGGATCACCGTCTTCTCGGCGGGCACCGGAAAGGCCCGGACGCGGATTTCCTGCCGCACCCGCTCGATGAACGCCCGGCCGACCGGGTCGTCCGCGCCGCCGAAGGTCATGGCGCCGCCGAGGATCACGGCCGCGGGGTCGATCGTGTGCATGAGCGTGACGATGCCGATCCCCAGCCACCGGGCGGCATCGAGGATCAAACTCCAAGCCAGCGGGTCGTCGGCCGCGGCCGCCCGCGCGATGAGGATCGACGTCAGCGACTCGCCGCGGGCTACGGCCTCGGCCAGCGGCCCATGGCCGCCGGCGGCGAGAGCCTCCCGGGCCGCCGCCACGAGCGCCGTGGCGCTGGCGTACGCCTCCAGGTCGCCCCGATGCCCGTAGGGGCAGGTGCGGGCCGTCGGCGAGGTGTCGACGATGATGTGACCGCACTCCGAGCCGTGGCTATGGGCGCCCTCGACGTTGGTTTCGCCGACGATGATGCCACCCCCCACGCCGGTGCCGAGCGTGAGGAAGACGAGGCTGGAATACTCGCGGCCCGACCCGACCCAGAACTCCCCGTAGGCCGCCGCATTGGCGTCGTTGGCGTAGGCCACTTGGCGACCGCAGTGGGCCGCCACGCGGTCGCGGATGGGAAAATCGTCCCAGCCCGGCAGGTTTCCCGAGCGGAGGATCACCCCGCGCGGCAGATCGTGCGGGCCGGGCGTGCCCAGACCGACCCAGGCGATGTCGGTCGTGGCGATGCCGGCCTCGTCGGCGAGGCGGCGCACGGCCCCGCCCATGCGGGCGGCCGTGTCCTCCGGCCCCTGGGCGGCGTGGGTGGGCTCGGAGCGGAAGCCGACGAGCCGACCCGCGTCGTCGACGAGCGCGGCCTTGATGTTCGTGCCGCCCAGATCGATGCCCGCGTACAGGGGAGGCGTCGCCTCCGCCAGCGGCGCGAACCGCCGCCCGGCCGTCACAGGTCCGCCGCGGCCGGCAACCGCCCGGTCTGGACCGACGGCGTGGGACCGGTGCACGCCTGCATGAACTCCACCAGATCGGCCTCCTCCTCGGCGGTGAGATCGAGCGGCTTGATCTTGTCGCTCAGGTGGGCGTTGGGATGGCCCCCCTTGTCGTACCACTGCACGACCTCCTCGAGCGTGGCGATCGAGCCGTCGTGCATGTAGGGGGCGGTGAGCGCGACGTTGCGGATCGTCGGTGTCTTGAAGGCCCCCGTGTCGGCGGCGTCCTTCGTGACCGCGAAGCGGCCCAGATCGGGCTCCTGCTTGTCCATGCCGATGCCGATGTTGTGGTACTGCTCGTCGGCCAGGTTGGCACCCACGTGGCAGGCCGAGCAGTTGGCCTTGCCGAAGAACAGGTCGCGGCCCCGCTTGGCCGCCGCGGTCATCGGATGGGCCTCCGCTGCGGCCTTGACGGCGGCGTGCCTGGCGGCGAGTTCCGCGTCCTCGGCGATGTCTTCGGGATCCATCTTCTCAAAGGGCAGAAGCTCCTCGTGGTAGTCGAACGGGGACGGGCCGGTGACGATCGTCCGCTCGAAGGCGGCGATCGCCTGGCCGACGCGATCGATCGTCAGCTCGCCGAAGATCTTCTCGAACTGCCGCTTGTAGACGGGGATGTCGGCGAGCCGAGCGACCACGCCCTCGTGCGTGAAGCCCATCTCGATGGGGTTGGCGATCGGACCCACCGCCTGCGCCTCGAGCGAGGCTGCGCGGCCGTCCCAGAACTGCCTGCCCGAGAGGATGCGGTTGAATGACACGGGCGAGTTGCGGCCGCCGGCCTGATTGCGGATCCCGATGCCCGTCCTGGTGTGGGCGGAGTAACCCATGGCCGGGTCGTGGCAGGTCGCGCAGGACACCGTCGCGTCGGCCGAAAGGCGGGTGTCGAAGTACAACTGGCGTCCCAGTTCGACCTTGGCCCGCGTCAGGGGATTCGTATCGAGCCCCGTGATCTGCTGGGCGCCCCGTGCCAGCCCCAGGGGGAGCGTGGGCGCGAGTTCGACGAAGTTCCGGGGATCGGCCAGCCAGCGGTCGATCTGCTCGACGGTGATCGGCCCGTCGCCCGGTACGCCCGACGTCAGCGCGGGGTCGCCGAGCGTCACCACCTCGCTAGCCTTGGCGGTCGCCGTCGGAATCGACCGGGACGCCTCGTCGATGGCACGATCGGCCGCCGCGACCCGCTCGGCGACCTCCTGCCGGGCGGCGGCCGCGGCGGCGATCGCCCCCCCGGCGGCCGGCTCGGCGGGCTTCTCAGCCGCCAGCGTCTCGATCGTCTCGATCTCCACGACCTCCCCCTTGGGTGCGGAATCGCCGCCCGGCGCGCAGCCGACGCAGGCCATGACCGCCAGGGTCGCGAGGCAGCCGGTCCGACGGAACAGGAAAGCGATCGGGAACGAAGCAGCCATCGCGAAATCTCCCGGAACGTGCCGCTGGACGGAGAACCAGCGAATTCTAGCGGCCGGGGCGGCTCGGCAACATGGACGGTGCTTTTCCCGCACCCCGGGGCCACGCCGCGGCGGCAGGCTCAATCATCGGCGGCGAAGTCCGTGGTCGCCAGCCAATCCAGCTCCCCCGGCTGTCCGGGGCCGTCGTCGAGGCGGATCGCCGCGATCGACCCTTTCTGCATGCGGATCGCCGCCGTGCCGTCGCCGATCGTCAGGGCCACCAGCCGGCCCACGCAGGGCGCATGGCCCACCCAGGCGACCCGGCCGGCGTCCTGCCGGATCGTCCACTCCACCAGGGCCTGCCAGTCGCAGGCCGGCGCCAGGGCATCGACCAGCTCGACCCGCGGCCGCTGGTCGAGCGCGGCCGCGAGGATCTCCGCCGTCTCGCGGGTCCGCACCAACGGGCTCGTGGCCACGAGGTCGATCTCCAGGCCGGAGTCCACGAGTTGGCGGACGAGCCGCTCGAACTTGCGACGGCCTTTCTTCGTCAGGCGGCGGTCATGGTCGTCCACGCCGGCCGCCTGATCCTCGGCGACGGCATGGCGAATCACGTACAGCCGGGTGGTGAGCATTGCCATCCGAGAGATTCTGGATGCGATCGCCCGGCCGGGCAAGTTCACGCCCGCCGCCACACGGCGTCCCAGGGGATGCCGGCGGCGGCGACGGCGGCGGCGGCCTGCCGACGCCAGCGAGCCGCGTCCACGGGATAGCCGGCGGTCGGCTCGACGGCGGGGTGGCGGCCGCTCCAGTGGGCGTTGAAGGCCCGCATCGCCGCTTCACGCACGTACTTCGCGGTCATGCTCGCCGCCGCCACCGGTGTACGGGCCTCGCCACCGACGGAGAACTCGACCCGGCAACCGGCATCCCCCAGCTCGTAGCCGCTCCGCTTCGCCGTCTCCTCGACGACGCGGACCAACGGCGCGGCGAAGTGTCGTGCCAGGAGCCCGGCGTACCGGCGGCGGCCGCCGTGACGGTCGCACCACACGAGCGTCGGCCCGGCGCCGAGGCCGGCTGCCAGGCCGGCCGCCAGCTCGAGCGTCGTCTGCGAGAGGATGTCCGACTTGTTGAGTCCGAGGTCGAGAAACCGATTGA
>JBIPLS010000091.1:0-13224 GCA_044368305.1 Pirellulales bacterium
CCTGAACGGTGAGTGGAACCCGCCCCCCGTCCGCCGCGTGCCCCGCTGACGGTCGCGGTGCTCGCCGGTACATCGCCCAGGTAAGGTTCTGCGCCGGCACCGATCATCACTCGGTCTCCGGCGACACCGACTTTCCGAGGGTGTTCGTGAACATCCGGTGAGCGACTGCCGGCGCCCTCGGCGCGGCCTTCCCGCGGCGCGTCAGCCGAACGTCTTCTCGCCGGCGACCCAGGTCTCGCTCACCCGGATCGACGCAATCGTCTCGGGGTCGGCCTTGCAGGGATCGCGCTCCAGGATCGTGAGGTCAGCCTCCTTCCCGGCCCGAAGATCTGATCGCGATACGCGGCACCGTAGAGATGCACGAAGTCGGGAATGAAACTCGGCTCCACGCCCAGCTTCTTCATCCGCTCGATCTGGTCCTGCCGCGCCATCGTGGCATGCTCGATGCGGTTGAGACCGGTGGCGGGGTGGGCTCCGTAGGCAGCCTCGATCCCGTCGAGCGCGGCATCGATCGCCGCATCGCCCTGGCAGTGGACGAGGATCGACCAGCCGGCCTCCTTCGCGGCTCGGCAGAGCTGCACCATCTCCGCAGCCGAGTGGTTGGTGCGGCCCTGCTCCGCGGTGGCAAGGTAGGGCCGCGTCTGGGCGGCCGACCGGGCCTGGTTCGATCCATCCGCCCAGAACTTCATGCCATAAAGCGAGAACCGGCTCCCGGGGATTCGTCGCGCCTTCGCCGCCGGCCCGAGCGCTGCGAAGGGCTTGCTGGCCTCGACCATGTCGGTGCTGAAGCTCGCGCTCAGTCGCACGGCCAGGCCGTTCGAGAGCCCGGCCAAATGATCGACCCACTCGGGCTTCACGGTGCCCGGCTCGTGGAGCGTCGTGTTGCCGGCCGCCGCCGATCGCCAGTGCCTCCACGGTGCTCCGACCGGCCGCCATCGTGCGAATCGTGCCGCCCTTCACGATGACGTCGGCCGTGACGGGAGCGGCCTGACCGCGACGCACGGCACCGCTCCCCACGGCCGCGGTCAGCACGGCCCGCGCCAAGAACGCCCTCCGACCCTGCACGGCCGAGGGCAGGCCCGACGTGAGCCGGTCGAGCATCGGCGAGCGTGCACAGCAAAAACACACGGGAACTCGGCGTGGGGGGTGGAGGCCCAGGATAGGACGGTCCATGACACTCGGGCCATCTTTCACCGGGTGACAGGCGGCCCGAGGCGTGGATCGTCGATCCGACAGCGGCCCCCCCTCGTGGACGCGCCCCCCTGTAAGGCACCCGTTTTTAAGTTGGGGATTCACCCTCGGATAGATCGGGCCCGTGCGGTCGCCGAAGCGGCCGCACAATTCCTACGAAGACCCCCGTTGACATTCGACGAAAGCCGCCGTAGACTATCGGTCGATAGGTCTTCGAGGAGCCACGCGATGCCCGACACCGCTTCCCCGACCGATGCCGAACTGGCGATTCTCCGCGTGCTCTGGGACCGGGCCCCCTGCTCGGTTCGTGACGTGCACGCGGCGATCGCCGCCGAGAGGCCGGTCGGCTACACGACGGTCCTGAAGACCATGCAGATCATGTTCGACAAGGGCCTCGTCAAGCGGGACGAGCGGCAGAGGGCCCATCTCTACCGACCGGCCACGCCCGCCCTGCGGATGCAGAAGCGGCTGGTCGAGGATCTCGTCGAGCGGGCCTTCGGCGGCGCGGCCAGCCAGCTCGTGTTGCACGCCCTCTCCGGCCGCACCATCAGCCCGGACGAAATCCGCCAACTGCGGACCCTCGTCGACTCATTGGAATCGAAGCCCTGACTTTCCCCCCGCGCGCAGGAGAATCTGCCATGCCACTCGCCGACATCCGCGCTTGGTTCGAGTCCGTCGCCGCGGCCGAGCAGTTCCACCGCCTCGGCTGGGTGGTGGTTCATTCGGTCTGGCAATCGGCCGTGGTGGCGGCCATGCTCGCCGTCGCGCTGCGATTCCTGCCCCGGCGATCACCCCTGGGCCAGGAGGCACGCTACGTGCTGGCCACGTTCGCCCTCTTTTCCCTGCCGGTGATCTGCGGCGTGACGTGGGCGGTCGTCGAGCCGCCGCGTGCGGCGACGGTCGTGCCCGCGGCGGTGGCCGGTCGCGATGCGGCTGCGGGCGCCGCCCCCACCGTGCCCCCCGCGCCTAGCGCCACCACGATCGCTGCCCCGGCTGCAGACGCACCGGCGCGGGTCGCCACGGCCGCCCCGTCCGCGCCGCCGATCGCCGCCGCCGCTCCACCGTCCTCCGCTGCGAGGCTCGAGGCGATCGTCCGCCGGGCCAGGGCGGCGGCCGAGCCTTGGCTGCCCGCCTGTGCGGCGGTCTGGCTGGCGGGCGCGGTCGCGGCCGCCGGCCGGCTGGCCGTCGGCTGGTCGCTGGCCCGCCGCCTGGTGGCGGAGGCCGCGCCGCTGGCCGATGCCCGTTGGCAGGCCCGGCTCGAACGCTGGAAGTCCGTCCTCGGCATTACCACACCCATCGGCCTCGTCGCCTCGGGGCGGGTCGACGTGCCGATCGTCGTCGGCTGGCTGCGGCCCGTCGTGATCTGGCCTCTGGCCACGGTCGCCGGGATGCCGGCGGATCAGCTCGACGCCATCCTGACGCATGAACTGGCCCACGTCCGCCGGCACGACGTGCTCGTCAACCTGCTCCAGTCGGTCGTCGAGGCCGCCTTCTTCCATCATCCCGCCTGCTGGTGGATTTCGGCGCAGGTCCGGGCCGAGCGGGAGCACTGCGCCGACGATCTTGCCGTTCGCGCCCTGTCCGCCGGCCGGGCCGGGGCGCGGCGGTCGTACGCCACGGCCCTGCTCGCGCTCGAAGAGCGGCGGCAGGTGGCTCTCGGCACGGCAGCCAACGGCGGCCGCCTCGGCGACCGCGTGCGCCGGCTCGTGGGCATCGAGCCGCCCTGCGGCCACCCGGCTCGCCTCGCCGCCGCGGTCGTCGTGCTCGTGGCCTGCCTTCCGATGTTCGCGAGCCTGGCGCAGGAAGACCGGGCCCGGAGCTTCCTCGACCGGCCCGAGAACCGGCTGCTCAAGGAGCACTGGCCGGACGCCCGGCCGGAGCGGCCCGGCTCGAGTCCGGCGGCGCTCGCCGCCTGGGTGCGCGGCACCGACTCGCCCCCGACGCAGATCGACTCCTTGCTCGAGCTCGTCGAGATCGATCCCACGGGCCCGACCGGCGATATCGCCATCGAGACACTCAACTGGCTCTTCGCGCCGCGGCTCATGCTCTATTTCGATAGTGTCGGGTGCGCCGGCGCGTACGCCGATCCCGTTTCCGTGCTGGAGCGCTTGAGTTGGCTCGACGATAGTCTCGAGATCAACGCGGATCTGAAGCCCCGTCTGGAGAAGGCCATGATGCCCGCGCGTGAGTTCTCGCATAGCCACCTCGACGAGCTGCGGGCCACCTGCCGGATTGGCCAGGTGCCGTACCGGATGGACGACCAGACGGGCAAGGCGTTCGTCGAGCCGGTGGCGGATGTCCTCACGCGATGGAGGAAGTCGTGGAAGGAGATGCGCGACGACTCGGAACTGCTCATGGATCTCGGGCTCTTGGCCAAGCCCGCGGGCGCGACGCTGGCGGCCGTTGACGTGGCGGCCTGGGCGAAGAAACTCGGTGATGCCGACCCGCGCCGCGCGCGGGTGGCGCGGGCGGTGCTGCGTGACGTCCCCGACGCACTCGTGGGCGAGGTGGAGAAGGCCGGCGGAGCGGCAGGCCGCGGTTTCGCCGCACTCCTCTCCATGCGGCATCAGGCCACCCTCTACCCGCCAACCGGGGACAACCGCCCGGGTTTCTCTATCGACGACACTTTCTCTTGCAACCTCGACGGCAGCGGCCGCAAGACGCTGGCGAAGGGCGTCGGGAAGCTACAAAGGATCTGGGCCACGAAGGGGGCCATTTTCGCCAGCGTCGACGGCGGCATCTGGCGGCTCGGCGACAAGCCCGAAAAGATCTCGGATTTGGACGGCTATGCGTGGCCGAGCCCCGACGGCGCGAGCCTCGCAGTCCGCGACGACGCCAACACCCTCTGGCTGCTCGACACGGCCACGCGCAAGGCGGAAAAACTCGACGTTCAGGTCCAGCAGGCCAGGTGGTCGGCCGACGGGAAACTCGCATGGTCAACGAACGACGACATCATCATCCGGGCCGGGGGCAAGAACCTGGTTGTGGCGGGCTGCAGGCCGGAGTACGAGTTTTGGTGGAATCCGGCCGGAACGCAGATCGCATTCCGCTCGCGTCGCCACGCCGACGATGCCGAGTTGAAGGACTGGAAGCTTACGATGGACATCGTGGACGCGACGACCGGCGAGCGAACGGTGATTTCGGGCCCGCACACATGGCTTGATGAGCCCACGTGGTCGCCCGATGGAACGCAACTCGCCTACACGTGGCGGGATCACGGCCCCGGGCAGCGGCCGGCGATGATCGAGATTTGGGACGTGGCCGGGAAGCGGGCGTCGATCGTGCCCCACCCGAAGCCGGCAGAGGATGCCCGCACCAGTTACCGCTGGGTCGAGTGGCTCTCAGGTGGTCGACTGCTGTTCATCGACTCCGGCATGCAGGGGCTGGCGATCCTCGACCCGGCGACGGGCCGGTGGGCGATGAAGAACCAGCAGATCGATTGGCCGTACAAAATGGTCGGCGACCGGGCGATCGTTTGGGACTACAAAAGCAATGCAATCGTCCTGGTGGACCCGACGGCGGACGACCGTGTGCCGATCCTGGAGTCGCCGACGGAGCCACTCTGGGTGCCCGACTTCGTGGAGCGAAAGTAGGCCCATCGGCGATCGAGGGACGTGCCGTCTTGCCCGAACGCCGCCGTTCACCCGGCGTCGGGCTCCGCGCCTTCCGACCGCAGTTCCACCAGGGCGTTCGAGGCGGCCCGCTGCTCCGCCTCCTTCTTGTTGCGGCCCCAGGCCGGCGCGTAGCGGCGGCCGCCGATCTGCGCCGACACCTGGAAGCTCTTGCTGTGATCGGGGCCGGTCTCGTCGAGCACCTCGTAGGTGGGCGTGATGCCGAAGTCGCGCTGGGCCCACTGCTGGAGCAACGACTTGTGGTTCGAGCCCTGCGCTCCCGAGGCCACCTCGGCGATCTCCGCCTCCAGCATCCGGGCCACCAGCGGCCGGACCGCGTCGAGCCCGCCGTCGATGTAGATCGCGGCCACGAGCGACTCGAAGAGATCCGAGAGCACCGAGGCCGGCACCGTCCGGCCCACCGCCAGCCCCTTGCCGACGATGAGGAAGTCGATCAATCCCAGCCGGTCGCTGATCCGGCTGCAGGTCTCGCGGCTCACGACCACCGACTTGATCCGCGTCAGGTCGCCCTCGAGCGAGTCGGGGAAGGCGCGGTAGAGGGTCTCGCAGACGAGGAATCCCAGGATCGCGTCACCGAGGAACTCGAGCCGCTCGTTGGAGGCCAGGCGGTGCTGGGCGCCCGAGGCGTGCGTCAACGCCGCGACGAGCAGGGCCGGATCGCTAAACTCGTAGCCGATCCGCCGCTGGCACTCGGCCACGTCGATCAGGGGCTCCGGCGATTCTCGAACGTCCTTGCCGGCCATGCGGCGACCCGCCCTTTTCGCTCGAAGGTACGCCCCGTTTTGCGGCCCTGTCAACGGCGTCCTCCCGGGCCGCATCTCCCGCCCGAACCACCCTGCCGCGGCGTCCGTAGACAGTGCCGTGCGTTGCGGCAGCCTCCCGCCGGCCTCCGGTCCGGCCGGGGGTGTTTGCACGCCGAGCGGCTCGTATAGGATTCGGGCAGCGTCCCGAAAAGTCCCGAAAGGTGAAACCGATCATGAGAAGTCAGGTGCCGTCTTCCGGTCGTCTGTCCTGCTGGCTGTGCCTCGCGACCGCGGGCGTCGTTGCTGCGGCCGTCGCCTGCCTTCCTTCCGCAGGCCGCGCCGACCAGCCGTCGGCCGACGCGCTTGCCCACGCCACCGCCCTCTCGAAGGCGTTCCGCGACGCGGCCGAGGTGGCGAGCCCGACGGTCGTCGTCGTCCGCAGCGAGGTGAAGCCGCGGGAGCCGGAGGGCCGCGGGCCGCGGGGCCGCGGCCGGGGCGACAATCCCTTCAAGGGCACGCCGTTCGAGAACATGTTCCCCGACGGTCTGCCCGAGGGCTTCGAAGGCGGCGAGGACGGCGGGATGCCCCGCCGCTCGGGCGTGGGCTCGGGCGTGATCGTCGATCCCTCGGGTATCGTGCTCACCAACAACCACGTCGTCGAGGACGCAGACGAGGTCGTGGTGGAGCTGCCCGACGGCCGCGAGTTCAAGGCCCGGGAGATCAAGACCGATCCCGAGAGCGACCTCGCGGTGATCCGGCTCGCCGACGCCAAGGACCTGCCCACGGCCAAGCTCGGCGACTCCGACAAGCTGGCCATCGGCGACTGGGTGATCGCCATCGGCACGCCGTTCGAGCTGGAGACGACCGTCAGTGCCGGGATCATCAGCGGGAAGGGCCGCGAGCTCGGCGGCATCCGCCGGGCCCAGTTCCTCCAGACCGACGCGGCCATCAATCCGGGTAACTCCGGCGGCCCGCTGATCAACCTCGCCGGTGAGGTGGTGGGCATCAACACGGCCATTGCCTCGAGCAGCGGCGGCTACCAGGGCATCGGGTTCGCCATCCCGGTGAATCTCGCCAAGTGGGTGAGCGGCCAACTGATCGCCAAGGGGCGGGTTGATCGGGCCTTCATCGGCGTGCAGATGGGCCCGCTCGACGCCAAGATGGCGGCCAAGCTCGGCGCCAAGGACCGCAAGGGCGTGCTCGTCAACGACGTCGTGCCCGGCTCGCCGGCGGCGGAGGCGGGCGTGCAGGAACTCGACGTGATCACGGCCTTCGACGACCAGCCGGTGGCCGGCACCCGCGCGCTCCAGGAAATCGTCGAGCGGTCCGAGATCGGCAAGCCCCACACGCTCCGGGTGCTGCGCGACGGGCGACCGCTGACGCTCACCGTGTCGGTCAAGCCTCTGCCCACGGACGTCGCCCAGTCCGCCCCGGGCCGTCCACCGCGGGACGAAGCCGACGACGAGACCTTCTATTCCGACGAGTTCGGCCTCGAAGTACGCGACAAGAACGCGGTGGCCGAGGACGTCTACGCGGGCTTCTCCGGCGTGCTCGTCGAGCGGGTGGATGCCGACGGCCTGGCGGCCGAGGCGGGGATCGGCCCCGGCGTGCTGATTCGGGCGGTGGGCCGCACCGACGTGAAGACGATGGCCGACTTCGCGGCGGCCATCGAGAAGGAGACGGCAGCCGGCGGCGTGGTGCTCAAGGTGCGGACGCCCCGCGGCAACGCGGTGGTGCTCTTGCAGCGGAAGTAGCGGCAGGCCACGCTGGGGCGGCGGATCCGGCACATCGGCCCGCGGGCCCCGGCGAATCCCCATGGCGACCCTCGGCGTCAACATCGACCACGTGGCCACGATCCGCCAGGCGCGGCGGACCGTGGAACCGGATCCCGTCTGGGCGGCGGCGCTGGCCGAGCTCGGGGGGGCCGACGCGATCACGGTGCACCTCCGCGAGGACCGGCGGCACATCCAGGATCGCGATCTGGAGGTGCTCCGCCGCACGGTGCAGGTGAAGCTCAACCTGGAGTGCGCCATCGCGGCCGAGATGGTGGCCATCGCCTGCCGGGTCCGTCCCTGCCAAGTGACGCTCGTGCCGGAGCGGCGCGAGGAGGTGACCACGGAAGGCGGCCTCGACGTGGTCGCGCACCGGACGGCCACCGCGGAGGCCGTGCGGCGGCTCGCCGATGCCGGCATCGCCGTGTCCTTGTTCATCGATCCGTGCCACCGGCAGATCGACGCCGCCGTCGAGCTCGGCGTCGAGGCCGTGGAGCTCCATACCGGCCGCTACGCCGACGCCGGCACCGACGCCGCGCGGCACGAGCAGCTCGTGGCCCTCGCCCGCGCCGGGGCGATGGCCCGCCAGGCCGATCTCGCGCTCAACGCGGGCCACGGCCTCACCTACCGCAACGTCGTGCCCGTGGCGCGGCTCGAGGGCATGGGCGAGTTGAACATCGGCCACTCGATCGTCTCGCGGGCCGTGCTCGTGGGATTCACGCAGGCGGTCCGCGAGATGAAGGCCCTGGTTACCGGCTGATCACCGGCCGCAGCCGCCGCCTCGCTTCACGGCTCGGTGGCGGGCAGGGCGGTGCCCCACACGCGGCCGCGGATCCGGTTCTTCTTGACCGGCCGCACCGCCGCCGCCATCGCCGCCTGCGGGGAGATCGTCACGGGCGTGAAGGTGCCGCCGTGCGCCTCGGCGATCCGGAGCAGGGTCTGGTTGCGGCGCTGCTGCTCGCGGATCCGGTCCGGGTCGGGCAGCCCGGTCCGCCGGTCCCGCACGTCGGCCTGCATGCCGAAGGTGTGCATGACCGTGCCGTCGAGCGGCAGTGCCACCAGCCGCTCGACCACACTGTCGGCATGGTCGCCATCCGAGAGGAAGTAGACGACGTCGGGTTCAAGGCTCGTCGCCAGCTTGGCCGCGCCGCGGATTCCCCGCCCGCCCAGGCAGAGCTCCACCGTCGGCAGCCAGGCATCGAGGCGGCGCTTGTTCTCCGGTGTCGCCGGCAGGAAAGCGTCCACGCTCTCGGGATGGAGCAACGGATAGGCGGCGTCGCTGAAGAACACGACGTGGAACGACTGCTCGGGCTTCATCAGGGCCACGGCCCGCGAGAGTTCGAGCAGCACCGCCTGGAAGCCACCGTCCACGTAACTGGCGGAGTTGTCGCACATGAACAGCACCCGCCGGCCGACGCTCTTCCTGCCGAAGAACGTGCCGCCGCCGCCCCGGCCGCCTCCGGCTCCGTCGCCGCCGGTCGCCTCACCGCCCCCCCCGCCTCCGACCGCCGCGAGCATGTCGCCGGCGTCGAAGCCGCCGCCGACATGGTCGTCCAGGCCGAGCGGGGGCTGGTCCGCGGGCTCCGCCGCCTGCTCCCCGGCGGCCCCCACGGGATCAATCTCCGCAAGGTCGTTGTCGGCCGGCTGCGGCACGGTCTCGGCGTCGAGCGGCGGCTCGGCGACGATCGGCTCGAAGGCGACCTCGGCCATCTCCTCCGGCGGCTGATCCTCGGCGGGCAGGCTCACGATCGACAGCCGTTCGGGCGAACGATCCACGGGCACGAACACCAGGGCCAGGAGCAAGAGCGCCACGACGTGCACCGCGATGCTCACGACCATCGGCGTGGCCGGCCATGGCCGCCACGGCCAGGGCGTCCCGCCAAGCCGCGGCCGCCGATCGGTCCCCGGCCTCGGCGTCGAGGCCACCACACCGCCCGGTGCCGGTGCCGACCCACTGGTGGGACGCGGGGCGGAGACGGCGCGGACGGCCCGACCGGGCTGCCGCCGCGGCGGCCCGTCGCGCACCGGCGACCGCCCTTCACCGCTGGCGGCGGTGTGTTCCGCAACTCCCGCGGGCGGCCGAGCCTCGCCCCACGCGGCATCCGGCGGCGTCGCCTCGTCGGCGGGCTTCGCCATGGAATCCGCACCGCGACCGGCCTCGAACACGCTCGCCAGTTCGGCGATGCGTCGGCCCAACGAGGCGAGTTCCGCCAGCGCCTCGTCGTTGGTGAGCTTGTCGTCCGCCATGGTGGGCTCCGTTCCGCCGGGAGCGCACCCCCCAGTGTAGGCGATGGATGTCGGCCCGCAGGCCAAGGTCACGCCCGCTCACGCAATTCTCACATCGCCGGCCACGTCCGGCATGAACGCGGCTGACTCACGGGGCCGCGGAACGGCCCGCGAAGGCGGCCGGATCGGTGAGCACGAACAGGTGGCCGTGGTCGCTGGTCACGATCAGCACGGTCTCGTCCCAGCCGCCGTGCCGCTCGATCCAGGCCACGATCGCCCGGAAGGCGGCGTCGCCGCTCTGCACGGCGCCGATCGCCGTGTCGATGTTGTTGGCGTGCGACGCCCAATCGACGTCGCCGGCCTCGACCATCAGCCAGAAGGGGCCGCGGCTGGCGAGCACGTCGAGCGCCGCCACGGCCATGTCGGCGAGCGTGGGGTTCTCGGCCACGTCGGCCGCCGAGTAGCTGATCGCGCCCCCGTACTTCTTGCGCAGCGCGGCCGTCTCGGGGCCGAGGTCGGTGGCTCCCGCGGGATTGAAGTCGCCATCGGCGGTGCGGAACGGTAGGTGCCCCTCGCCCGCCCCGAAGAAGCCGAAGAGCCGCAGGTTCCGCCGCACGGCGTCGCGGGCCGCCTCGGCCAGCACCTCGCCGCCGCGCCGTCCGGCGGCCCGTTCCGCCACGCGGTAGCGGCCGCCCTTGGCCGCGTCGATCGCCGCCCGGGTCGAGTCGGCGACGTACTTGTTGCCGGGCTCGAAGTTGCGGCCCTGGTCCTTGTCCTTGACGGGATCGCCCGCCACTCCCCAGCCGCCGCCGATGAGCACGTCGAGCCCGGGGAGCGCCGCCTCGCGGTGGAAGATCGACCGCTCGCCGAGCTGGTCGCGGGCGATGTCCTGGTAGTCGTCGCGACTGACGTTGTTGGCATAGGCGCATGCCGGCGTGGCGTGCGACACCGGCACGCTCGACACGGCGCCCACCGCCCAGCCGCGGGCCTGGAGCCGGCGGGCGATGGGCACGAGTTCCGCGCCGGCGGGATCGACGTTGATCGCGTCGTTGTAGGTCTTGCGGCCGGAGCACAGCGACGTGGCGGATGCCGCGGAGTCGGTCACGGCGTGGAGCCGGTCACGGTCGCGGCCGATGAGGTAGCGGAAGTCGCACCGCGGATCCCATGGCGTGGCCCCGCCCCGTGCGGCGTCGTAACCGCCGGGCGTCTGGCCACCGGGGTTCCGCACCGCCTGCGCGTCCACGTCGCACTTCGTGCCGTCGTTGGCCGGACTCGTCACGCAGAAGCCGAAGTCGGTCAGCACGCCGCGGTAGTCCTGGAAGGCGAAGCCCGTGCCCCGGCCCTCGCGGTAGGCGTCGCGGCCGGTGGCGACGATCGCCGCCGTGCGGGTCGTGTGCCAGTCCATGCCGTCGAACACCATGAGCACGACCCGCTTCTTGCCCGCGTCCGCGGCCATCTCCTGGAGCCGGAAGACGTCGGTCTGATCGAAGTGCTCGGCCGCCGGGTCGAGCGTGTGGTCGGGCAGGCGGCCGTAGAGCCGCGTCAGCCGCCCCTCGTCGCGGTACACGCTTGCGGCACCACGGACGGCGTCCAGGGGCATGCCGAACGTGTAAACAGGAATCAGCCGGTTGGAGTGGTTCGACCAGGCGGCGTAGCGGCCGGGCTGGTCGCCCCAGTGGCCCCAGGGCGCGTGCCCCGCCGCCTCGGCGGCCACCTGCATGTGGCGGACGCGATCCGCCGCCGGCGGTGCGGCCGCGCGGGGCCGGGCCAAAATCGCGTAGCCGACAGCGGCTGCCACCGCGGCGCCGACCACCCAGGAACCGCGCCCGAATCTTCCGCCTTCGCCATGCATCGCCGGCATCATACACGCCGCCATGCGGCCTTCGTAAGCGACCCCGCCCGTGGCCGCCGTGGAGGCGAGACGGCCGCCACCGCATCAGGCCGCCACCCGCGGAGCCCGGCGGCCGCCTCGCAGCGGCGCCCGCGTCGATCCCGCGCCGCGAGATCGAACCACGTCCGCGAGGAACTCGTGCGACGGCGTCACCACGACGTAGACGGCCAGCGAGAGCACGGCGAGCCCGCGGGGCGAGCGGGCCAGGGCATCCGCGGGCAGCAGCCACCACAGGGCGACGAGAGCGGCCCAGGTCGGCAGTAGCAACGGCATGGCGGCCGCGTGGATCCGCACGAGCGCCGCGCCGAGCGGGCCGAACCCACGCGGCTCACCACCGCCGACCGCGGCCGTCAGGGGCCGCATCTCCCGCCAAGCGTGCCAGCACAGGAAATAGACCCCCACCGAGAACAGCGGATCGGTCACCGTCGCCAGCAGGCCGATCACGGCGAGTTCCACGGCCCGCCGGCCGAGCCTTCGCCTGCCGGCGCCGCTCCGCCCCAGCCGCACGACCTCGCAGGCACCGGCCAGGCCGGCGGCGACGAGCAGCCCGAAGCCCGCCCGCCGCATGTCGTCGGCGTCGAACGTCGCAGGCCGTCCGGCGAGGGCCGTCACCTCGCTCGCCACCCGCGCCGCCTCGGCCGGCCAGGCCGCCAACGGCACCCCGATCGCGATGCCGCCACAGGCGACGGCCGCGCCGGCGATGGCGCGAAACGGCGGTCGGGAAACGACCGCCGCCGGCCGCTCGCCCTCCGCGTGCGCGGCGCCGAAGTGCCACACACTCAAGGCCGCGAACACCGCGAGCACGGCGGCGGGGGCGGCCACGAAGGCACCGGCGACGGTCGCCATGATGGCCAGATACCCGATCGCGAGCGGGGCCAGGGCACGACGGCGGCGGGATCGGCAGGCGACGGCGAGGTCGGCGGCCCCGTGGGCGAGGCCCACGCAGACCAGCGAGAAGAGCCAGGGCCAGGCCGCGAACCGCGCGGACCATCCCGGCCCGAGGACGATCGCCGCCCCGGCGAGCCCCAGCAACGCCGCCAGCGGCAGCCGCCGAAAGGCCAGCTCCGCAAACGGATCGGTGCCCGGGGCAGCCATCGCGTGCTCGCGGCGTGAATCGCGGGATCACGATCTCGAGGCGGCCGGCCCGCCCATGCAACGGGCCGGCTGCCTCCCGGAAAACTCATCTGCCCGCGGGACGTGTCGCGCCCCCCGCGGACCGCCTTTCAGCGTCCGTACCTGCCCTCGCCGCCGAGCGCCTTGATGCCGTGGTAGGCGACGAGACCGAAGCCCACCTTGTTGATGACGTCGGCGACGTTGTAGATGATCTCCCGGTATTCGCCGGCGCCGGCACGCGCCATCAGGAACCCGATCGGGTAGATGGCCCAGCCGACGAGCACGAACAGCCGCATCGTCTCCAACGCCCTGGCCAGCGGCGCGGGCGCCTCCCGAATCGCCTGGCCGAGCTGCAGGTAGAGCACGCCCACGATCAGCAACTCGCAGACGCAGGAGACGAGGAAGAAGGTCCACCAACGCTGCGAATCGATCGGCGACGTCTCGGCGATGAAGGCGGTGACGATCATCGCGACGTCGAGGATCACCAGCTGCCAGAAGAACTTGGCACCCCGCTCGCCCAGCCGCAGCAGCAACGGAAACTTCACGAGCAGCAGGGGCGTCGTGAACAACCAGTCGATGTACCGCAGCGCCGTGGGGAACTGGCCGCCCGACTTGTAGTAGACGTCGGTCATCTTGAGATAGTGAAAGCAGGCGAT
>JBIPLS010000092.1:0-13183 GCA_044368305.1 Pirellulales bacterium
ACGTCGAGGGTGTGGAGGACCTGGCCACGATCCGGTCGATCGGCGAGGTGTTCGAGATCGGGGAACTCGCCCTCGAGGACGCCGTCACGCCCGACGAGCGGCCGAAGGTGGAGGTCTTCGGCCACCAAGTGCTGATCGCCGCCCGCACCGCCCGCTCCGACGGCGACGTGATCTTCACCGATCCGGTGGCCATCTTCCTGGGCGACCGCTATCTGCTCACGTTCCGCGACCACGGCGTCGGCGACGCGTTCGAGGGGGTGCGGCACCGGGTGCGTCACGGCCGCACGCGGCTGGGCGACCTCGGGGCCGACCACCTCTGCGCCCTGCTCCTGGACGCCGTCGTGGACGGGTATTTTCCCGTCCTGGAGCGGTTCGGCGACCGGCTGGAGGCGCTGGAGGAGGAGGCGATCGAGCGGCCCTCGCGGGAAGCCCTGACGCAAATCCACGACGTTCGCAACGACCTCATGATCCTGCGGCGAGCCTTGTGGCCGACCCGCGACGTACTCCACGCCCTGGGCCGCGAGGCGACGGCCTTCGTGGGCGACCACGCCCGGCAGCACTTCCGCGACAGTTACGACCACACGATGGAACTGCTCGACCTGCTGGAGAGCTACCGCGAGATCGGCAGCGATCTCCGCGACATCTATCTCGCCAGTCTCAACAACCGGATGAACGACGTGATGAAGGTGCTGACGGTGATCGCCACGCTGTTCATGCCACTGACCTTCATCACCGGCTTTTACGGCATGAACTTCAACACCGACTCGCCGTGGAACATGCCGCTGCTGAACTTCCGGTACGGCAGCCTGGTGGCCGTGGCGATGATGCTGGCGACGACGATCGGCATGGTGGTGTTCTTCTGGCGCCGCGGCTGGCTCCGCCGCTGGCATTGACCGCGGCCTGCCTCACCGCGGGCCGACCGGGAGGCGGGCGAGCGGCACGTCGCAGCGATCGCGGGTCTCGAGGCAGGTCGTGAGGGCCAGTTTCCAGTCCGGCTCGAGCCGCACCGGCGGGGCCTGGTGGCCGTTCACCACGACCTCCACGGGCCGGCCGAAATCGACGACTTCGCTCGTGAGGTGCAGCTGCAGGCCGCGCAGGGCCGCTCCCTCCACGGTGACGCGGTTCTCCTCGATCGCCGCGCGGACGACCGGCGGCGGCCCGGCGGCCTGCTTGACCGGCGCCACCTGCAGCCAGCGCCGGCGGCAGCCGCACGGCAGGGAGGCTGCGAGCGTAAGGCTCCGCGGCCGACGGGAGCGGACGTGCGCGAGCATCCAATGGGACGCGGCGGGGTACTCCTCGCTGAACGCCTCGTGGCCGCGGCCCGGGTATTCCACGTACGTCGCGTCCACCCCGAGCTCGGCCATGACCTGAAACGCCTCGCGGTTGATCCGTGGCGCCCCGCCATCCTCCGACCCGTCGATCGCGTAGACGGCGGTGTCGCGGTAGTTCGCCAGCCGCGCGGCTTCCCGGGCCGCGCCGAGGATCGGCAGCACCCCGGCGAACGTGCCGGCGTGGCAGCCGCCGATGTCCCAGCAGGCGTGTCCCCCCTGGGAGTGCCCCTGCAGGTAGACGCGGTCCATGTCGAGATTGAGCCCGCCGGCCGCATGCCACACCGCGCCGAGAACGGCCTCGTGCTCCTCCTGCGACGCCTGGTAGCCGAACTCGCGACCGTAGACGTACTCGGGGCTGACGAGCACGAGCCCGTACCGCTCGGCGGTCGGGCCCCAGTAGCGGTTCATAACGGACGCTTCAGTGACCTGGCCGTGCAGGCAGACCAGCACCGGGGCCGGCGTGTCCGCCCGGTAGCTCGACGGCAGCTGCATGAAGTAGTGGTAGGCCCGCTTGCTGCGCGGGTGCTTGTACTCGATTTTTTCCCAAGCCGGCGCCGCCGGCGGCGGCTCGAACCTGCGGGCATGACGGATGATTGCCACCTTCACCGCCAGCGGCAGCCGACTTTCCGTGTACCTGGCAGCAAGGGCCGGCGCCGCGGCGGACTCGCCGGCGTGGAAGAAGTTCGCGGTCTCCGTGGCGAGCGCGACCGCGTCGCGCAGGGATGCGGCGTCGGGACCGGGATCGGGGAACGCGTCAACCCATTCCTGGGCCAGCAGCGGCACGACCGTCGGATCGTCGGCGACGGCGGGCTCGAGAGCCAAGATCCGGGCCAGCCGCCGCGCTTGCGGGCCGCTCGGCTCGGTCCCGTCCGCCGGCAGGCCGTGCGGCAGCTTGGCACGCACCTCGGCGACGACCCGCGCCTCGTCGCGAATGTCGCCGACGAGTTGCCGCAGCGCGGCGTGCAGTTCGGGATCGACGGCCTCGAGCGTGGCGGGGATGGCCATCTTCTCGGCGGCGGCCCTGGCCTGTTGCCCGCGGTCCGAGAGCGCCAGCCGGCGCAGTTCGGCGAGCGTTCGCTGCCAGGGCTCGGCCTCCTGCTGCCGTCGTTCCTCGACCACGTCGCGGTGGTCGGGCGCGGCACGCTCCGCCCAGGCCAGCAGCTCCCGGGCTGGCTCGAGGGCGCCGAGCATCCGCAGGAACCGCGCCGCGTGCATGGTGCGCTCGACCGATTCGGGCCGCGCCGACTCCATCGCGTGCCTGGCCGCGAACGGGCCGGCGCTCGCGATCGGATACTCCAGCAGCATCCGATACTCGATGCCCTCCAGGCGGTACGTGGTGGGCGTCAGCCGGGTCACCGCCATGCGGAACGACAGCGGCCCCAGTTTGGGATCCACGAGGCTCACGGCGGCCACGCCGGCCGCGTCCGGGGGGCCGCGGTCGAAGTTCCGCACGACCGGATCGATGCGGCCCTTTTTCTTCCCGTCGACGAGCTCGCGGTTGAGCTCGTAGGTCGGGGGCGCCGGCGGTGCGGCCACGGGCTCCGTCCGCACGACGATCGCGTCGGCCACGTGGACGTCCCGCAGGCCGTCCGCGACGACCATGCCCTTCGCGGTGCGTGTCACCGTGCCGACGATCCGCCGCCCGTCGGTGGTCGTCACGGCCGACCACTCGGCACACAGGCCGGCGGCCGAAGGAACGAGGAGCGACGCGGCGACGACCGCCACGGCCCGATGCAGCCATGTCATCGTGAATCGTTCCGCCATGGATTCCGCCGGAGACGCGACCGCCGGCACGTCGCCCCTCTCGTCGGCCCCTCAACCGCGTGCGCGAGCCCCTCGGCGCGTGAGAGATAAACGGCAGCGACACGTCGGCACGTCGCCCCTCTCATCGGCCCCCCCAACCGCTTCCGCAAGCCCCTCGGCGCGTGAGAGATAAAGCTTCCGCAAGCCCCTCGGCGCGTGAGAGATAAAGCTTCCGCAAGCCCCTCGGCGCGTGAGAGATAAAGCTTGCGCAAGCCCCTCGGCGCGTGAGAGATAAAGCTTGCGCAAGCCCCTCGGCGCGTGAGAGATACGGACTGGGGAACTAGGATTCGAACCTAGACTAACTGGTTCAGAGCCAGTCGTGCTACCGTTACACCATTCCCCAAAATCGGCCTCACGAGCCGCCTGGGGCGACCCAGGGCCGGGGAGACGATTCGGCGCCGGCTGCCAGCGAGCGGTATGCTGCGGCCCCGGAGAGCCTGAGCCTAACCGCTCCTCGAGGCGTCGGCAATCGCGGTTGCCCGCTCGACCTGTGGGCCCGCCCAGGCCCCCGCCGCCGGGGCGACGCGACCGAGGCGAACGTGGCCTTCCTCGAACTGCACGGTGAACGCGGCCGCAAGCGATTCAAGATCGCCGCCGACCGCGTCGTGATCGGCCGGCACCCCGGCTGCCATCTCGTCATCGACGAGCCGGCCGTCAGCCGCCAGCACGCCGCCGTCACGCTCGTCGCCGGCGCGGCCTTCGTCGAGGATCTGCAGAGCCGCAACGGCACGTCGCTCAACGGCCGCCCGCTCACCAGCCGGCAGCCGCTCGCCCACGGCGACGAACTTGACGTCTGCGGCCGGCGGATCGTCTTCCTGCGAACGTCTCGGGCGGCCGCACGCCCCGCCGCTGCCGCCGCCGGCCGGGACGACTCCGACGCCTTCGTCGATCTCGACGCCGCGGGCGGGCCGGCGTCGATGATCCTCTCCCAGATGGACGTGGCGCAGGCCGCGGACGAGGAGCCGCTCGGGCACCATGCGGAGGCGAAACTGCGGGCCTTGATCGGGCTCAACCGCGCCATCGGCGCCTCGCTGTCGGTCGAGGAGGTGTTGCCGCGGATGCTCGACGGCCTGCTCGAGATCTTCCCGCGGGCCGAGCGCGGCTTCGTGCTCCTGGTGGACCGCGGCTCGGAGCGGCTGGTGCTGCGGGCCCGGAAGATCAAGGGGCAGGCCGAGCCCGGGCCGCTGCGGCTGAGCCTCTCGCTGATCGGCCAGGTGGCGGAGACGCGGCGGGCGGTGCTGTCGGCCGACGCGGGCGCCGACAGCCGCTTCAGCGACCATGACAGCGTCGTGGATTGTCGGATCCGGTCGGTGATGTGCGTGCCGGTCGTCGGCGGCTCCGGGCTGCTGGGGGTGGTGCAGATCGACTCGCGGGACGTGCGCAACGGTTTCTCGGCCGACGACCTGGAGGTGCTCGCCGGCGTCGCGGGCCAGGCGGCCCAGGCGATCGAGCAGGCGCTGGCCCACGACGAGCGTGTCGCCCGCGAGCAGATCGACCGCGACCTGGCCCTCGCCAACCGCGTGCAACAGGGCCTGCTTCCCGCCTGCCCGCCCTGCATCGCCGGCTACGAGGTGTTCGACTTCTACGAGTCGGCCCGGCAGGTCGGCGGCGACTTCTTCACCTACGTGCCCCTGCCGGACGGCCGGCTGGCGGTCGTGCTCGCCGACGTCTCGGGCAAGGGCGTGGCCGCCGCCCTGCTCATGGCCGCCCTCTCCGCCGACATCCGCTACTGCCTGGCCAGCGAGCCCGACGTGGCACGGGCGGTTGCCCGAATCAACGAGAGCTTCCTCCGCGGGGGCTGGGACGACCGGTTCGCCACCCTCGTCGTCGTCGTGCTCGATCCGGCCGCCCACCGGGCCACGGTGTGCAACGCCGGGCATCTGCCTGCCTACCTGCGCGGCCCGACGGGGATCGTCACGACCGTGGGTGCCGACCTGGGCGGGCTGCCGCTGGGCATGGTCCCCGACTGCGCTTACCGCTCGTGCGAAATCGCCATCGAGCCCGGCGCGGTGCTGGTGCTCCACACCGACGGGATCAGCGAGGCGCTCGACCACGAGCGGCGCTGCTACGGCCTCGACCGGCTGGAGCGGGTCGTGGCCGCGTCCGGGCAGACGGCCGTGGAGGTCGGCCGTGGGATCCTCGCCGACGTCGAGCGGCACGCCGCCGGGCAGGTGCAGAGCGACGACATCTGCCTCGTCTGCCTGAGCCGCACGGACGCGGCCGCACATCCTGCCCAGAGGCCCGCTCCCGCACGCCGCGGCGGCCGCGTCCAGCCCCGGCGCTGACCCGCCGATACCGGAGACATGGCGGATGGGCCGCCGTTCGACGGCGTCGGTGGGGAGGAATCGCGATGAGTTTTTTTCAGTGGTTGCGTGAAGGGGTGCGGCAGGCGGTCGTGCTCGGGCTGGCCGACGCCGTCGAGGACGTCGGCACGCGGGCGAGCACCGAGGACTTCGGCCCCGCCCTCGCCCAGTCGTTGCGCGACAGGCTGACGGTCCACCGGGAGCCGAAGATCGTCGATCAGCCGACCACGGCGACCACCGGCCGGCGGCGGCTGGGCCGCTCGCTGGAGTCGCTGCAGACGCCCGCCAAGGCGGCCTGATCGATCAGATCCCGGGCACAGGCAGGGTGACGTCGATCGTCGTCCCCCGGCCCGGCGCGGACGTGATCCGGGGTTCGGCACCGAGCAGTTTCGACCGCTGGCGGATGCCCTCCAGGCCGAAACGATCCTCCGGCACGGCGGCGGGGTCGAAGCCCCGGCCGTCGTCCGTGACGACGATCCGCACCCGGTTGGCGGTTCGCGACAGCTCCACCTCCAGGTGGCCGGCCCGGGCGTGCTTGCGGGCGTTGGTGATCGCCTCCTGGACGATGCGAAAGATCGTGGTCTCGAGCTGGGGTTCGAGCCGCCTGCCGGGCAGGTGGTGCGCGAATGCGACGGCGCCGATTTCCACCCGCGCCTCCTCCACCAGCGACTCGACCGCGTCCACCAGGCCCAGCTCGTCGAGGGCCGGGGGCCGCAGGCCGCCGATGAGCCGGCGGGATTCCTCGGTCGCGGCCTGCAGCAGCCGCAGCCCCTCGTCGAGCTCGCGGGCGGCCTCCGGGGCGCCGGCGTGCTGGCAGGCCTGGAGGTGCATGAGGGCGCCGGCGAGATACTGGGCGATGCCGTCGTGGATCTCGTAGGAGACGAGCTGCCGCTCCCGCTCCTGGATCTGCAGCAGCCGCTTGAGGACGTTTCGCTCGTGGGTCAGCGCCTGCTCCGACGCCTTCAGGGGCCGGATGTTCTCGCAGCAGGCCAGCACCGCGACCGTGCGGCCGGCGCGGCGGACGGGGGCGATCCGCAGGGCGAAGTAATTCAGCGTGCCGTCGAGCCGCCGCACCGTGGTCTCGAGCGTGCGCACCTCGCCGGTCGTGAATACCTGCTCGAGCGCGTCGAGCAGCGCGACCGACGACTCCGGCACGGTGAAGCGGATGAAGCTGTGACCGACGACCTGGTCGCGGGTGAAGCCCTCGTCCACGCGGTTGCAGTGCCTGATGATTCCCGCCCGATCCACGAGCGCGACGTATTCGCCGCTGGCCTCCTGGACCGCGGCCCAGAGCGCGGCCGGATCCTGCAGGACGGCCGCCACGTCGGCTTCCGGCTCGGGAGCCGGCCGATCGGCGGCGGCGGACGGTTCGGAGGGCGTCGCGGTCACAGCGATTTCGGCCGGGGAATGCGGCCGCCTGCGGAACCACCCCGGCCGCGCCGCCCGCGGCCGGATGCCGCGGGAGCCTTGCCCTCGCGGAGCGCGGCGATCTCGTCGCGGATCCGGGCCGCCCGCTCGAACTCCAGGTCGGCGGCGGCCTGCATCATGTCGGCCTCGAGCTGCTCGAGGAGCTCGGCGGCCCGGCGGCCCGACTCGTCGCTCCGGCCCACGGCCGCAAAGGCGCGGTCGCGGGAGGCGGCCTCGGCCTCGATCCCGGCCCGGATCTCCTTGCGGATCGTCTCGGGCGTGATGCCATGCACGCGGTTGTACTCCTCCTGGAGCGCGCGGCGGCGTCGCGTTTCGTCGACCGCCTGCCGCATCGACTCCGTCACGGTGTCGGCGTAGAGGATCACGCGGGCATCGACGTTGCGGGCCGAGCGGCCGATCGTCTGCATGAGCGAGGTTTCGCTCCGCAGGAAGCCCTCCTTGTCGGCGTCGAGGATCGCCACGAGCGACACCTCGGGCAGGTCGAGTCCCTCGCGGAGCAGGTTCACGCCCACGAGCACGTCGAACTTCCCCTCGCGGAGATCCTTGAGCAGTTCCACCCGCTCGAAGGCGTCCAGCTCGCTGTGCAGCCACTTGCACCGCACCTTCCGCTCCGTGAAGTAGGCCGCCAGGTCCTCGGCCAGCTTCTTGGTGAGCGTGGTGACGAGCACCCGCTGGCCGGCCGCCACGACCTTGTCGATCTCGGCGGCCAGGTGCGGCACCTGCTGCTTCGCGGGCACGATCTCGATCACGGGGTCGAGCAGGCCGGTGGGCCGGATCACCTGCTCGACCACCTCGCCGCCGGTGCGACCGAGCTCCCACGGGCCCGGGGTGGCCGAGACGAAGATCGTCTCGTGGAGCCGCCGCTCCCATTCGTCGAATTTCAGCGGCCGGTTGTCGAGCGCGCTGGGCAGGCGGAAGCCGTGGTCCACGAGCGTCTGCTTGCGGCTCTTGTCGCCGGCGTACATGCCGCGAACCTGCGGCACCGTGACGTGCGACTCGTCCACGAAGAACAGGAAGTCGTCGGGAAAGTAGTTGAACAGCGTGCCCGGCGTGCTGCCCGGGGCCCGGCCCGACAGCGGCCGGGAGTAGTTTTCGATGCCCGGGCAGAAGCCGGCCTCGAGGAGCATCTCGATGTCGAACCGGGTGCGGGCGCCGAGCCGCTGGGCCTCGAGCAGCTTGCCCTGGCCCTTGAGCTCCTCCAGCCGCTGCTCGAGTTCCGCCTTGATGGTCGCCACGGCGGCCTTGATGCGATCCTCGGGCATGACGAAGTGGCGGGCCGGGTAGAAGTACGTCTCGTCCTTCTTGGCCGCCACCTCGCCGCTCACCGGATGGATGACCGCGATCGACTCCACCACGTCGCCCCAGAACTCGACCCGGCAGGCCAGCTCGTCGTACGGCGGCCAGATGTCCACCGCATCGCCGCGGACGCGGAACTTGCCCCGTTCCAGGACCACGTCGGTCCGCTCGTAGTGGACGGCCACGAGCCGCTCCAGCAGCGCGTCGCGGGCCAGCGACATGCCGCCCACGAGCCGCACGACCATCGCCCGATAGTCGTCCGGCGAGCCGAGGCCGTAGATGCAGGACACGCTCGCCACCACGATCACGTCGCGGCGGCTGACCAGGGCGCTGGTCGCCGCCAGCCGCAGCCGGTCGATCTCCTTGTTGATGGCGGCATCCTTCTCGATGTAGATGTCGCGCTGGGGGATGTAGGCCTCGGGCTGGTAGTAGTCGTAGTAGCTGACGAAGTAGTGGACGGCGTTGTGCGGGAAGAAGTCGCGGAACTCCGCGTACAGCTGGGCGGCCAGCGTCTTGTTGTGGGAGAGCACGAGCGCGGGGCGGCCGACGCGGGCGATGACGTTGGCCATGGTGAAGGTCTTGCCCGAGCCGGTCACCCCCATCAGCACCTGCGACCCGCGGCCCTCCTCGACCCCGCGGACGAGCGCCTCGATCGCGGCCGGCTGGTCGCCGGCGGGAGCGTAGGGCGCCACGAGCTCGAAGACGCCGGGCTGGAGGGGCTGCCCGCTCACGGCGTCTCATCTCCCGGCCCGCCGATCGGCCGCAGGTGGGGCCGCATCCCGGCGAGCGTGGCCGGGCCGATGCCGGGCACGTCCAGCAGGGCGTCGAGGCTCGCGAACGGGCCGTGCCCGCGGCGGTGCTCCACGATCCGCCGCGCGGTGGCGGGGCCGAGACCGGGGAGCTGGGCGAGTTCGGCCGCGTCGGCCGTGTTGACGTTCACGGTGAACCGGCCGCCGCCCGCGGGCGGGGCGTCGTGCTGGACGAGCCCGCCGCGGAGCCCGCCTGCCGCCACGAACCACACGGCGATCGCCACGACCGCGGCTGCCGTCGCCGCCGCGAGCAACGACTGCACCCGGGCGGGGATCGGCGATGCGGCGGAGTCGATGCGGTTCACGACGCTACCCTGGGAGGATGGCCTTCACGTACCATAGCAGGCCGGAGCCGCGCCCGGCCGCCGGGCCGGCCGAGGCCCTTCAGCCGCGAGTTTTACCGTGTCCGCATCGATCACGCCCCCGGCCCCGCCCCGCCGCTGTCCCGACTTCCACCAGGTGGCCTGGGACGAGCGGCTCGCCGCCCACGTGCGGCAGGCGGCCGCCGGGTGGTTCGCCGAGGACCTGGGGCACGAGTGCGACTGGACGAGCGTCAGCCTGATCGAACGCGACGCCCGCAGCCGCCTGGACGTCGTGGCTCGCAAGCCGGGCGTGATCGCGGGCCTGCCGGCGGCCGCGGTGGTGGCGGAGGTGGCGGATCCCGGCCTGGCGCTCACCCCGACCGTCGCCGACGGGGCCGTCGTGGCGGCCGGCGACGTCGTGGCCACCCTCGCCGGCGCCACCCACAGCGTGCTGTCCGCGGAGCGGGTGGTGCTGAACGTGCTCGGCCGGATGTCGGGCGTGGCCACGGCCACGCGGCGGCTCGTGGATGCCGTCGCCGGCACCGGCTGTCGCGTCTACGACACGCGGAAGACCGTTCCCGGCTGGCGGCTGCTCGACAAGTACGCGGTCCGCGCGGGCGGTGGATGGAACCATCGCGGCGGGCTCTACGAGGCGATCCTCATCAAGGACAACCACCTCGCGGCCTGCGGAGTCGCGGGGCTCGCGCCGGCCGACGCGGTGCGGCGGGCCCGCGGCTTCCTGCAGCGGACCTTTCCGCCCGCCCGTGTGGACCGGATGGTGGTCGAGGTGGAGATCGACGACGTCGCCGTCCTCGAGCCGGTGCTGGCGGCCGGTCCCGACATCGTGCTCCTCGACAACATGCAGCCCGACGAGCTGGCGCGGTGCGTGCGGCTCCGGGACTCCACGGCGCCGGGCGTGGTGCTCGAAGCCTCGGGCGGCATCCGCCCCGAGACGGTGGCGGCGATCGCCGCCACGGGCGTGGACCGGGTGAGCACGGGATGGCCGACGCACGACGCCCCGTGGCTCGACGTCGCCCTCGACTGGGCGTCACACGCCTAGCAGTCGGTTCCGCTTGGTGCGGCGCTCGGCGCGGAGGCGGGCGCGGCGCTTGGTCTCGCTCGGCTTCTCGAAGAACTCGCGGCGCCGCATCTCCTTCTTGATGCCACTGCGCTCGACCAATTTGCGGAAGCGGCGGACCGCCTCCTGAATGCTCTCCCGTTCGCGAACCGTCAACTTGACCATGCGTGCTCCGAAACCTCGATCTGCCAGGGACGCCGCCGGAGGACCAGGGGGGCGGCGGCGTTCGCCCCAGGCGAGCCGCGGAGTATAAGGCCGGCCCTGCGGGGCGTCCACCGCGGCTTCCCGCCGCCGGCCGAACCCGCCTGCCGGCGGCACTGCCGGGCGGCCGCGTCAGGTGGCCCCGGCCTTCTGCCGCGACACCTTCCGCCGCTCGTGCTCCGAGAGAAGGATCTTCCGCAGCCGGATCACGGCGGGCGTGACCTCCACCAGCTCGTCGTCCTCGATGTATTCGAGGGCCTCCTCCAGCGACATCCGCCGCGGCGGCTTGAGAAGGATGTTGCGGTCGCTGCCGCTGGCCCGCATGTTGGTGAGCTTCTTCTCCTTGGTGGGATTGACGGTCATGTCCTCGGACCGGGCGTTCTCCCCGCAGATCATCCCCTCGTAGACCTCGTCGCCCGGCTCGATGAACAGGTCCGCCCGCTCCTGCAGGCCGTCGAGGCCGAAGGCCACCGCCTTCCCGGGGACCATGGAGACGAGCACGCCGTTGGCCCGGCCCCCCACCTCGCCCTCCATCGGCCCCCACTTCTCGAACCGGTGGTGCATGATCGCGGTGCCCTGCGTGGCGTTGAGCACGCGGGTGCGGAGGCCGATCAGGCCGCGGGCGGGGATCGAGAACGTCGTGTGGGCGAACTCGCCCCGCGAGCCCATGTGCTTGAGCTGGCCGCGGCGGGAGCCCGTCAGCTCCATCACCGGCCCGAGCTTGTCGTGCGGCACCTCCACCACGAGCGTCTCGTAGGGCTCGAGCACCGTGTCGCCCTCCTTGCGGAGGATGACCCTCGGCTTGCCCACGGAGATCTCGAATCCCTCCCGCCGCATCGTCTCGATGAGCACCGAGAGATGGAGCAGGCCGCGGCCGCTGACCGCGAACTGCTCGGTGTTCTCGATCGGCTGCACGCGGAGGGCGACGTTCTTCTCCAGCTCCTTGTCGAGCCGGTCGCGGAGGTGCCGCGTGGTGAGGAACTTGCCCGATTTGCCCACCAGGGGAGAGGTGTTGATCCCGAACACCATCGAGAGCGTCGGCTCGTCCACGGTCAGTCGGGGGAGCGGCCGGGGGTCGTTCGCGTCGCAGATCGTGTCGCCGATCTCGACGTTCTCGATGCCGCTCACCGCGGCGATGTCGCCCGCCGTCGCGGTCTCGACGTCGATCCGGCCGAGCTTGTCGAACGACTGCACGCCCACGAGCTTTGCCGGCACGAGCGCCCCCGCGGCCGTGGAGCGGACCACCGCCGCCCCCTTGGTGAGCGTGCCCGACTCGACGCGGCCGATGGCGATCCGGCCGACGTAGTCGGACCAGTCGAGCGTGGTGACGAGCATCCGCAGCGGGGCCGTATCATCGACTAGCGGGCCGGGGATCTTCTCCAGCACCATGTCGAGCAGCGGCTCCATCGTGCCCTCGCGGACGGCCGGGTCGTGGGAGGCGTAGCCGCCGCGGCTCGAGGCGTAGACGAAGGGGAAGTCGGCCAGGTCGTCGTCGGCCCCGAGTTCGAGGAACAGTCCGAGGATCTCGTCGAGCACCTCCAGCGGCCGGGCGTCCGGCCGGTCGATCTTGTTGACCACGACCACCGGTCGCAGCCGGCACTCGAGCGCCTTGGAGAGCACGAACCGCGTCTGCGGCATCGGCCCCTCGGCGGCGTCCACGAGCACCAGCGCCCCGTCGGCCATCCGCAGCACCCGCTCCACCTCGCCGCCGAAGTCGGCGTGGCCCGGGGTGTCCATGATGTTGATCTTCTTGCCCTTCCACTCCACGGCGATGTTCTTCGCCAGGATGGTGATGCCGCGCTCCTTTTCGAGGTCGTTGGAGTCGAGCATCCGCTCGGAGAGCTGACTGGCCCGGAATTGGCCGCTCTGCCGCAGCAGGCAGTCCACGAGCGTGGTCTTGCCGTGGTCCACGTGGGCGATGATGGCGATGTTGCGAATGTCGTCGCGGCGGGTGCCGGCGGGGCTGGAAGTGGACACGGGGGGCGCGGATGCCTGCGGGAAGGCCGGCCGCTGGTCCCTGGCCGGCACGAGGAGGGGCGACGGGAAGCCCGTCGACCGGGATTATTCAGGAACGTCGCAGGATTGCATAGAGACGATCCACGAACGCCGGGGCCGACTCGCCCGGCCGCAGCGTGTCGGCCGCGGCCCGGAGGGCCGGGGCGCCCGGTGCCGCGAGTCGGTCGCGGGTTCGTGTCGCGGCTGCCGCGGCATCGGATCCGGTGAACACGGCCACGCATTCGTCGCCCCCCAGACGGGCGACGATCGCCGCGTCGGCCGCCGCCGCGCGGATCCGATCGGCCGCCCGCCGCAGCACGGCGTCGCCGGCGGAGAAGCCGCAACGCTCGTTGGCCGCCTTGAGGCCGACGACGTCGCAGAGAACGACGGCCAGCGGAGTGGACACGTCGCGTGCGTCGAGGAACGCCTGCAGGGCGGCCCGCGTCTCCAGGCCCGTCACGTGGTCATGAACGGGCGCGGTCATCGTGGTTCGGGGAAAAAGGTGACAGCCACGAATGGCACAAAGTGAGCCGCAAGTCCTTTCGCGACAACCGCATCACGTGCCAGCATATTGATGACAGCACCGCGCTGTGTTGGGTGGGTGAGCGGCTCAGCGCAAACAAGAAGACCTCAAGGC
>JBIPLS010000093.1:0-13110 GCA_044368305.1 Pirellulales bacterium
CTGCTTGCCGGCGCCATCGCGGCGGAACTTGTCGATGAACAGTTTCCACACCCGCGTCAACCGCTGCTCGTTGAGGACGGTCGCGCCGAACTTCGTCCGCGTCCGCAGGGCCGCGACGAACTCCTGCGGCTGCGGCAGCCGCACCATGACGGCCGTGGCTTCCGGGAGACACTCCCAACTCGGCCGCAGGTCCGCGGCCGCAGCCCACGGACTCGCGCAGGACGTCGCGGCCACGAGGGCCAGCAGGGCAACCTGACGGATGGCGTTCATCGCGACTCCTTCGCCTTCTCGGCGGGCGCCGCCGGCCGGAACGGCGGCGGCAGGTAGGTGACTCCGTTCTGCGGCTGCGACTCGTCGTAGAGATACGTGTCGCGGTGGACGAGGAAGTCGATCAGCTCGTTGGCCGGGATCCCGAATGCCAGGCCGTCGAAGATCGCGGCGCCGGCACAGGCCACCGCCACCACCTCGCCGCGGGCGTTGAAGATCGGCCCGCCGCTGTTGCCCGGGTTGATCGCGGCATCGGTCTGGATGAGTCGCATCTGGTCGATCGTACGGGTCGTGCTCGAGACGATGCCCTGGGTCACGCTCCGCTCCATGCCCAGCGGGTTGCCGATGGCGAACACCATGTCGCCCACCCGCAGGTCGTCGCGGTCGTTGATCACCACCGGTTCGGGCAGCCGTCCCTTGGCCTCCTCGGCGTCGAGCTGCAGGATCGCGAGGTCGCGGAGCGGCTGGAGGGCGACGATCTTCACCTTCCGCAACTCCGTCTTCTCGAAGCCCTTGTCCGTCCTGCGAAACAGCGTCACCTGCAGCCGGGTGTTGTTCTCCACGACGTGGTAGTTGGTGACCAGGTGGCCGTCGCGGCTGATGAGGAAACCGGTGCCCAGGCCGCCGGGATTGCGGACCATGACCACCGCCTCGCCGAACCGCCGCACCAGTTCCGGCACCTCGCGGGCCTCGAGCGTACCGGTGCGGAAGATGCCGCGATCGGTCTCCACCTCCTGCCTGCGGCCGCTGGTGTCCTCGCTCGTGACGGCGAGCACCCGCTTGGCGGGGATCTGCACGACTTCGAAGCCGAGGTCGAGGACGACGCCGTCGTCGTTCTGCCGCAGCAGGGGGCCGGTGACCTTGCCGCCACCCACGAGCGTGACGGTGACGATCTCGGCGGCGCCGGCCGCGGAGGCGGCGACGAGCAGGGCGGCGCCCAGGACCGTGAACAGGGGACGGCGCGGCATCATGGGGCCTCCTTGTCGTTTCCGAGATAAATCACCAGCCGGTCCTGGCTGACCATGACGAGGTCGCGGGCGGCGTCGCCGTCGGCGTTCAGCCCCGCGATCCGTCGCGGCTCGGAGACCATGTCCTTCGACTCGCCGCCGTCGTAGGGATACTTGCGATCCTCGAACACCTTCCAGGTCACCGACCGCTGCAGGGCGTCGGCCCCCCGCAGCATGGCCGTGAGCTGGTGCTTGCGGTCGTCGCACAGCGCGACGTCCTGGCTTCCGTCACCGTCGATGTCGGTGACCAGGATCCGATGGATCGTCGACTCGCTCACGCCGCTGCGGCGGTCGACCCGCCCGTCGATGCTCTCCAGAAGCTTCAGGTCCCAGGGCTGCCCGCGGGAGAGTCGCACGATCCGCTCCTGATCCACGAGCACCGTGCCGAGCACCCGATCGCCGCGGAGCGTGGCTCCGGTCGGCGGCTTCACGCTCTCCACCACCCGCATCACGCCCGCCTCGTCGGCGACGAGCCGGTGGAGGAAGCCGCCCCCCTGCTCGAGCGCCCAGGCGGTCGCGGGCTTGCCCGGATCGGCCGCGATCGGCAGGTAGGAGGCGATCTTTTGGCCCTCGGTGAGCATCACCTGGTCAACCGGATGGAGGTCGTCGCCGAGCCACTGGAGGACGCCGTCGGTGAGTCGGGCCTTGCGGAGCTTGCCGCCCACCTCCAGCACGCCGTATTCGGCGGGATCCATCTTGGCGAGGAGCGCCGGCGTGGTCGTCACCGGCTTGCCGTCGACGAGCGTCACGAGCTTGCCCGCCGTGGCGTAGGCGTCCTGCACGAGCAGCATGTCGCCGCCCAACCACACCACCTGCTCGACCTTGGTCCCGAGGCCGGGGTAGCGGGTCTTGACCGGCTCCGCCTTGTCGGCCGGCCAGACGAAGAGGTCCACGTCGGCGCCGACCCGCTGCGCCCACCACGTGGTGGACCCGACGACGTCGAGGGCGAGGATCTTGCGATCCTTGCCCTCCTGCTCCCAGGGTTGCGGGTAGGTGAGCCGGCCGTTCTCCCAGCGGCAGCGGTGCAGGTCGGCCGCATCCTTGGCCCACACGAGCAGCGTGCCCGGCTGGGCCGCCGGGGCCGCGAGCGCCTTGATGCCGACGATCGCGGGAAAGGTCTCCTCGGCGAGCCAGCCGTCGTCGCCCAGGCGGTGGACGCGGAGACGCGGCTGGGCCGAATCGACGGCCACGAGGGCCGGCGTCCGGCTGGCGTCGGTGCCGATCAGGATGCCGCACCAGCCGCGTTTGGCAGCGGCTGCCATCGGCAGGGCGTCCTGGCGGCCCACGTCCGTCGTCTCGCCCTTCGCCAGCTGGTACCGGCGGAGCACGCCCTTGTCGCTGCCGCCGAGGAGCAGCAGGTCGGCCTTACCGGACATCGGCGCCGCCGTCTGCAGGCCCTCGACCGTCTGATCGTGGATCGTCTGGGCCGGCAGCAGGCTGCCGTCGGCGGCGCAGGGATACCAGCGGACGACCTGCCGGGCCACGCTCGACCACTCCACGAGATCGTCGTCACCGTCGCCGTCCATATCGGCGAGATGCCAGTCGAGCCGACTGCGGATCTCGCGCGGGGCGAGCCATACCGCCCGGCCGCCGCGGACGAGAGGCAATTGCTGGATGCCCTGCTCGGTGCCGACGAGGAGTTCATGCTTGCCGCCGGGCAGATCGCGGACGAGGAGGCTGCCGCTCTTGCCCGTGGGCGTGCCGGCGAGGAGGTTCCACTCGCCGGCCTTCTTCCAGGCCCCCTTGGCGTCGATGGCCTTGCCGGCGGCCTGGGCGTAGATCGACACGCGATTGGAAGGCGTCGTGAGGACGAGCAGTTCGGGCCGCGTGTCGCCGTCCACGTCGTGGGCCACGGCGTCCACCGGCATCTCGTCGATCGCCACCTCGCCGTGCGCCCAGTCGGCGGCCAACGGCAGCTCGTTCGGCCGGTCGGGATCCTTCTTGTCCTCGCGTGTCCGCTCGGCGGGCGCCAGCCACCGGTAGAGGTCGAGCCGTGCCTGTCGCGGGTTGACGACGATCACGTCGTCACGGCCGTCGGCGCCGAGGTCGGCCACGGCCAGGCGCTCGGCCTTGCCGTCGAGCGGGATGACCCGCATCCCCTGCCAGCCGTCGAAGGCCGACGCGGAGCCCGATGCCGACAGGGCGACGATGCACAGGCTGGCCAGCGATCCGCGCCGGCGGCCGGGGAAGTGGTGCTTTTCCATGCGGGGAATCGTAGTCGCCGCCCGGGACGGATTCCACGCGCGGCGGGTGTGGCAGCGGTGAAACCAAGCCCGCCGCGACAGCGGCTCACCGGTACTTCGGGTCGCAGCTCCCCTCGTTCTGCCACCAGGCCTGCCACCGCTCAAGATTCGTCCAGCGGCGCCCGACTCTTGCCCCCTCGATGCGGAACGATTTGCCCACGATCGGCCGGCGATCAAAAACACCTTTTTCAACGATGAAAAGAATCGGGGCGGAGAGATTCGAACTCTCGACCTCTTGGTCCCAAACCAAGCGCGCTAGCCAGACTGCGCTACGCCCCGCGGGAGCCGCAGTGTAGCACGCCGACCAGCCGTCCAACGGCTACTCGGTGACGTGGTCGAGCAGCCGCTGAAACTCGTCGAGGTCGGCGAACGGGATCACGATCCGGCCCGCCCCCTTGCCGTTGGCGTGCACGACCACCTTGACCCCGAGCGCCCGTCGCAGTTGGTTCTCCACGGCGACGATCTGGCTCGACCGCCGCGTGGCCGGCCGGCCCGGCTTCCGCCGCACCGACGCCGGCCCGGCCTGCGTCCCGTCGCCCGCGGCCGGCGGCACCGCCTCGTCGGCGTCGGTGGCCTCGTCACGCCGCAGGATCTCCTGCACTTCGGTCTCCACGGCCCGCACGGACAAGCCCTCGCCGGCCACGCGTGCCGCCAGCCGAACCTGCTCCTCCTCGTCGCCGAGCGGCAGGAGCGCGCGGGCATGGCCCATCGAGATGGCCCCCGACCGCAACTGCCGCTGGACCGCCTCGGGCAGTTCCAGCAGGCGGATCAGGTTGGCCACGTGCGAGCGGTCGATCGACAGCCGCCTGGCGAGTTCCTCCTGCGTGCAGCCCCAGGTGGCGAGATACTGCTTGAAGCTCGCCGCCTTCTCGAGCGCGTCGAGGTCGCGGCGCTGCAGGTTCTCGACGATGGCGATCTCCGCCATCTGCCGGTCGTCCACGTCGAGCACCCGGACGGCCACCCGCTCCCAGCCCAGGCGTCGGGCGGCGGCGAGCCGCCGCTGCCCGGCGATCAGCTGGTGGCGTTCGCCCCGCGTTCGGACCACGATCGGCTGCACCAGCCCATGCTCGCGGAGGCTCGCCGCCAGTTCGGCCAGGTCGGCGTCGTCGAGCACGCTCCGCGGCTGCCACGGATTGGGATCGATCGTCGCCACGGCGACCTCGGTGGCCGGCAGCGCGGCTGCCGCCTGCTCGAGCTCCTCGGGCGCATGGAGGATCAGCCGGGCGGCGCCCGCGCCGAGTCCCTGCTGCGGGCTGCGGGCCGGCTGGGCGGCGAGCGCCGCCGTGCCCTGAGTCGCCGGTGCCGGGTCGAGCCCGGCGCGTCCCAAGAGAGCCTCGAGCCCCCGGCCCAGCCGTCGTTCCCTACTCACAGTCGCGTACCTCCATGCACAGCTCCGTATAGGCCCGCGCTCCCCACGAGCGCGGCGCATAGTCGATGACGCTCTTGCCGTGGCTCGGTGCCTCGGCCACGGCGACGTCGCGGGGGATGACCGTCTCGAAGACGATCTCGCCGAAGAAGTCGCGGACTTCCGCCTCGACTTCGGCTGTCAGTTCCAGACCCGCGTCGTGCATCGTGAGCACGATGCCGCCGAACGAGAGCCGGCCCGGCCGCTCCTGCATCACGTCGCGGACCACCTCGATCATCTGCGTGAGACCCTCCAGGGCGAAGTACTCGCACTGGATCGGCATCAGCACCTCGGTGCTGCCGGCGAGCGCGGCGCGGGTCAGCTCCCCCGCCGACGGCGGGCAGTCGATGAGGCAGTAGTCCCAGGCGTTGAGCCCGCCGGCGAGGTGCCGCTCGAGCACCATCGAACCGGACCGGGCCGCGGCCGCGATCCGCTCCACGTCGCGGACGCTTCGGCTGCCGGGTAGGACGGCCAGGCCGGGCAGGTGCGTCGTGACGACCGACTCGTGGAGCGGCGCCTCAGCCACGAGCGGATGCGATGCGGCGGGGGCGACGCCGAAGCCGGTGGTGGCGTTGCACTGCGGGTCGAGATCGATGAGCAGCGTCCGCAGGCCACCGTGGGCGAGGGCTGCCGCCAGGTTGGAGGCGGTGGTCGTCTTGCCGACGCCACCCTTTTGGTTGGCCACGCACAGAATCCTTCCCACGCGCAGAATCCTTCCCGGCGATCACCCGTGCACGACAGGTGCCTTCGGAATATCGGCGCCGCCAGGCATGATCGGTACGACGCGTCGCCGGCATGCGAAAACCGATCCAGCGCGCAAGGTCGCCGCCGCCGTTCCACGTGAAACCGCGAACTTTGCCCAGCCTTCCTGCACTGCGCAGCCGTGCCGCCTTGCCGGTTTTCACGTGGAACGCCGCTGCGGTCGGGGCTGCCCATGCCCCGTCGCTGGACGCTCACTGCGCCCATCCTGAGCTCCGCTCGCTCGATGCTGGCTGCCCTCCGCCATCCATGGCTCCGCTGGCCAGCAACGCCGGGTCCCGGGGCACGGGCAGCCCCTCCCTGATCAACTGTGGGTCGGAAAAGAAAGACGCCGGACGACTTCCGCGATCGGGCCACAATTCCCCTGAACCGGAACCGCTCGCGCACGCCCCCACGCGGCTCCGCACGCCGCCGCGGCGGGCGGCCGCGTGCCGCCGCCCAGCGGCGGCCCTGCTCGCTCGGAGGTGCGAGCAGCCGGCATTCGAGCCGCACCTCGGCTGCGGCTCCGAATGCCCAAGCAAAAACCGGCAGGATGCCGGTGTTTTGCTTGAAGTCAGTCCAGCGGATTGAAAACCAGGCCGCTGGCGAGCTTGGGGTAGAAGTAGGTGCTCTTCGCCGGCATCCGTTCGCCGGTTTCGCTCACCTGGCGGATGTCTTCGACGCTCGCGGGCATGACCAGGGCGGCGAGGGGGTAGCGTCCCGTGCCGAGGCCGTCGACCACCTCGCGGACGAGGTGCACGTAGCCGGGAGTCGGGATCTCCTTGGCGCCCAACAGCTCGCCGATCACGAGCCGGTGCAGGATCGATACGCCCAGCCCCCGCCAGGCGGCCCCGTGGTCGGCGGCCACGCGGTCCATCCGGGACCGGCCAGCCGGGGTGATCCGCGCCAGCGTCCAGGCCCGGTCGCCGGCGGTGTAGAAGCCGAGGACTCCCTGGTCGGCCTCGGCATCGATCAGCCCCCAGACCTGCTCGGCGGCGGCCGGCCCCGTGCCGGCGGCCTCCGTCGTGAAGCAGTCGCCCAGCCGGGCCTCGAGCTCTCGGGCCGACGCCACCGCCGGCTGGACGAATAGCCGGTGGGTGGGGAGCACGACGAGCCCCGGGTCGCTCATGCCCACGAGCATCATGAGGACGAAGTTCGCCGGGTGATCGACCGGCAGCGGCTGGCCATCATGCTCCGCCGCCCAGGCCGCGGCCACCTCGTCGCGGTAGTTGCAGGCCGTCTCGTAGCGGTGGTGCCCGTCGGCGATGAACACGGGCCTGGGGCCCATCAGGCCGGCCACCTTCGCGGCCAAGGCCTCGTCGGCGAGCGACCACATCCAGCTTTTCACCCCCAGGTGGTCGGTCGCTTCCACCGGCGGCTGTCCGGCCACGGCCGCGTCCAGCAGGGCCTGCACCTCCCCGGACGGGTCCGGGTACAGCCCGAAGACCTGGGAGAGGTTCGCCCGGCAGGCCCGCGTCAGCAGGAGCCGATCCTGCTTCGGCCCGCTCATCGTCTCCTCGTGCGGGTGGATGTTGCCGGTGCCGAACCGCTCCAGCCGCACCCGGGCCATTACGCCCCTGCGGACGTGCGTCTCGCCCTCGACCTCGAACTCCTGGTGGTAGACGTAGAGCGCCGCAGCCGGTTCCTGCATCACCACGCCCTGCTCCCGCCACGCGCGGAGAAACTTCGCTGCCCGGGAGTACTTGTTGGTCCGCTCGTCGTCGCCGGGCTCCTCACGGTTGAGCTCCAGGCGGATCACGTTGGCCGGGTGTCGCTCATAGAGGCTGGTCTGCAGGGCGGCGTCGATCACGTCGTAGGGGGGCGCGATCACCTGGGACAGGGCGCCGACGTGCTTGGGGTCGTAGCGGAGGCCGCGGAGCGGGGCGACGATGGGCATGGGGTGGTGTGTCCTCGGGCGGAGCTGCTTCTGGACGATCGAGGCCGAAATGGTAGCAAATCCGCCGGCTGTTTCCCGTGAAACACCACCCCGCGGACTCTTCCGCAATTCCTGTCGAAGCAGACCCTTCCGTGGGTCGGGGTTGCCCGTACCGTCTCGCCCGGACGTTCGCTGCGGGCATCCTGCCCTCCGCTCACTCGATGCTGGCTGCGCTTCGCCATCCTGGCTCCGCTGGCCAGCAACGCCGGCTCGACGGCACAGCCAACCCCTCCTGGGACCCGAACTCAGATCGCGAGAACGTCGCCCGCTCACCCTGCGAGCCCGGAGGTGCGAGCAGCCGGCATTCGAGCCGCACCTTGGATGCGGCTCGAATGCCCAAGCGACTGAATGCCGACGGGCGTCCGCCCGTCATGGCGGCAGGATGCCGGTGTTTCGCGTGAACTCAGTAGCGGTAGTACTCGGGCTTGAAAGGCCCCTCGACAGGAACGTGCAGGTATTCGGCCTGCTCCTTCGTGAGCTTGGTCAGCTTCACGCCGAGTTTGTCGAGGTGCAGCCGGGCCACCTCCTCGTCGAGCTTCTTGGGGAGCAAGTGCACGCCCACGTTGTACTTGTCGGAATCCTGCCAGAGGGCGAGCTGGGCGAGCACCTGATTGGTAAAGCTCGTGCTCATCACGAACGACGGATGGCCGGTGGCGCAGCCCAGGTTCACGAGGCGGCCCTCGGCCAGCACGATCACCGAGTTGCCCGAGGGGAGCGTGTAACGGTCCACCTGCGGCTTGATCTCGACTTTCTTGATGCCCTTCGTGTTCTCCAGCCAGGCCACGTCGATCTCCAGGTCGAAGTGCCCGATGTTGCAAATGATGGCGTCGTTGGGCATCCGGGCGATGTGCTCGCCGCGGATCACGTCGCGGCAGCCGGTGGCCGTGACGAAGATCTGGCCCCGTGCGGCGGCCTCCTCCATGGTGGTCACCTCGAACCCTTCCATCACCGCCTGCAGGGCGTTGATGGGGTCGATCTCGGTGACGATCACGCGGGCCCCGAGCGACTTCATCGAGTGGGCAGAACCCTTGCCGACGTCACCGTAGCCGGCCACGACCACCACCTTGCCGGCCACCATCACGTCGGTGGCCCGCTTGATGCCGTCGGCCAGGCTCTCGCGGCAGCCGTAGAGATTGTCGAACTTCGACTTGGTGCACGAGTCGTTGACGTTGATCGCCGGGAGCTTGAGTTCTCCGTTCTCGTGCATCTGGTAGAGCCGGTGGACGCCCGTGGTCGTCTCCTCGGAGAGGCCGCGGATGCCGCCCAGGAGTTCCGGATACTTCTGGTGCACCATGGCGGTGAGGTCGCCGCCGTCGTCGAGGATCATGTTGAGCGGCTCGCCGTCCGAGAAGAACAGCGTCTGCTCGATGCACCAGTCGAACTCCTCGTTCGTCATTCCCTTCCAGGCGTAGACCGGGAACCCGGCCTTGGCGATCGCGGCGGCGGCGTGGTCCTGGGTCGAGAAGATGTTGCAGCTGCTCCAGGTGACCTCGGCCCCGAGCTCCTTGAGGGTCTCGATGAGCACGGCCGTCTGGATCGTCATGTGGAGGCAGCCGGCGATCCGCGCGCCAGCCAGGGGCTTCGAGCGGCCGTACTTCTCCCGCAGGGCCATCAGGCCCGGCATCTCGTTCTCCGCAAGCATGATCTCCTTGCGGCCCCAATCGGCGAGCGACAGATCGGCGACCTTGTACGGCAGACGAGTTTCGACGTGGGCCACGGAAAACCTCCAGGAATGAGGGAACGCAGAACGCCAAATCTTAGCCGGCAGTTCCGATTCGCAAAGGGCTATTCACGGGGTTGCGGCCTAGTCGCTGGAAAGCCCCAAGGCCCGGCGGGCCGCGGCCACGAAGGCCGTCACGAGGGTCGGATCCTTCACTCCGGGGGCCGTTTCCACGCCGCTGGCGGCGTCCACCGCCGGGCATCCGCTGGCGGCGATGGCCCGGGCGACGTTCGCTGGCGTCAGCCCGCCCGCCAGCGCCAGCGGCACCGGCAGGGCGGGAGCCGAGGCCACTCGGCCCCAATCGGCCCGCTCCCCCGTGCCTCCGAGCCGCCCCGCGGCTGCGTCGCCAGGCACGGCGGCATCCACGAGCGCCATGGCCGGCCGCCCGCCCGCGATCTCCGCCATGCGGATCCAGGTCCGGGCCGCCGCCAGGGGATCACCGGCCCCGGCCTCCAGCCTGACGGCCCGGATGACGGGCAGGCCCTCGAGGGCCGCACACGCCCCGGGAGCATCGACGATGGCGTCGTCGCCGGCAGCGAACATGTGCCCGTGCAGTTGGACGGCCCCGAGGCCCACGGCGGCGGCGATCCGGCGGATGTCCTCGGGTGGCGATCCCGCGAACACGCCCACCGTGAGGACGCTCGACGGCACGGCGGCGGAGACGGCCCGCGCGACCTCCACCGTCAGCCGCCGCGGTGAGCCGGCGACGAAATTGAGCCCCACGGCGTCGGCGCCGGCCGCGGCGACGATCCGGGCATCGGCCGGCGACGTCACGCCGCAGACCTTCACGCGGAACAGGAGATCGTTCATGCCGCCCTCGCGGTGGCCGCCACGCGGCGGCGGCACATCCGGCGCGACCGCGCGCAGGGGTGCCGTTTCCCCGATCGGGAAAGTCTACGCGGCCCGCGGACGGTGCAGGAACACCGGGCCGCTGGTCGACACCTGATGGTGCGGGCGGCCAGGCCGGTCGCTCTCCTCTCGGAACCCGCGCCCCGATGCACACCCGTCGCCGTCACCCCTCGACCCGCCCCTTCATGGCCGCGGCCCGCACGCACTTCTACCATCCCGCGGCCGGCATCGAGGCGGCGGTCGTGGGCACCGAGCGGGCCATTCGTCGCGCCGAGGGCGTGGCCCTGGTGGTGGGGCCGCCGGGCACGGGCAAGTCGCTGCTGCTGGCGCTGGTCGCCGAGCGGGTGCGGGACGACTTCGACGTGGCGCTGCTCTCCGGCGCCAGGATTTGCACCCGGCGGGCGCTGTGGCAGGCGATCCTGGCGGAGATCGGGGAACCATATCGCGGCATCGACGAGGCCGAGTTGCGTATCGCCCTGGTGGAGCGGATCCGCAGCCTGGCCGCCACCGGATCGGGGCTCGTCCTGCTCGTGGACGAGGCGCAGACCTTGCCCACGCGGCTGATCGAGGAGCTGCGGCTGCTGACGAACGTCCCCACCCCGCTTCCCGCGGTGCACATCGTGCTGGCCGGGTCCGCGAAGCTCGAGGAGCTCATCGGCCTGCCGCGGATGGAGAGCCTGGCGCAGCGGATCGCGGTGCGGAGTTATCTCGAGCCGCTCGACCACGCCGAGACCGTGGCGTACCTGCGGACGCAGACGAAGGCCGCGGGCTGCGATTGGGAGGCTCTCTTCGCACCGGGCTGCGACGACGCCGTGTTCGCGGCGACCGACGGCGTGCCCCGGCTGATCAATCAGCTCTGCGACCACGCCCTCGTCCTCCGGGGCGAGAGCCCGCGGCCGATCCTGCCGGCGGACATCGCCGCGGCCTGGCGGGACATCCAGCGGCTGCCCGCCCCTGCGGCGGGCGGGCGGGGGTCGGTCGACGCGGTCGGCGGGTTCGGCGGCGGCGATGCGGGCGACGGCGGTTCGCGCGCAGGCGGCGCGTCCGGCCTCGACGTCGTGGAGTTCGGCGGATTCGACGACGGCGAGGAGGGAGTCTTCGATCCGCACGAGCCGTCGCGGGCCGGCGATCCGTGGATCGGCCCCGAGGTGGAACTCGTCTGTGGGGCCGGCGACGATCCTTTCGAAGAGTTGTTCGAGCAGGATCGGGAAGCCGTGGAGCGGCTGGTGATCCGCGGTCCGGAAGACTTTCGCGATCGGCGGCACGTGGCCAGCCGCGAGGGCGATTCGATCGCCAAGAGCCTCGCCGGCTGCGGGCGGATCGAGCTGCCGGTGGTGACGGCTGCCACGCCGGACCCCGGCCCGGCGGCTGCGCTGACGGCCGCGACCGCGGACGCCGATGGCGACGACGCCGACATGGTCGTCATCGAGGATGACGTGGAGGAGGGGCCGCTGCCGGCGCCGCCCCGCGTCACGGCCGTCCGTCCGGGCGACTATCGGAGCCTGTTCGCCCGACTGCGTCGTGGCGACCGGGCATGGCGACCCGGGGCGTGACCCGGCGCGGCGGGTGGATGACAATCGACCGCGTGACTGTCCCGTCCGGCACCGCCGACATCGCCTCGCGCACGGACTGGCCGCCCGGTCGGGTGCTCGTCGTCGCCGCGACGTACCAGGAACGTGCCAACGTCGAGCCGTTGATCGACCGCGTGCTGGCGGTGGCGCCGGACCTGCAGCTGCTGGTCGTGGACGACGACTCGCCGGATGGCACGGGGACGGTCGCGATGCGGCGGGCCGCGGATCAGCCCCGGCTGCACGTCCTCGTGCGCCGCGGCCGCCGCGGGCTGGGCGCCGCGATCCTGGAGGGATTCGACCTCGCCGCCCGCCACGGCTTCCAGATCGCCGTGAACATGGACGCTGATCTGAGCCACGAGCCGGAGGACATCCCCCGGCTCTTGGCGGCCATCGACACCGCCGGCGCGCGGCCGGCGGACGTCGTGATCGGGTCGCGGCGGGTGCCCGGGGGGCGGACGCTGGGCTGGCCGCTGTCCCGGCACCTGGTCAGCCGCCTCGTGGGCGGGTTCACACGCTGGGTGGTGGGCGTGCCGGCGCGGGACGCATCGAGCGGCTTTCGGGCCGTGCGTCTGGCGACCTTCGCCACGGTGCCGCGGTCGTTCGCCCCCGGCTACACCTTCCTCGAGGAGATGCTCTGGGGAGTGCACCGCGCGGGTGGCCGGATCGTGGAGGTGCCGATCACGTTCACCAACCGGGAACGCGGCTCGAGCAAGGCGGGAATCCGCGAGTCGCTCGTGGGCGGCTGGCGGCTGATCCGGCTGGCCGCCGCAGCCCGGCTGGGAGCGTGATCACCGCTGCAGCAGCGGCGCCGGGCCGAGCGTCGGCGAGGGGGGGGCCGTGAGGTTCAGCAGCCCGCCCGGCGGCGCCGGCGCCTGCTTCTGTCCGGTCGCTACGGCCAGGTTGTCCTGCGCGTCCTTCAGGTTGGGATTCAATTTGAGCGCCTCCCGCAAGGCGGCGATCGCCTGCTCGGTGTCGCCGTTCTTGAGGCGGGCGACGCCGTAGTTGTTCCACAGGCCGGGATCCTGCGGAAATTGATCGAGCAACCGGCGATACTGGTCGGCGGCCTCGCCGAATCGGCCGATGTTCGCCAGCGCATTGGCGAAGTTGAACTCGATTTTCGGGATGTTCGGCGTGACGCGGCAGGCCTCGCGGTATTGCTCGACCGCCAGTTCCATTTCCCGCTTCGCCGCGTCCATGTTGCCGCCCTGGGCGAACCGCTGCGCCCGGCCCGTGTGGGTGGTGCCGAGGTTGTTGTGCGTCTCGCCGAGGTCGGGCCGCAGGCGGGTGGAGTTCTGGAAGTGCGCGTGGGCGGCGTCGAGGTCGCCGCGGCCGAGCTTCTTGCCGCCGAGCCGGTTGTGGGCCTGCCAGCAGCCG
>JBIPLS010000266.1:0-3784 GCA_044368305.1 Pirellulales bacterium
CCAACTTCTCCGATGACATCGCAGAGGGTATGAAGGGTCAGATTTACGACACAGTAAACGGCAAGGCCTACGGTGTGCCAATTGGTCGTGGTGCCAACCTATTGCAGTACAACGAGACTGTGACCGGTGGGGCTCCTGAGAGCTGGGACGTTGTATGGGAAACAGACAGCCCATACGCTGGCAAGATTACGGCTTACGATGCACCTATCTACATCGCTGACGCCGCTGTCTACCTGATGTACCACAAGCCAGAGCTCAACATCAAGAACCCATACGCTCTTGACGAGACTCAGCTTGCTGCTGCAATCGATCTGCTAAAGCAGCAGAACACAATCATCGGTGAGTACTGGGCAGACCCAGTTGCACAGATCACTTCCTTCGTAGGTGGCAACGTAGTTGTTGGTACCTCATGGGAAGTTCTGCGCAAGTTTGCAGCCCAGGACAACATCAAGACAACCCTTCCAATTGAGGGGTCGACTGGATGGTATGACGCATGGCTGCTTTCTTCGACTGCGAAGAATCCAAACTGCGCATATGCCTGGATGAACTACACCAGCACACCAGAAGTTAATGGCGCTATTGCCATGAACTTTGGTATGGCTCCAGCCAACATCGCTTTCTGCAAGTCAAGTCCAGAGGCTCAAGCTCACTGTGACGAATTCTTTGCTGAAGACGAGGAGTTCTTCTCCAGAATCTGGCCATGGACCACCCCAATCGAGGAGTGTGTGGACGGACGTACAGACGTCAAGTGCACCAGCTTCCAAGATTGGACGAACGCCTGGGCTACGGTCAAGGGATAATCCAAATTACTGGGTGGGGGAAACCCCACCCAGTAATCCTCATTTTTTTAGGAGGTGAAAAGTGACTTCAGCAATCGCAAAAGTAAAAACTGAAATGCCGATTTCCTCCTATTTGCACCTTCATCCAAAAGTTCGGCTTAGAGCACTATTGGCTCTGCCAATGACTTGGCTTATCGGTGTCTACATCATTTCGCTATTTCTTCTCCTAATAACCGCGTTCTGGTACGTAGATCCGTTCACTTCTTTGGTGCGTCCAGGATTTACGCTTGAAAACTTTGTTGCAATTTTTACTACCCCCGCCTACATCGCAACTTCAATTCGAACGCTACTAATAGCTCTTGGCGTTACCGCCCTATGCATAGTCTTTTCAATTCCGCTGGGTATTTACATGGCAAAGATTGCTCGGCCCTGGGTGAGAAACCTACTGGCTGTTCTCATAACTTTGCCTCTTTGGGCCGGCTATCTGGTGAAGCTTTTGGCGATGAGACTAACTTTTACTGAGAACGGCTTTGTGAACTGGCTGCTAAATCCGTTAGGAATTTCTGGTCCTGGTTTTGGAATCCCGGTAGTGATTCTCGCCCTGGCCTATCTTTGGTTCCCCTACATGGCGCTACCTGTATTTACTGCAATCAGACAGCTGCCCACCAATCTTTTTGATGCTTCGGCCGATCTTGGCCATAAAGCCTGGCCGACAATCTTTCGGGTGGTTCTTCCGCTGATTACTCCGGCGATAATCGCCGGTTCAGTGTTTACCTTCTCGCTCAGCTTGGGAGATTACTTGGCTGCCCGATTTGTAGGTGGATCAACGCAAATGATTGGTTCGATTATTGCTTCCAACATCAACCTAAACCCACCTGTCGCCGCTGCGTTTTCTATGATTCCAATCGCATTCATCGTCATGTATCTAATGGTGGCAAGACGCACCGGATCCTTGGAGCGCATGTAATGCTGAGATTTTCCCGTTTATCCAAGGCGGCAATGCTGGCAATAATCGCCCTGATTCTTACCTTCATGTACGTGCCGCTGTTCATCTTGATACTTAACTCTCTAAATGAAGCCCAGGTGAGCTCTTGGCCAATTGAAAGTTATTCGCTGAAGTGGTGGGAGACGGCAGTTGAATTAGAGGCAATTCGCAATGCCCTGTTGAACTCAGTACTTGTTGCTTTCGGAGCTATGGTTGTGGCCTCAATCCTCGGAACACTAGCTGCTTTTGCGCTCTCCAGAATTAACTTCTTTGGCAAGAGCACGGTCAATTTGTTGATTGTCCTGCCGATTGCCTTGCCAGGTGTAGTTACAGGCGTTGCCTTTAGCAATACCTACAGCAACTTTCTAACTCCTGCAGGATTTCAAATTGGCTACTTTGGAATGATTGTCGCCCACGCCACTTTTTGCATAGTCATGGTCTTCAACAACGTGATTGCACGTCTTCGGAGAATGAATCCAAACCTGCAGGAAGCCTCTATGGATCTGGGGCAAGGAGTTTGGGGAACCTTTAGGTTGGTCACATTTCCTCAATTCAGAGCGGCCTTCGGCGCTGGTGCCCTGCTTGCCTTTGCGCTGAGCTTCGACGAGGTTGTTGTCACAATCTTCACAGCGCCACCGGGCGTCGACACGATCCCGCTTTGGATTTTGAAAGAGATGGCTAGGCCAACTCAGGCGAGTGTTGTGAATGTGGTTGCAACGGTCATCATTGTCTTGTCGCTAATTCCCGTCTATGTCTCTCAAAGACTCTCAAGATCAACGGAAGACTCCAAGTAGCTTTCAGCTGAAGAGATCTAAACGAGATCTGACTAGCTTTTCAAAGGATTTAACACTTCCATCTACAGCTTTGAGTTCTACGAAGTCAAGAAACATTGATAAAGAGCCATCATCGTTCTGAAGCAGAACACAGGGTTCTCGTCCAACAGAAGCTTTTGTCTCTGCCTCCGTCCTCTCGTTCATGTGTACAAGACGAACAGAAATATCAAAGTCCGCAAACAGTCTCTTCTCCAAAGCTTTGAACTCACTCTTTTTCTTTATGGGGGAGTGCGTTATGTCACACAAACTGCACTCACGAGTGCCAATGAGGTGACCAACGAAATAACTCAGTTCCCCCAGAAATCCGCCATTTGCCTTGTATACGCCAATTAGCTTTCTTGATCCTTCGGACATGTGAATTACAACCTAGTCCCGCACCACATTCTTCCCAATTGACGTCATAACTTGGAATGGTCTTTCAAAGTATTCAACAAAGACCATCTCTCCCTTGAACTGTTCAGAGTAACTCTTTGAGTGATTAGGAAAGAAGTTCAAAGCCAACAGCAATCGGATCGAAGCAAGGTTGCGCCTATCTGTTTGGGCGAAAAATTTGTCTACTTTAATCTGAGTCGGCAGGTAGTCGATGAGAGCCCCGATTGATTCCTTTGCATAGCCCAGCCGCTGATGTTGTTTGGCGATTGTAAATCCAAGCTCAAATACGCCATCCAGATCTTCCAATCGATGCAAAGCCAAATCTCCAAGTAGCTTGCCATTTACGCGTTGCCTTACGGCAAGTTGCAACCATTCGCCCACTTGCGGGAAGTCACCACCTCCTTGAGAGTTGATAAGTTCTTGTGCCTGCTGGTGAGAGAAGTTTTCATCCCAACCTTGGTACCTCGATATTTCTGGATCCCGTCGATACGAAACAAAGGAGTCAACGTCACTCAACCTGAGTGGTTCAATAATGAGCCGAGCAGTCAGTAGCGGGAAGGGCATCCGTGAAGTCTATTGACCTGTAAGAGATGAGTATTTTGGGAAATCTCGAAGTAAGGAAGATCTTGTAGGCCCCGTCGGGATCGAACCGACGACCCACGGATTAAAAGTCCGTTGCTCTACCGACTGAGCTAGAGGCCCCTGCAGCCTAGAAGTCTAACAGGGCAACAAAATTCACCCGATAGTAAAGGACCGAGGCAAGTCGCCTCGGTCCTCACTTAGGTTTTCCGCTACTGGTCTTCCCAATCGTCATC
>JBIPLS010000231.1:0-3778 GCA_044368305.1 Pirellulales bacterium
ATCACGCAAAGCCTCGCCATCATGGCTCGCTTTGCTTGGCCGGCCTCCGCCGGCTTTGACTGGGCCGCCCTCCAGGCGGCCACGGTCGCCCGGAGGTGCGACCGCCCGCCCGGCTGGTCGCACCTTGGCTGCGACCACGCCGGGCCAAGCCCGCGGGGGCCATGGATGGCCCCGCGGGCGTGAAATTCAGAAGCCGACGTAGGTGACGCAGATGTCACCGCACTTCTGGAAGCGGACGATCACGCTGCAGCCGCAGGCGTAGTCGTACCGCACCTGGCCGCAGCCGAAGAGCGTGCACCGCGAGGTCTCGCACGGGCAGCCCTGGCAGCAGGCAGGCAAGCAGACCGGCACGGCCACGGCACGGCAGGTCTCAGGGCTGACCGGATTGAGCACCGTTTCGTAGGTCGGCTCCGGGCAGCAGCCGCCGCCGTGCTTGTGACGGTGGGCATGCTTGTGGCGGTACTTGATGCAGGGATTCGTCGGGCAGCAGGTCTCGGCGCCGCAGCCCGGCTCGAAGCCGCACGAGGGCTCGAGTGCACCGCAGCTCGGCTCGGTCGCAAAGGCCGGGGCGAACGCGGAGCAGCCGGGCTCGATCGCCGTGTCACAGGCGGCGGCATGACGGTGACGGTGGCCGAAGCCGGCGTCGGCGGTGAGGCCACAGGCGATGACGATCGCGGCCACCAGGCTGCCGCAGGCGAAGGCACGGTTGGACGAGGACATGGAGAGAACCTCCGAGAGGGGATTGCAGAGGCTGGGGGCCGTCGGCGCACGACGGGAAAGGCCGGGATGCAGCCCGGACTCCGAAAAAACTCTGGCACACGCCCGCGGGTTGTCAAAAAAACCGGGTTTCGCGGCCCAAAAGCCCCCCGCGGCGGGCTCGGCGTCAGGCCATCATCCGCCGGAACCGTTCGAAGAGATACGCGGAGTCGTGCGGCCCGGCGGCAGCCTCGGGGTGATACTGCACGCTGGCGGCGTTTGCCGAGCGATGCCGCAGCCCCTCGATCGTGCCGTCGTTGAGGTTGCGGTGCGTGACCACGAGATCCGGCGGCAGCGTGGCCTCGTCCACGGCGAAGCCGTGGTTCTGCGAGGTGATCTCCACCTTGCCGGTGTCGAGGTCGATCACCGGCTGGTTCGCACCGCGATGGCCGAACTTGAGCTTGAACGTCTTCGCCCCGCAGGCGAGCGCCAGCAGTTGGTGCCCGAGGCAGATCCCGAACAGCGGCACCTTGCCGACGAGCCCGCGAACCGTTTCCGCGCAGCCGGTGAGCACCTCGGGATCGCCGGGGCCGTTGGAGAGGAAGACGCCGTCGGGCGCGAGAGCCAGCACCTCTGCGGCCGTCGCCCGACCCGGCAGCACGGTCACGCGACAGCCGGCACTCGTCAGGTGGCGGGCGATGTTCCACTTCATGCCGTAGTCGAGGGCGACGACGTGCTTCGAGAAGGGCTCCACCACGGGCCGCTCGGGAAGCACGCCCCCCTCGGTCGGTTGCGGCAGCGGCGTCGCCAGCTCGGCGAGCGGTTCGATCCATTCGCTACGGGCCGCCGGCATCACCTCGGCGACGAGGTCGCGGCCGACGAGCGCCGGTGCCGCCTTCGCCAGCGCCACGAGCTCGGCATCGTCGAGCACCGTGGTCGAAAGCACGCCCGTCATCGCTCCGCGGATCCGCAGCCTGCGGACGAGTGCCCGCGTGTCGATTCCGGCGATGCCGACGACGCCGGCGGCGGCGAGGTAGTCGCCGATCGTGCCGGTGGCGGTGAAGTTGCTGGCGACCCGGCTCGCCTCCCGGACCACGAAGCCGGCCATCTGCAGCTTGCCACTCTCGACGTCGGCGAGGTTCACGCCGTAGTTGCCGATCTGCGGCGCCGTCATCGTGAGGATCTGGCCGCGGTAGGAAGGATCGGTGAGGATCTCCTGGTAGCCGGTCATCGAGGTGTTGAAGCAGACCTCGCCCGAAACGGTGCCGGCGGCCCCGAACGCATCGCCGTGGAAGACCGTGCCGTCCTCGAGCGCCAGCGCCGCGCGTGCCACGAACGGGATTCTCCGAAGGCGAAGTCGTTGCCTGCCGAGCCGGAAGTCATCTTAATCCGCGGCCCGACGGGCGGAAGCGGGGTCGAAGATGCGGCGGCGGTGAGGCCCCGGGGCTCAGCCGCCGAGCAGCCGCGCGATCCGACGAGCCGGGCTCGGCAGCGCCAGGTTGGCGAGCTGCCGGGGCGTCACCCAACGGCGGTCCGCCGCCACCGGACCGGCCCGCCGGACGCGGCAGCGGACGACGGCGAGCGTGATGCGATGATGGGTGACGGTGTGCGCGACCGTGCCCAGCGGCTCGGGTGAACCGCAGCCGAGCGGACCGACGGTGGGTGAGGCCGCGATCGCCTGCACCGAGCGGCCGGCCACGCGGGGAAAGTCCCAGAGCCCGGCCCACCACTCCCCCTCCCCCCGCCGCACGACGAGCACCCGGCCCGCGCGTGCGGCGACCACGGCCGTCTCGCGTATCGCCTTCACCTTCCGCCGCACGGCCCGCCGCGGGATCTCTTCCACGCGCCGCTCGCGGCGGGCCACGCACGACGCCGCGAGCGGGCAGGTGCCGCACAGCGGCCGCGTCGGCGTGCAGACCAGCGCCCCGAGATCCATCAACGCCTGATTGAATCGACCGGGCTCACGGTGGGGCAGGAGCCGGGTGGCGGCCTCCCAGATCGGCTCGTCCGCCGCGGCGCCGTCGAGCGGGCCGTCATGCCCCACGAGCCTGGCGATCACCCGCCGCGAGTTGGCCTCCACGACCGGCTCCGGCTCGTCGAAGGCGATCGAGGCGATCGCGCCGGCCGTGTAGCGGCCGACGCCGGGAAGTGTGCGCAGGTCGGCGGCGGTGCGCGGGAACGCGCCGCCGTGCTCGGCTGCGATCCGCCGCGCCGCCGCGTGCAACTGGCGGGCCCGACGGTAATAGCCGAGCCCTTCCCAGAGCCGCAGCACGTCCGCCTCGCGGGCGGCGGCGAGCGCGGCGACGTCGGGAAACCGGGCCACGAATCTGGCGAAAAAATCCTTGACGCGGTCGACCTGCGTCTGCTGGAGCATGATCTCGCTGACCCACACGCGGTACGGGTCCGGCGACCGGCGCCAGGGCAGGTCGCGGCCCGCGCGGGCGTACCATGCCAGGAGGGCGCGGGCCACGGACGCGGCCGCCGGAAAGCGGCGTCCGGCTGGTTCCCGGCGCTGGCGTGTTCCTCGGCCCGCGACCTTCACTCCCGCCCCTTGCAACCGCGTTTTCCTTGGGTTCCAACGGTGGCAGTGTAGTCGAGCCCCGAGCCACCCGCGCATGACGCCCAGCGAACCCGCGCCCGAACCGGAACCGCGCCGTCGGGCCCGTGGCCCGCGCGGTCGGGAGACGATCACGGTGGTCCGCCGCGAGTCGCCCCAGGGGCCGGCCTGGGAGATCGTGCAGCCGCGGTGCGCCCGCAGGCGGCGCGAGGACATCGAGGAGGTCGAGGCGATGGTCGAAGCGGGCGAGACGGACATCGCCCGCGACGAGCTCGTGTGGCTTTTGTCGGAGTGCCCCGACTTCCTCGAGGGCCACGTCCAGCTCGGACTGATCGCTCTCGAGGAAGACGACCCGAAGCTCGGCCGCGGCCACTTCGGGCGGGCCTACGAGCTGGGCTTGCGGGCCATCGATGCGGCCGGAGGCCCGCAGCCCCTCCCCTACGCGCTGCCGGGCAACGCGCCCTTCCACGAGGCGGCGAAGGGTTTGGTGCACTGCCTGCTGGAGACCGGCAAGCGGTCGCTCGC
>JBIPLS010000094.1:0-12895 GCA_044368305.1 Pirellulales bacterium
CTCGAGGATGCTCTCGATGACCACGACCGACGAGTCGACCACGATGCCGAAGTCGATCGCCCCCAGCGAGAGGAGGCTGGCGGCGATCCCCGCCTGCCACATGCCTATGAAGCCAAACATCATCGACAGCGGGATCGCAGCGGCAGCCACCAGCCCGGCCCGCAGGTTGCCGAGCATCACGTAGAGGATCACGACGACGAGGAACGCTCCCTCGAGCAGGTTCTGCCGCACCGTCGCGATGACCCGGTCCACAAGCGTCGTGCGGTCGTAAACGATCTTCGCTTCGACCCCCTCCGGCAGCGTCTCCAGGAGTTTCAGGAACCGGTCGCGGAGCCGCTGGGTCACGGCGTAGCTGTTCTCACCCATGAGCATGAAGCCCAGGCCCAGCACCACCTCCCCTTCCCCGCCGTAGGTGACCGCGCCCTTGCGGATCTCGTGGCCGATCACCACCTCGCCGACGTCGCGGATCCGGATCGGCACGCCCTCGCTCGAGGCGATCACGATCCGCGAGATCTGCTCCGCGTCGGCCGGCCGGCCGACCCCGTAGACGAGCACCGCGTCGCCCGAGCGTTCGATCGAGCCGCCGCCCACGTTGAAGTTGTTGCGAGGGATCGCGTCCACAACCTGGTCGAACGACAGGTCGTACTTGCGGAGCAGCACGGGGTCGATGCGAACCTGGTACTGCTTGTTGAGGCCGCCCCACGCGTTGACCTCGGCGGTTCCGGGAACGCTCCTTAGCGCCGGCTTGAGCGTCCATTCCTGGAGCGTCTTCACGTCGGTCAGGCTCATTCCCCGAGGCACGAGGAGGTAATGGAACACCTCACCCAGCCCGGTCGACACGGGGCCCATCTCGGGCCGCTCCACGCCGGCCGGCACGCTCACCGTGCCGAGCCGCTCGTTGATGAGCTGGCGGGCGAAGTACACGTCGGTCCCGTCCGCGAAGGTGACGATCACGACCGACAGGCCGAACATGCTGGCGCTGCGGATGCTCTCGAGACCGGGCATGCCCCCGAGCGCCAGTTCGACGGGGAACGTGATCTGCCGCTCGATCTCCTCCGCCACCATGCCGGACGCGACGGTGTTGATCTGCACCTGCACGGGCGTCGTGTCGGGAAACGCATCGATCACGAGCCTCGTGGCCGCCAGCCAACCGCCGAGACAGACTGCCGCGCTGGCCACGAGCACGGTGAGCCGCCGGGAGAGCGACCAGGAGATGATGGTTTCCAGCATCGTGCAGCTTCCACAGCGGGCGACCCGCTCTTCAGGGCCCGCCCGATTCCATGCGCTCGAGCAGCAGCTTGCTCTTGAGCACGTGGCTGCCGCCGGCCACGACGTGCGTGAACCGGGGGTCGGACGCGACGGTGCCGGTGATTTCCACGGCCTCGCCGTCGCGGTCGCCGGGCGCGACCGCGCGGGCGGTGAAGGCGTCGTCGCCGACGGGCACGAACACCACCCATCGGTCTCCATCCCACTGCACGCTCGAACGCGGCACCACGACCGCCTCGCCGCGGCGGCTGATCTCGATGGAGCCGCGGCCGAACATGTGGGCCTTCAGCAGCGTGCCGGATTCACCGGATCCATCCGCGGGACCCGCTACCCGGTTGGCGACCTCGGCCCGCACCCGCAGCGTACGGGTCTCCTCGTTCACTTCCGTGCTGATCCACGCGACCCGGCTGGTCAGCTCCTCTGGCGACCCGTCGGGCCGGAAACGAACCGTCTGGCCCACGGCCACCCGGTCGGCGTCCTCCTTGCTCACGTCGAGCACGAGAAGCATCGTGGCCACGTCCGCGACCTCGAAGATCGGCCGCGCGGCTTCCACCACCTCGCCGACGACCGCCTCGCGACCGACGACCACGCCGTCGAAGGGCGCATAGAGCGGCAGGAGATTCGAGGTCAGCCGCGCCGAGTCGATCCCGGCGACGAGCCGGGGATGCAGTCCCAGCGTGCGGATTCGGGCCGCGCGGGCGTCGTCGTCGAGGGCCTCGTACTCGCGACTGACCAAGTCGAAGCCGAGGTTCACGAGAGCCTGTTCGGCGTTCATGAGCTGGTTGCGGGCCTCCCGGACCGCGGCCCTGGCCTCGCGGAGTTGCCGCCCCATCACGGCACCCTTCACCTCCTCGAGAATGGCGAGTTGTTCCCGCCGCGACTCGTAGGCGACCAACGCGTTGAGGAACTCCGCCTTCAGCCTGCCGACGTCCTGGCTCTCGACGATGAGCAGCACGTCGCCCCTGCGGACCTCGTCGCCGAGGTGCTTTTCCACGCGCCACACGCTGCCGGGCACCCGGGTGGACAGCTGGGCGATGCGCTTCTCGTCGTAGGCCACGACGCCGCTACAGGCCAAGGCGCTGGTGATGGGCCGCCGCTCGACCGGCACGATCTCGATCCCGGTCCGCTCGAGCGCGGCTCGCGACGGGAACCGGATCACGCCGTCCGCGGCGGTCGCTCGTACCGTCCGGTTGCCCGAATGATGCGGCGCGGCTGCGTCGTGACCGGCGTGGTGGCCATCCAGGCCGAACGTCCAATGGGTGGCATGGCCCTGCCAGCCGATCGCCACGAGCGCGGCCGTGGTCGCCAGCGACGTCACCCAGCCCAAGGCGGCGCGGAGCGTGGTCGTCCCGCGCGCCTTGACTCGCGGCTCCACGGATGGATTGTCCTGCGTCGTTGCCATCGTCTAGCCGCCGGCCCGCCGGAAGGCCGTGCCGTGCAGCCGCCACCCGCTCGGATAGTGCTCGGACGCGGCCATGCGGCCGCCGTACACCTGCCGCTGCCGCATCCGCCCGAGCCGGCGGGACACCGTGTGTCCGATGCGCGTGGTGGCACGATCGACGGCCGCGTGCCAATCGGAATCAGCCACCGCGGCCATGATCGCCCCGCAGCCCTGCACCTTGGCCAGGACCCGGCACACCTTGTCGATGCCCCCCTTGGGACCGTTGCGGTCCTGCAGGAAGACGATGACTTTTTCGACCCGGTTCCCGAATCGCGCCAGCGCGAACCGCAGCCTCCGCTCGATGTGATCGGCCAGGTCGGCCGGACGATGGTGACTCTGGTCTTTCAGCAGCCAGTGCATGGGACGTCCTCCGAGGCGGTGGATGAATGACTTTCGACGCCATTCTTCAACCTGGACGCGAGGAAGAAAGCCCCGATTCTTTCTTGTCATCGCATCGTTTTTTCCTATAATTTGAGAGACGTCGGAGGGACGTCGTGAACTGGCTCAACTACCACCATCTCTTCTACTTCTGGACGGCCGCGCGCGAGGGCAGCATCACGCGCGCGTGCAAGGCGCTGCACCTGACGCAGCCGACCGTCAGCGGCCAGATCCGCCTGCTCGAGCGCTCGCTCAAGACGAAGCTCTTCGAACGGTCCGGGCGATCGATCGCGCTGACCGACGCCGGCCGGCTCGTCTACCGCTACGCGGATGAGATCTTCGCGATCGGCCGTGACCTGCAGGACGCCCTGCGCGACCGCCCGCAGGGCCAGCCGCTGCGGTTCGCCGTGGGCGTGGCCGATACGCTGCCCAAGGTGCTCGTGCACCGGCTGCTCGCGCCGGCGTCGACGCTCGGCGAGGATGTGCGAATCACCTGCATCGACGGTCCCCCCGACCGGTTGCTCGCCGAGCTGGCCATTCACGAAATCGATCTCGTGGTCAGCGACTTTCCCGCGCACCCGGCCCTTGGTCCCAAGGCCTTCAATCATCTGCTCGGCGAGTGCGGGGTCAGTTTCTGCGCCACGGCGGCCCTGGCGAGCCGTTACCGGCGCGGCTTCCCGCGCTCGCTCGACGGCGCCCCGTTCCTGCTGCCCTATGGCAACACCGCCCTGCGCCGGGCGCTTGAACACTGGTTCGATCACCACGGCATCCGCCCGCATGTCCGCGGCGAATTCGCTGACAGCGGTCTCATGAAGGTGTTCGGCGCGTCGGGCGACGGAATTTTTGCCGTACCCACGGTGGTCGAGGCCGACGTTCGGCGGGCGTATGGCGTGCGGGCGGTGGGCCGCGAGCGGTCCGTCCGCGAACGCTTCTACGCGATCTCAGTCGACAAGCGGATCAAGCACCCGGCGGTCGTGGCGATCACGAACGCGGCGCGCAAGACCCTGTTCGTCGGCTGAACTGCCGGTTCGGGCGGATTCGCGCGGTCGCCACGCCCACCGTCGCCCGCGGGGCAGGCTGCGGGCCGCCGGGACTTTTGCGACTACGCTCGTGACCTCGTCCTGGGGGCCACCGGCTATCATCGTCGGCTCCGGAGCCCCGCGCCATGACCACGACCGACTGGACGCTGCTGTCGCTGCACCTCGCGGCGATGCTGTTCGTCGCGCTCGTGCTCGGGCAGGCGGCGCGGCGGATCGGCATCCCGGCGGTCGTCGGCGAGATCGCCGGCGGGCTGCTGCTCGGGCCCACGATCCTCGGCAGGCTCTGCCCGGACGTCCATGCCTGGCTGTTCCCGCCGGCGGGTCCGGTCACGGCCGCCCGGACGGCGATCGCCCGCGTCGGCATGCTGTTCTTCATCGTCACGATCGGGCTCGACATCAGCGTCGGCGAGTTCCGGCGGATCGGCCGCAAGGCGCTCTCCGTGGGAACGATCGGCACGCTCGTGCCCCTCGTGCTCGGATTCGTGATGTGCTACGTCTTCCCCGACGTCATCGGCGTGACGCGCAAGGACCTGTTCGCGACGGCGCTGTTCATGGGATCGATCCTCTCGCTGTCGGCCAACCCTGTGATCGCCCGCATCCTCATGGACATGGGACTCTTCAGGAGCGAGATCGGGCGGACGATCATGTCGGCGACCCTCGTGGACGACCTCGTCGGCTGGGGGCTGTTCGCGGTGATCCTGGCGGAGTTCGCGCCGCAGGCGTCCGCGCGGGGGCAGGGCGCGGCGATCCTGGGGCTCGTCTGTCTGTTCGTCGCCGGCATCCTGCTCGCGGGCCGGTTCCTCCTCCCCGCGGTTCTCGACCGGGTGCACCGCACCATGCCGCAGCCCGTGTCGCTGATCTCGTGCATCGTGCTTTTGGCCCTCCTCGGCGCGGCCGGCTCGGAGCACCTCGGCCTGCACTCCTTCCTCGGCGCCTTCGTCGTCGGCATCGCGCTGGCCGACGTGTATCGGAAACATCCCCGGCCATTCGAGGTGATCGGCGAGTTCTCCTACGCGGTGTTCACGCCGGTGTTCTTCGTCTCGATGGCGATCGGTGCCGACTTCATCGAGGGCTTCGACGTCTGGCTGGTGGCCCTGGTGACGGCCGTGGCCTTCGTGGGCAAGATCTGCGGCGTGTCCATCGGGGGATGGCTCGCGGGGATGGACGTCCGGCAGGCGCTGGCGGTGGGCTGCGGCCTGAACGCCCGGGGCATCCTCGGCATCGTGATGGCCGCGTCGGCCTACGAGGCACAGCTCATCGACCTGCGGCTGTTCGTGGCCTGCGTGCTCATGTGCGTGCTGACGACGATGGCCGCCGGCCCGGCCCTGAGCCTGATTCTCGGCAGGCCGCTGGCCGACCCGGCCGCCGAGCGGGCCTGACCGCGGCGGTCGCCGTCACGGCCCGGCGGGATCGCGGCCGTCGATCCACGGCCCCGCCAGCCGCTGGTAGTCCTCCGGGTAGAGGCGGCTGCCGGCGTCGCCGGCCCGCCAGCCGGGCACCTGCTGCGGCCGACCGCGGGCGGCCGAGAGCGCCTCCCACTTCCGCGCCCAGCCGGCGTCGCCGTCGGCATACGTCCCCGTCCGGGCATCGAAATGGAAGACCTTGCCCTGGCGGTAGCTCATCGCGCCGAGGATCACGGTCACCACCGCGGCCGCGCCGAGGTCGGGCGGATTGTTGACGGCCTCCGGCCGCCCGGCAGCGATGGCCGTCAGCCAGTCGTGGAAGTGCAGGTAGAGGGAGTCGTTGTGGGCCTTGTCCTTCAGGGCCGCGTCCACCCGATCAACCTCGATGAGCTCGTCCTTGACGCCGCTGTCGCGGGTCACCTGCGGCCGCTCGGCGATGAAGCGGAACCCCGTGAACTTCTCGCCGTTGCCGAACTCGAACGACCCGTGGTGGCCGCGGATCAGCTGCTTGATCCGCGAGTTCTCGTTGCACAGGGTGGAGACAAGCAGGCCCTGGCAACCCTCCTCGTAGTCGGCCACGACCGTGGCCACGTCGGGAACCTCACGGCCGTCGAGCTCGAGGTAGATCCCGCCGGCACCGACCACCCGGGCCGGAAACCGCAGGCCGGTGGCCTTGAGCATGGTCGAAAGGCGATGCACGAACAGGTCGGTGAACACCCCGGAACCGAACGGCCAGTAGCACCGCCATTGCTTGTAGACGGCCCGGTCGAAGGGGATCTCGGCGGCCAGCCCCTCGGCCACGCCCAGCCACCGCTGCCAGTCGATGTTCGCCGGGGTCATCTCCTTCTCGAGCTTGTAGTTCCGCCACTGCCCGACGGCCGAGTTGCGGAAAAACTCCGTCTGGAAGCCGAGCACCTTGCCGAGCTTGCCCGCTTCGATGAGCGCCCGGGCCCGATCCCAGATCTTCAGGCTGGTCGATTGCACGCCCACCTGCATCACCCGCCCGGACTCGCGCCACACCTTGACCACGTCGAGCGCCTCCTCGACGGTCTTCGTCATCGGCTTCTCGGCGTACACGTGCTTGCCGGCCCGCAAGGCGTCCACGATCTGGCGATGATGCCAGTGGTCCGGCGTCGCGATGGCCACGGCATCGACCTCGTCGTCGGCGAGCAGATCCCGGTACTCCACGTACTGGCGGGGCCGCCGGCCCGTCCGCTCCTGGATCGCGTCGGCGACCGTGTCGGACTGGTTCTTGTAGACGTCGCACACGGCGACGAGTTCCACCGCCGCGCCGTCGGCCCGCAGCTGGGCGAGGCTCGTGACGTGGGCGCCGAAGCCCTGGTTGCCGACGCCGATCAGGCCGACCCGGACGCGGTCCGACGGGGCGGCGGCCCTGGCGACGGCCGTGCCCGCCACGGCCGCGGCCGACGCCGCGCCGAAGAATCCCCGCCTTGAAACTCCGTCGCCCGTCGGCTCGACCATCGCATGCCCTCGGCGGCCGGTCACTCCCCACACTGCGCGCACTGCCCCTTGAGCAGCACTTCGGTCACGGCGCCGATGCCGCCGGTCGCGGCCGGCGGCACGGATCCGCGCGGGCGGCGACGATGTCCCGGCTTCGGCGTGATCGTCACATCCACCCCCTCCAGGCACGACACCTCGCCGCAGCTCGTGCAGACGAAATGCGGATGCTCCTGCGGCCCGTCCTGCGGCGACGCCGGGCGGCGGATCTCGAACCGCCAGGCGTGGTCGCCGAGCTCCATCCGGCTCACGAGCCCCGCCTCGGTCAGCTCCGTCAGGTTGCGGTAGATCGTCGCCCGGTCGAAGCCGCGATCGGCGAGCGCCACCGCCACCTCGGCGTGCGTGCGGGGACCGCGGGCCTCCTGGAGGTGCTGGAGCACCGCCAGGCGGGCGGCGGTGCAGCGCAGGCCCACGTCGCGGACGACGGCACGGACCGCGTCGAGTTGGGCGGAGGGGCGGCGCACCCGGACAGTCTACACCACCGCCGCGGCCGCGAGAAACTCCACGATCGCCGCCATGAAGGCGGGCAGATCGGCCGGCTTGCGGCTGGAGACGAAATGCCGATCGACCACGACCGGCGCGTCCTCCCAGATCGCCCCCGCGTTCATCAAGTCGTCCTTGATGCCGAGGCTGCCGGTGACCCGCACGCCGCGGTACACCCCCGCCGAGATGGGAATCCAGCCGCCGTGGCAGATCGCCGCCACAAGTTTGCCGGACGCGGCGAACTCGCGGACGAGATCGAGCGTCTTCTCGTGCCGCCGCAGCGCGTCCGCCATCCAGCCGCCCGGGATGACGATGCCGTGGAAATCGCCCGCCTCCATGTCGCCGAGCACCGCGTCGCTCGTGCACGGATAGCCGTGCTTTCCGGAATAGGTGCGGCCCTGCATGCGGCCGGCGACGGTGACATGCCCGCCGGCCTCCTCGAGCCGCAGCCGGGGATACCAGAGTTCGAGATCCTCGTACTGGTCGTCGACGAGCATCAAGGTGCGAAGCCCTGCGAGCGGGCGGTGCATGGAGGACGCGTGGGCCATGGACTGGGTCTCCTCGTCGGTCTCGGAATGGGGGCCGGCCGGGCGCGTCCCCGCCCGGCCCAAGCCTGCTGGCGACGGGAATCATCGCCGGCTGCATGGCCGAAGGCGAGCGCCGCCCGCGATCCCCCCGCCGGGACTAAATCCGCCAGCGTCTCCCGGCGGGGCTCGGGGGCGTCCCTGGCGGCCTGTTTTCCGCCCGTTTGCACGCCCTGGGAAAAGCCGCTTGACTGCCCCGGGTGCCACGCTACATTCACGCCCCGGCCAATAGGAAGTGGTCAACGGGACGACCGCCCCAATATCTTGCGATAGCACGCAGATGGAGCTGCTTTTCGGCGTTCGCGTTCGTCCGCCGTCTCCGGTTCGTTGATCGACCCAAAGACCGACCGTTTTCCGGCCGATATTCGGTTGCAGCGAGACTATACGGAAGTATACTTAACGGGCTCGACATTTCCCCTGTTTCCAGGAGCACCGCCCCCATGGCAGCCTTCGACCCCTCCGCCCCGCTCGCCGGCACTGCGTCCACCTATTCCGGGGGGCAGGCCGTGGAGCGGACCGCGCTTGAAGTGCGGCCCACCTTCTGTCCGGTCGACGTGGACAGCCCGTTCGACACGACGGAGTGGGAACTCCGCACCGCGGCCATCAAGGGGGAGGACGGCAAGGTGCTCTTCGAGCAGCCGGCCTGCGAGATTCCGGCCGCGTGGAGCCAGCTGGCGACCAACGTCGTGGTGAGCAAGTACTTCTACGGTGAGATCCACACGCCCGAGCGGGAGCACTCCGTCAAGCAGTTGGTGCACCGCGTGGCCCGCACGATCGCCGACTGGGGTATCCAGGACGGCTACTTCAAGACCCGCCAGGACGGTGAGAACTTCTACCGCGACCTGGCCTGGCTGTGCGTCCACCAGCACGGCGCCTTCAACTCGCCCGTCTGGTTCAACGTCGGCCTCTACCACCAGTACGGCGTCAAGGGCGCCCCCTGCAACTGGCGCTGGGACGAGGCCCGGCGCGACGTCGTCATGCCCGAGAATCCCTACGAATACCCGCAGGGCAGCGCCTGCTTCATCCAGAGCGTCAAGGACAACATGGAGGACATCATGGACCTCGCCCGCAGCGAGGCCATGCTCTTCAAGTTCGGCTCGGGCACGGGCACCGATCTCTCCACCCTGCGCAGCCAGCGGGAGAAGCTCGCCGGTGGCGGCAAGCCGTCGGGCCCGCTGTCCTTCATGCGGGTCTACGACCAGGTGGCGGCCGTGGTGAAGAGCGGCGGCAAGACCCGGCGGGCGGCGAAGATGCAGTCACTGAAGGTGACGCATCCGGACATCATGGAGTTCATCGAGTGCAAGAGCAAGGAGGAGAAGAAGGCGCGGATCCTCATCGAGAAGGGGGGGTACGACGCCAATTTCAACGGCGAGGCCTACAGCTCGATCCTGTTCCAGAATGCCAACCTTTCGGTGCGGGTGACGGACGATTTCATGGAGGCCGCCGATCGTGACGGCACCTGGACCACCCGCTGGGTCACCGACCCGACGAAGGCGGGGCCGAGCTTCAAGGCCCGCGAGGTGATGGATCGCATGGCCGAGTGCGCCTGGCAGTGCGGTGATCCCGGCGTGCAGTACGACACCACGATCAACCGCTGGCACACCTGCCCCAATTCCGGGCGGATCAACGCTTCGAACCCGTGCTCGGAATACATGTTCCTCGACGACACCGCCTGCAACCTGGCCAGCATCAACCTGATGAAGTTCAGGAAGCCCGACGGCATGTTCGACGTCGAGCGGTTTGCCGCCGCCTGCCGGATCTTCTTCGTCGCCCAGGAGATCCTCGTCGATCATGCCAGCTATCCCACGCCGCGGATCGCCCGCAACAGCCACCTCTACCGGCCGCTGGGCCTCGGCTACTCGAACCTCGGCAGCCTGCTGATGGCCGACGGCCTGGCCTACGACAGCGACGCCGGCCGCGGCCTGTGCGGCGCCCTGACGGCCATCCTCCACGGCACGGCCAACCGCACGAGCGCCGAACTGGCCGCGGCCGTCGGCCCGTTCGAGGGGTTCGCCGCCAACCGCGAGCCGATGCTGGGCGTCATGCAGATGCACCGCGACGCCGTCGAGAAGATCGACCCGTCCTGCCCGCGGTATCTCCACGAGGCGGCCCGGAAGATCTGGGACGAGGTCCTCGCCGGCGGCCGCCGGAACGGCTACCGCAACGCCCAGGCCACCGTGCTCGCCCCGACGGGCACGATTTCCTTCCTCATGGATTGCGACACGACGGGCATCGAGCCCGACATCGCGCTGGTGAAATACAAGCAACTCGCCGGGGGCGGCATGCTCAAGATCGTCAACCAGACGGTGCCGCTGGCGCTGCGGACGCTCGGCTACGACGAGCCCGCCGTGGAGGGGATCCTGGCGTACGTCGACAAGCAGGACACCATCGAGGGCGCGCCCGGCCTCAAGGACCAGCACCTCGCCGTGTTTGACTGTGCGTTCAAGCCGCGGCTCGGCAAGCGGAGCATCGCCTGGGAGGCCCACGTGAAGATGATGGCGGCCGCCCAGCCGTTCATCTCGGGGGCGATCTCCAAGACCGTGAACATGCCCCGCGAGACCACGCCCGCGGACATCGCCGGCGCCTACATGGAGGGCTGGAGGCTGGGGCTCAAGGCCCTGGCGATCTACCGCGACGGCTCGAAGGAGAGCCAGCCGCTCAACACCAGCACGGAGACCGACAAGGCAGCTGCCAAGGTCACCGCCGCCCCGCGGCGGGAGCGGCTGCCCGACACCCGGCGTAGCGTCACGCACAAGTTCAACGTCGGCGGCCACGAGGGTTACATCACCGTCGGCCTCTACGACGACGGCCGGCCGGGCGAGCTGTTCATCACCATGGCCAAGGAAGGCAGCACGATCGGCGGCCTGATGGATGCCTTCGGCACGGCGGTGTCGATGAGCCTGCAGTACGGCGTGCCGTTGGAGGTGTACGTGAAGAAGTTCTCGCACACCCGGTTCGAGCCCTGGGGCTACACCAAGAACCCGGACATCCCCGTGGCCAAGAGCCTGGTGGACTATCTGTTCCGGTGGATGGGCACCGAGTTCATCCCCGGCTATCGGGAGGCGAATCGGCCCGGCGGATACGGCGGCGGCGAGGAGGCCGCCGCGGGAGAAGACACCGAAACCGAGCGCAAGCCCGCCGCCACGACGGCGCGCGGGCTGGCCGACGGCCAAGGGAAGGCCAAAAGCAACGGCGCGGTGACGGCGAGCCGCGGGAAGCATCCCGGCGGCACGAACGGCCATGCGGTGGCGACGAAGGCCACCGCGAAAGCCGCCTCCGCCGCGATCCTGGAGCGGGCCGGCCTGAAGATGGCGGTCGATCCCACCGCCAGCCCGGTGGACCGGCAGACCCAGTTCGCCAAGTTCCAGATCGACGCGCCGGCCTGCGACAACTGCGGTTCGATCACGGTCCGCAACGGCAACTGCTACCTCTGCCACAACTGCGGCAACAGCATGGGCTGCTCCTGACGGGCAGCGGACGGTGGTGCGGGTCGTAGGGCTGCCGGCTGCGGCGGTGGAGTCGGCCGCCCCGGCCCGCCGACGACAAGGGGGACGAAACTCGTCCTGCCGCCGCGTTCCGTCGGAGGTGCCAACCCCGTTGCGTTGATCCGGATCCCCTGAAACCCCGCGGCCCCGGCCGCCGGGCCGATCCGCATCAGTCTCGCAGTGCTCTACCCCGTTCGCAGGCGGACGGCAGGATCGAATCGAAGGGCCGTGGCGGCCATGCCGCCACGGCCCTTTTCGTGCGCCCGGGCGGCGCCTGGGCGTCCGCTGGCCTCGGTGCCACACCGCCGCCGGCAGCGGTTTGCCGGGCGTTGTCCGCGGAATTAGCATACGGCTCACCGGTGGAGCGACGCCGCCTGGGCTCGCCGCCGCCAGACTCGTTCAGAGGTGATCCGTGCGCCGCCCGCTGCACTGCCTGCTCGTGGGATTCCTGGTCTTCTCCCTCTCGGTCGACACCGCCCGGGCGTGCTGGCGTCTGCGGCACGCTCACCGCAGCCACGCCGCCGCCTGCCCCGTCGATCCCGCCTGCGGCGGCTGGTCGCCGGTTGTCGTCGTCGCCGACGCGGCCATCGGTTGTGGCTGGGCCGCCGCTCCCCTCGACACCGCGACCATCGTCCCGGTGGGCGGCTGGGTGGAGGAGATCGCCTGTGGCCAGCCGCTGCCCTGCTGCGAAAGCGAGTTCGACGGCGCGGTGGTCGAGGCATACGCGATCGCGGAACCGGCGGCGGACGGCACGTTCATCGCCGAGTCGCCGACCGTTTCGGGTGAGGTTCTCGCCGCGCGGCCAGCCGTGCCCGAGCTCGCTCCGGCCGCGGAGCCCGTCGGCCGGCCCGAGCCCTTGCAGCCCGTTCCGGGCGAGCAGCCGTCGATCGGCTCGGCGGCACCGAGCCGCCCTGCCGTTCCGGACGACCAGCCCGTGGAACCGGCGGCGGCCAACACGCCCGCCGAGCCGGGCGGTGAAGGTCCGGCCGTCGCCGATCCGTCCACGCCCGCCACCAGGGAAATGCGGCCGGACCAGACCGCCACAGACCCGGAGCCGGAACTGAGCCTGCCCGCGACCCCGGAGCCGAAGAGCCCCGAGCCGCCGGCCGAGGTCGGCCAGTTGCCCGCGACCCCCGAGCCCACGCCCCAGCCTGGCCCGGCCACCGAGCCGCCCGCACCCGCGGAACCGAATCTCTTCGAAGAGGCCGATGCCTCCCCAGCGCCGCCGGCCGGGAAGCCGGAGGCCGCGGCTGACGAGCCGGCGCGGGATCCACTGCCGGCCGCGGAGCCGGAGCCG
>JBIPLS010000095.1:0-12797 GCA_044368305.1 Pirellulales bacterium
ATTCGCACGGACGGCGGTCCGTGACCGTCGTCCGTCAAGCTCGCAGCCCGCCGGGAGGGCGGACTGCGACTGGCAGGGCTCGCCGCCGGGAGGGCGGCGGATATTCGCACGGACGGCGGTCCGTGACCGTCGTCCGTCAAGCTCGCAGCCCGCCGGGAGGGCGGACTGCGACTGAAATTAGTAACTGTACTTGCCAAGCGCCTCGTGGATCTTCGTGGTGTCGGCCTTCGCCAGCACCCCGGTGCCACGGAGCTTCCGCTTCCGCTTACTCGTCAGCCGCACCTGCAGGTGGCTCGTACCCGCCCGGCGATGCTTCACCTTGCCCTTGGCGGTGATCCGGAATCGCTTCTTCACGCCCTTGTGGGTCTTCTGCTTCGGCATCGGTCGTCTCCTGGAATAATCGGTGGTGGGGCTCGCGTAATCTGGTCGTGGAGGCCGGGAATCAACGGGGCGCCAGTGTGCAGACGAGGCGGCGGCCCATCTGCTGGGGCGGCGACTCGACTTTGCCGACCGGGTCGAGATGCTCGAGGATGTTCTTCATCACCCGCTGGCCTTCGTCGATGTGGGCCAGTTCCCGGCCCCGAAACACGACCGACACGATCACCTTGTCCTTGTGGAGGAGGAAGCCCTTGGCCTGGTTCACCTTGAACTCGATGTCGTGCTCGCCGGTCTTCGGCCGCAGGCGGATCTCCTTGATCTTCGTGTGATGGACGTGATTTTTGTGGAGCTTCTTCTTCTGCTGATACTTGAACTTCCCGAAGTCCATGATCCGGCAGACGGGAGGCTTCTCGTTCGGCGCGACCTCGACGAGGTCGAGGCCCGCCTCGCGGGCGAGATTCAAGGCCTCCTCGGTCGGGATGATTCCGAGTTGGCCGCCTTCCGCCGAGATCACGCGAATGGGCGTGATGCGGATCTGCTCGTTGATGCGATGCTGCTTGTCGATGGCTCACGACTCCGGACGCGGACGGGCTCCGGCGGCCGGGAAGAACTCGCGTGTCTTCGCACGTCGGGCCGGCGGCGCTCCTGTTCGCAAATGTCTGGCGACTCCCGCCGCGAGGCGGAAGCCGCCCGTCAACGGCAGTCCGAGATAATCCCAGCCCGGGGGGGCAGCGTCAAGGTGTCACGGTTTCGCGAGGGACCCGTGCCGCGCGGTCCGCGGGCGAATCCGGGGGGCGGACCGCCACGGGCTCGGCGGGAAAGCCCAGCCCGTCCACGAGTTCCCGATCGGCGGTCCCGAACCGCTCAGCCGCGGCCGGCTCGAGCGTGAAGGTCATCGCCGCCCGTCGGCCGTCGGCAGCCGTGAGGACGTGGTGGATCCAGCGGAACGGTCGATTCTCGGCGGTGCCCTCCGCCGCGACCCGCACGATCCGCACCCCGTCGGTACGGGTCGCCTCGGATGCCTGTGCGAATCGGCCGAACTGGCCGGCGAGCGACCGCTCGAGGTCGCGTTGCACCTCCGCGATGGTGGGCGGCGCGAGGGCGTCGCCGCGCGGGAGCGCGGTGAGCGAGCACTGGCCCAGCAGCCGGCCGCGATCGACGTACCGCATCACCAGCCCCGCTGGCCCGTCCTCGACGACCCGCCACCGGGTGTCGGCGACGAGGTCGTATCCCCGTTCAAGGCCGTCGTGCCACACCAGGCCGGGTCGGCCCGCGCCGCGGCGCCGGCGGGCATCGGGCTCGCCCTGGACCGCGGCCGCTTCGGCGACGTCGGCGCCGGCGGCGAGCGGATGGCGGGCGACCGACACCCGAGCCTCGACGTCGAGGCCCGGTGCCACATGGCCAGCCTGTCGCCGCTCCCGGATCGTGACGGCGACGACCCGCGGCGCCAGCAGCCGCCACGCGGCCGTCGCGTCGCCGTGCGCCGCGGCATCCACCGTGAGGGTGCAGTCGCCCTCGACGACGACATGGGTCGGCACGCCGTCCACGGCGCCGTCCACGATTCCGGTCAGCCGCACCTGTGCGGCCGCGTCTTCCACGGCGACGAGTTTCGCCTCCAGGCCACCCGCCTCGATCGTGTCGATCGCGAGCATGCCCGCCGCGACGTCCGCGGGGATCGCCCAGGCGTCGTGGATCGCGACGGGGCCGGCCGGCAGGAGGCGGTCGAGCAAAAGTGAGTCGAACGGGGTGTCGAGCAGGTCCGCCTCGTCGCGGGCGAGAAAGGCGTCGGCGAGGTAGGGGGTCGGGGTCGTGCCCTGGAGCGCAATCTCGACGCGGCGGGCATCGGCCCCCAGGGCGACCTCCCGGGGGTGGCCGTCCACGCGGATCAACGCCTTGGCCTCGGCGTAGACGCGGCTGGTCGGCGCCCGGTCGGTGCCCCGATGCTCGTTGAAGTCGAACCGGGCTTCGACCGCGATCGGCTGTCGGACCGGGGGCGAATCGCGGCCCGTGGGCGCGAACAGTTCGCCGCGGACGTCCAGATCGACACGCACGCGAACCGCCGCCGGTGCCGGGGCCGAGGTTTGCGGCTCGACAGGCACGGTCGGGGTGGATGCCGGTTCGGCGTCGGCCACCGGCTCCTGCGGGTCATGTTCGGCGACCGCCTCCGCCGGGCCATCGGCGGGGGCCTCCGGGGCGGCCTCCGTCGTTGCGGGCGGATCGGCGGCCTCCTGGCTGGCCACAGTCTCGTCGCCGGCCACAGTCTCGTCGCCGGCCACCGTGGAGTCGCCGACGGGGTCGCCTTCCGCGCCCGTGCCTGGGTCTCCGGCCGCTGTCGCGGCCATCAAGAGCATGCCCAGCCAGCCAGCCGCCAGGATCGTTCGCATCGGCCGCCTCCCCCTTCAAAGTCTCATGCCCGGGCCCCCGTGGGGAGAGGTCGGCAGGTGGGCCAAAAAATACCAAGTGTCCCCCCTTATGGATGGCCTATTTTCACGGCCCGGAAGCGGGTGAGCCGCGGGCGAATGAGAAGCCGTCAAGGCCAGCCGCGGATCGCAAGGCAAAGCGGCGCAGGGGGTTGCGACCGGCTTGGGGAGCCGGCGGCCGGGGCGGATGTTCGGGCAGGACGAAAAACGCTCAAGGTCGCAAGCCCCGGCCGTGAACCGTGGCCGGCCGGCCGCCGTATAACTGGGGCGTTCTGGAAACGGATGGCCGGGGTCAAGGATGTCCCCGGGGCTCTTTCGTCCTTGAAACACAAGTCGGCACGGATCGGCCGACGCGGAGGAAACCATGCGTGCCAATGATTCGGGACAGGGTGTGCGGCTGTTTTCTGCCGAAAGTGGCGAGACCACGGGCTCGGGGGTCGCTCCCGGCAGCACGGTGCTGCCGGCGCACGAGCAGGTTCTCTCCATCGAGGATCTCGCCCGGCGGTTCAACGTCTCCACCAAGACGATTTCCCGGTGGCGGGACCACGGCCTCGTGGCCCAGCGCTACGAGGTGGCGGGCCGCAAGCGGGTGGGATTCCTGGCCAGCACCGTGGAGCGGTTCATCGCCGCAAATCCGCTGCGGATCGAGCGCGGCAGCCGGTTCAGCCAGGTCTCCGAGGACGAGCACGAGAAGATCATCGGCTGGGCACGGCGGCTGGCCCTGGCCGGGGCGTGTCCGGCCGACGTGCATCGCCGGATCGCCCAGCGACTCGGCCGCAGCGTGGAGACCATCCGCTACACCGTCAAGCGGCACGATCAGGAGCACCCCGAGGCGGCGGTGTTCCCCGCCGCCGACGGCCGCCTGCGTCCCGAGAGTTGCGCCCGGATCTACCAGCATCACCTCCACGGCGAGCCGGTGGAGTCGATCGCCCGGCGGTATCACCGGTCCAAGGCGAGCATCTACCGGATCATCCTCTCCCAGCGGGCCGAGCACGTGCTCCAAATGCCGCTGGATTTCATGCCCAACGCCCTGTTCTCGCGCTCGACCGCCGAGAAGGTGGTGAACCAGCCCTTCCCAGGCCCGGTGGAGACGAAGAAGGTGCGGCGGCCGAGCGGGCTGCCTGCCTACCTGGCGAGCCTCTACGAGGTGCCCCTGCTCACCCGGGAGCAGGAGGTGTGGCTGTTCCGCAAGTTCAACTTCCTGAAGTTCAAGGCCGCCGAGCTCCGCGGCCAGCTCGACCCGGAGCGGCCCAACGCCCGGCTCATGGACCAGATCGACCGGCTCTACGAGGAGATCGTGGAGCTGAAAAACCGCATCGTGCGGGCGAACCTGCGGCTGGTTGTGTCCATCGCCAAGCGGCGGGTGGCGCCGGGCGACAGCTTTTTCGACCTGGTGAGCGACGGCAACATGTCGCTGATTCGGGCCGTGGAGAAGTTCGACTACGCCCGCGGCAACAAGTTCAGTACCTACGCCTCGTGGGCGATCATGAAGAATTACGCCCGCACGATCCCCGACGAGCACAAGCGTCGGGATCGCTTCCGGGCCGCCGACATGGAGATGCTGCAGACCGCGGCCGATCGACGGGCCGACGAGTACCAGCAGCGGCTGGCCGCCAACGACCGGCTGCAGCAGGTGAGCAAGTTCCTCGACCGGCTCGATCAGCGGGAGCAGACGATCATCATCCGCCGCTACGGCCTCGACCACGAGCACGAGCCGCAGACCTTGAAGGAGGTGGGTTCGGCGCTGGGCGTGACCAAGGAGCGGGTCCGGCAGATCGAGGCCAAGGCGCTGGAGAAGCTCCGCGAGGCGGCCGCCGCCGAGGCGATGCTGCCCGAACTGGAGTGATGCCGGCGATGGGCGGCGGTCGATCGGCTACCGCTGCCGCACGGGGGCGTCGAGCGATGCCGGAACGACGCCCGCGGGCGGAGCCTGCCTGACCGACCCGGCCCGCGGCTTGGCCAGATCGTCGGCCTCGGCCCGCGTCAGCGTCGAGCCCGCGGCGGCCTTGCCGGGCTGGCCGGCCGCAGCGGCCGGTCGGGCGGGTGACTGGCTCGTGCCGGCGAGGAAGTTGTCGATCGCCGCCGACTCCCGCAGGTGGGTGAAGTAGCGGGCCATCTCGATCCGCAGCTTCTTCTCGAGAATGTCGGCGCGCAGTTCGTCGCGGACCTCCGCGAACGACACCTGGGCGGGCTCCGTGTAGCCCTCGCAGAAGAGCACCATGAAGCGGTCGGCGACCTGGACGACGCCGGACAGCTCGCCCGGTTTGAGCGCGAAGGCCTCGCGCTCGAGCGCCGGCTGGCCGCCGTGCCGCCGGAGGGGCGGCACCTCACCGCGGAGCGATTTCGTCGTGGGATCGACCGAGTAGGTCTCGGCCAGGTTGCCGATGTTCTCGAGCGTGGGATTCTGACGGGCGAGCTGCCACACCTCCTGGGCACGCCGCTGGTTGTCGAGAACGATGACGCGGCACTTCGACCGCGGGCCGAAGGTGGCGGCGAAGGCCTTGTCGAGGTCTTCCTGGAGCACGGGCACGCCGCCCACGAGTTTCTTCAGGGCCACGCTCGGCCAGACGACGTCCTCGATGTAGTGCCGCAGCGGCACCTTCTCCGCGTCCGTGACGTGCTCGAGCCAGGCCGCGGCGTCGGCCGTGCCGTCGGGCCGCTCGAAGCCCATCGACTCGGCGGCCCGGGTGATTTCCGCGTCCAGATCGGCCTGCACGACCTGCTGCCGCTCCCGGGCGAGCGCCTGATCGATGAGCCGGCGGGTGACGAGGATCTCGAGCACCTCCGGGCCATGCCGCTCGAGGCACGTCGCCCGCACCTGCTCGACCGGGACGGCCTGACCGTTGACCAGGGCGGCGACGCCCGGGCGGCGGGCCGCCTTGGCCGGGTCGTTGAGCACGTTCTCCACCGTCGCCGCGTCCTGCAGCCGACGGAACACGGTGCCCGAGGCCTGGCGGCTCTTGGTGTCGCGGATGTCGGCGGCCAGGTGCTGGCGGACGTCGTCGAGCTTCACACCCGCCGCCGGCAGGTGCCCCTCGCACTTGATGATGATGAACTGGTCGGCCACCTGCACCACGGGGGAGATCCCGCCGGGTTCGAGGGCGAAGGCGGCGTGGTCGAACTGGGGCTCGCCCGAATGCAGCCGGATGGGCTGCACCCAGCCGTCGGCGCTGGCGCTGCCCACGTCCACGGAGTGCCGCCGGGCGAGGCCGGGGAAGTCGTCCGGGGCGGCCACGGCCCGGGCCCGCAGCGTCTCGGCCTCCTGGCGGGTGCGGGCGACGATGATCCGGGCCTTCACGGCCGGGCCGAACTGCTTCTCGAAGGCCTGTTGGATCTCGTCGGCCATGGGCTCGGCCGTGCCGGCCGAGAGGCGGCGCAGGGCGAGCATCGGCCAGACGATGTCGTCGGCGTATTGCCGCGCGTTCACCCCCCGCTCGCGCTGGATGAGCTCCACGTACTTGTCTTTGGGCAGGTTGAAGCGGCGCGACATCGCGTCGATTTCGGCATCGACGTCCTGCGGCGACACGGTGATCCCTGCCTGCCGGCAGGCCTGCGCGATGATCTCGCGGTTGACGATCGTCTCCAGCACGGCCTTGCCGTGCCGGGCGAGGCATTCGGTGGCCAGTTGTTCCTGCGTGATCTCGACGCCGTTGACGATCGCCACGGGCTTCGCCCCGGGCGGCGGACCGTTCGGCTTGGCGACCGGGGGTTGCGGCTTGGCGGCCGGGGGGACGGCGTCGGCCTGTGTGCCGCCGGCCATCATCCGCCAGGCGACGCAGGCGGCGACGATCGCCAGCGCGATGATTCCCTCGCGGGCGTAGCTCCAGCCCGTGGCCCCGATCTTCATGACCATGCCCTCCTTGGCAGACGCTGCCATGCCGCCGGCAGCGTGTGTGAGGATGGGCGATTCGGGGTTCACGATCAAGGCGAATCGGCTGCCGATTGCGGCGGCCCGCGGCCGTGGTTTACGCTGACCCGACTTCGCCCGTCCGCGCAGAGCCCCCAGATGCCCGCTCCCCTGCCCGCCAACGCCGCAGCCCAGGATCTGCCGGAGTGCCTCACGATCCTCGGCCTGCGGCCGCCGTTGACGCTCGAGGACGTCAAGCAGACTTACCTCGCCAAGGCGATGGCCGCCCACCCCGACCGCGGCGGCGACCCGGCGGCCTTCGTGCGGCTCCAGAAGGCCTTCGAGGAGGCCAACGACTACGTCAAGTTCAAGGCCAGCAAGATCGAGTGGCTGGCGTCGAAGATCGAGGCCTACGCGCAGCAGCAGGAGGTCGCGGCCGAGACGATCGAGCGTGGCGGCGAGATCGAGATGGAGGAGACCGACTGGCTGCGGAAGTCGTTCGGCGAGGACTTCGGCCACGTGGCCGACAAGCTGGTCACGGTCCGCCTGCGGAACCCCTCCGCCGACGACGTGTTCGCGGTCCTTATCGGCTTCCGGGCCGAGTCGCTCAAGGACCTGGCCGTCCTCGACCTCGCGGGCGGCTCGATCACCGACGAGGGCCTGCTGCAGTTCAAGGAACTGAAGAATCTGCGGCACCTCGACCTGCGGGGCACGCGGGTCGGCAAGCTCGGGGCGGAGGCCGCCCAGTGGTTCGAGAGGCTCGAGTTCCTCGGGCTGCCCAAGGGGAGCGTCGGCATGCTGGCCCGCCTGGGTATGCCCCGGCGGGTGAAACTGGAGATCGGATAAGGCACCTCGGGAGTGAGGCGATGCGAAATCGTGTTCTGGCGGCGTGCGGAGGAGCGATCATCATGGCGGCTTCCCAGTGTTGCGGGGCCATTCCCGACGGGTTCGAGGAGGGGAAGGTCGCCGTCGCGGAGGACGGCAAGCCCGTCGAGTTCCGCTACCGGCTGATGCGGCCTGCGACGATCGAGCCTGGCGTGAAATACCCGCTGGTGCTGTTTCTGCACGGGGCCGGCGAGCGGGGCGCAGACAACGAGAAGCAGCTCGCCTACCTGCCGACCTGGCTGGCCGCGGATGAAGCGCGGCGGAAGCACCCCTGCTTCGTCCTCGCGCCGCAGTGCCGCACCGACCATCGCTGGGTAGAGATCGACTGGTCCGACAAGAAGAGCCTGCCCCAGAAGCCCGAGATGACGGTCGACATGGCCGCAGCCGTCACGGCGCTCAACGCCGTGACGAAGGCCGAGCCCGTCGATCCCGGCCGCGTGTACCTGACGGGCATCTCGATGGGTGGCTACGGGTCGTGGGACCTGGCCGCGCGGATGCCGGAGTGGTTCGCGGCCGTGATCCCGATCTGCGGCGGCGGCGACGAGGCCACGGCGACGAAACTCAAGGGGCTGCCGATCTGGTGCTTCCACGGGGCTGCCGACAAGGCGGTCCCGGTAGAGCGGTCGCGGGCGATGGTGGAGGCGGTGAAGGCAGCGGGGGGTACGGTGCAATACACCGAGTACGAGGGCGTGGGCCACGATTCCTGGACGCCCGCCTACCGCGACCCGGCCACGCTCGACTGGCTGTTCCGACAGAAGCGGTGAGCGGCGTCAGCGGCCGCCATCGCCCAGGCCCGTCGTCCGCGGTGCGTTCCAGATGACGAGCAACCCCAGCAGGTAGATCGCCGACAGCACGGTGCCGGCCTGCGGGAAGCTGCCGCCGAAGAGCGCCATCAGCGGCGCCGTCTGCAGCGTGCCGACGGCGGCGAGCACGCGGCCGAAGTTGTAGGCGAAGCCCTGGCTCGTCGCCCGGACGGCCGTGGGAAAGAGTTCCGGCAGGTAGAGCGGGAACCAGCCGTAGAAGGCGGCGGTGATGCCGCCGGCCAGGGCGTAGGCGGCGAGGAACCGGCCGTCGAAGGTGGCGTGTCCCTGGTAGAGCCACACGAGCGACGCCATCGAGGCCAGGCAGAGCACAGCGTAGGTGATCCGCCGGCCGAACCGCTCGGCCACGAGGGCCGCGATCACGGTGCCGACGATGGCGCCGATGGAGCCGGCCAGTTGCGTGTATTCCTTGGCGAACGTCTGGGACGTGCCCTCGGTCATCTGGATCGCCCAGCTCGGTCCCCACTGCAGCGCGCCCCAGGTGCCGAGCAGCGGCACGCCGGCGATCAACGCGCCCATCAGGAGTCGCCAGCGGATCGTGGCGGCCTCGCTCGCGCCGATCGCCCCGCCGGCCGTCGCCCGGGCGAGGTACATCCGCACGGGATGCACGAAGCCGACGAACGCGGCGAGCAGGCCCAGCGGGGTGACGAAGGCCCGCACGGCCCACGACGACACCGCCGGCGACCAGACGGCGATCACGACGGCGGCGCCGACGGTGCCGGCGAGCGTCGCCAGGAGGTCGCGGGCCGCCCAGTGACCGGTGCGGCCGCTGGTCTGCTCCTCGTGCCACTTCTCCGACTCGGGCACGAAGGCCCGGATGAAGAACACGAGGATCGCCGGCAGCGCGCCGACGATCATCAGGAACCGCCAGGCCTGATTGGCGAGCAGCGGCTCGACCATCGCCTCGGGCAGGAAGGTCGAGAGCCCGGATCTGACGCTCGCGATCAGGGTGCCCAGGAGCATGCTCACGACGGGCACCAGGCCGATGCCCACGTTCGACGCGGCGCCGATCAGGCCGGCGATCCAGCCTCGCGACCGCTCCGGCCAGACCTCGTTGACGAGCGCCACGCCCAGCGACCATTCGCCCCCCATCCCCAGCGAGGCGATGAACCGCAGCACGGCGATGTGCCAGGCCTCAGTGGCCAGGCCGCAGGCACCCGTGAACAGGGCGTAGGTGAGAATCGACAGCGACATCGCCCGTACGCGGCCGATGCGGTCGCCGAGCCAGCCGAAGAGCACGCCGCCGGTGGCGGCACCGATGAGGAACACGGCCATGATCACGCCGAACCAGCCGTTGACATTCGCCGCGGAGCCGGGCCCGAGCAGTTCGCCGAGCGCGGGCCGGCCCACCAGCGGGAACATCCCGATCTCGAAGCCGTCGAACATCCAGCCGAGCAGCGCCGCCACGAGCGCCATCCATCGGCCCCGGGAATTCGTCGCGCCGCCCGTTTTTCGGTTGCTCATGTCGCCACCTCCTGCGTGGATCGCCGCGGGCCGCGGAAGCCCGGCAGTGACTCGATCGCGATCGTGCCGGCCACGGCCGCCGGTTCGGGCAGCGGCCGGCCGATCTCCGCGATCCGCAGGCCGAACCCCGGCCCGGTGAACGTGGCGAGATCGACCATGCCGCCCCGCCGCCGGTAGGCCCCGGGATGAACCACGGCCTCCGGCGCCGAGGCCTCGGGATAATACTGCATGCCGTTGGTTTCGACGCCGGCAAGCGTGCCCGCGTGGGCCGCCAGCCGGAGATGCGGGATCACCGCCAGCATCGGATTGGTGAGGTCCTGGACCATGATGTCCATGCCATGGGCCCGGGCCCAGGCCAGGGAAAGCAGCGCACCCGTCTGGGTCTTGCAGGTCTTGAGGGCGACGCCGTTCCAGCCCAGCCGCCGGCCCTGCTCCACGTACCGCCAGTCGTGGGCGCTCTCGTCGAGGAACAGCCGGGTGCGGGCGGAGATCGCGTGGACGTCGATCGGGTGGGCCCCGAGGTCGTAGGGGAAGGGCTGTTCGACGTACAGCAGCCGGGCGGCCAGCTCGGGCCGCGCCGCGGCCACGGCATCGAGCGCGGCGAGCACGTAGGCCGGGTCGTGGACCGTGCAGTTGAAGTCGGCGCAGAACCTGGTCACGCCCCGCGGGAGGCCGATGTCGCCCACCCGCACGAGACGGTCCACGTCCCAGTCGAGATCCGTGCCGCGGAGCTTCACCTTCAGGCAGGTGAGGCCGTCGGTCTCGATCCACTGCTCGAGCGTGACGGGATGGCCGTCCTGCGGCTCGCCGCCGGTGAGGTCGGCGGCCGTGAGCGGGTCGAGACCGCCGACGAGGTGCCAGGCCGGCAGCCGCCGGGGCGGGTCGGCGACGAGCACGTCGGCGGGGAAGCGGCCGCGGAAGCGGTCGTCGTCGGGCCTGTCGAAGAAGCTTGCCAGGTCCCGGGTGATGTGGTCGCGGCCGTAGGTCGCGTAGGTGTCGATCCCGTGAACGACGCCGAACGCGTCGTGCACGGCGAGATCGACGGGGCTCATGCAGATGAGGGCGGCGAGTTCGGGGATCGGCTCACCGAGGGCCGGATCGTCGCTGTCGCGAGCGAGGCCGTCGAGCATGCCGTGCCGGAACGCGGCGCCGATCTCCAACGGATGGCCGCGGTCGCCGGCCGCCGCGATGCCGCGGCAGCAGGCGGCGGCGAGGCGAATCATTGCCCGCTCGCGGCCGCCGAGGTCGGCGGACGACGGCCAGCCCCAGACGACCGACAGCGGTGTCTCGCCCCAGCCGACCGCCCGGCGACCGTTCCGCGCCTCGACCTCGACGGCCACGCGGGCGCAGGTGACGGACGTCATCACCTGGGCCCCGAACTTGAGCGGCACCCGCATCCGCACCGGCAGCAGCCAGAGGGCCGCACCGGTCACGCGGACATCGCTGTCTCGAGACATCGCCAGATCCCTGCGGAAATCAGCCCCGCGCCGGCCAGAGGTCGGTCCTGTCGCGCGGGACGCTATGATAGCGTCGTTCCTCGACGACGCACGGACGGGATGCTTACGGATGCGAAACGGGACGACGCGGACGGCACGATGGCTCGCGGCCGGGTTCGCGGCAGCCGCCTGGTGCGGCTGGCTCGCGGCCGCCGAGCCGGAGACGGGGCCGGCCGCGCGGCCCCATCTCGTGATGGTGATCGCCGACGACGAATATCGCACCGCCGAGACGCTGCCGGCGTTCACGACCGCGGAACTCGGCGACGACTTCCGCGTCACCACCCTGGGGCCGGCCGCCGGTGACCCCGGCGGCATCCCGGGCCTGGAGACGGTCGAGGGGATGGATGTGCTCCTCGTCAGCGCCCGCCGCCGGCCGCTGCCGGCCCGGCAGCTGGATCGCATCCGCAGGCACGTCGCCGCGGGCCGGCCGGTGGTCGGCATCCGCACCGCCAACCACGCCTTCCATCTGCGGAAGGGCACGCCGGCCGCCGGGTGCGAGCAGTGGCCGACGTTCGACGCCGACGTGCTCGGCGGCAATTACTCGAACCACCTCGACAACACGTTGCGGACCACGGCCCGCCGCCTGCCGGACGTCGAGCACCCGATCCTGGCGGGCGTGCCGGCCGGCGAGTTCGCCACCGGCGGCTCGCTCTACGTGGTCTCGCCGCTGGCGGCGACCACGACCGCGCTGATGACGGGCCGGGCGGCCGGCGTGGACCGTGAAGAGCCCGTGGCGTGGGTTAATCACCGGGCCGACGGCGGCTGGTCGTTCTACACGTCGCTCGGCCATCCGGACGACTTCGCGAACCCCGCCTTCCGCCGCCTGCTGGCCAACGCGATCCGCTGGACCGCCCGGCAGCCCGGGCCGGAAGCGAAGCCGCCCGCGGGCCGCTGAAGCCGCCGGCCTTCATTCCGGAAACAGCCGCGTCGACAGGTACCGCTCGCCGAGATCGGGCAGCACCACGACGACGAGTCGGCCGGCGTTCTCAGGCCGGCGGGCGACCTGGAGCGCGGCCCAGGCGGCCGCGCCGCAGGAGATGCCGCACATCAGCCCCTCCCGCTTGGCGAGCTGCCGGGCCGTCTCCATCGCGTCCTCGTCGTCCACCCGCAACACCTCGTCGATGACGTCGAGGTTGAGGATCTCGGGGATGAAGCCGGCCCCGATCCCCTGGATCGTGTGCCGGCCCGGCTTGATCGGCTGTCCCGCCAGCTTCTGGGTGATCACCGGGCTGTTGGCCGGCTCGACGGCCACGACCTTGAGGCCGGGCTTGCGGCTCTTGAGAACCTCACCCACGCCGGTGATCGTGCCGCCGGTCCCCACGCCACAGACGACGACGTCGACCTGCCCCGCGGTGTCGGCCCAGATCTCCTCGGCGGTGGTGCGGCGGTGAATCTCCGGATTGGCGGGGTTCTTGAACTGCTGCGGCATGAAGAACTGGCTGCTCGAATGGCTGATCTCCTCGGCGTGTCGCACCGCGCCGGGCAT
>JBIPLS010000096.1:0-12782 GCA_044368305.1 Pirellulales bacterium
CATCGAACAGCCCACGCGGCTCCGGCAGCAGGATCCGCTCGGGCGTCTCGTCGGCGGCGATGCCGGCCAGCTTCTTGGCCTCGTCCACGGCGTCGTCGAGCGTGCCCAGCCGATCCACGAGCCCGGCCTCCTTGGCCATGCGGCCGGTGAAAACGCGGCCCTCGGCGAGGGTCTGCACCTTTTCCGGGTCGAGCTTTCGACCGGCGGCCACCTTCGTAGTGAACAGGCGGTAGACGTCCTGCATCGTCGCCATGAACGCCTCCCTGCCGGCATCGGTGAACGGCTCCGTCGGCGACAGCCAGCCGGCGTTGCGGCCCCGGCTCACGACGTCGGTGTGGATGCCCAGCTTCTCGAGCCCGCCGCCGACCGCCACCTTGCCCCCCACCACGCCGATCGACCCGGTAAGCGTGCCCGGGGCGGCCACGATCCGGTCGGCCGCTACGGCCACGTAGTAGCCGCCGCTGGCGGCGACGTCGGAGAGGCTGGCCACGACGGGCTTGCCCGCCCGCTTCACCGCCCGCCAGATGAGGTCGCTCGCCAGGGCGGAGCCGCCAGGCGAGTCGATCCGCAGCACGATCGCCGCCACCGCGTCGTCGCGGGCCGCATCCCGCACCGCCTCGATCACCGTCTCCGCGCCGGCCGACGCCCCGCCGAGCAGGTCGTCCCGCCCCTTGCCTTCACGGATCTCGCCGGTCACGTGCACGATCGCGATCCGCTTGCCCCCGCCGGCGGGGCGATCCTGCTTCTGACCGGAGAGCATCTCCACAAGCTTCACGAGCCCGCCGAGGCCCGAAAAGTCGTCGTCCATCTTCCGCGCGGCATAGTCGCGGACGACCTTGTGCTCCTCGAGCCGGGCCCGCTTCACGACCGCGTCGACCACCTCGTCCTCGTAGCCGACCGCGTCGATGAGGCCCGCGGCCCTGGCCGCCTCCGGCGTGAACACCCCCGTGTCGATCAGGCCGCGGACCCGGTCGGCCGGCAGATCCCGACCCTCGGCCACACGCTCGACGAGTTGCTCGAACAGGTCGCCGACGAATGCCTCGTACTGCCGCCGCAGGTTGGGGCTCATGGAGTCGCGGGTCAGCGGCTCGCCCGCGCCCTTGAACTCGCCCACCTGAAGGATCTCCGCCTGCACTCCCAGTCGATCGAGCATCGACTTGAAGAACGTCATCTCCGCCCGCACGCCGGTCAGCTCGAGGGTCGCCGCGGGCGGCATCGCGATCGTGTCGCAGGCCATGGCGACCGCGAACGGCACGGGACCGCCGCCCACGAACCAGGCGGCCACGGGCTTGCCGGCCGCCCGCACGCGGCCGATCGCCGCCCGGATCTCGTCGGCCCGGGCCCGCCCCAGCGCAGGCGAATCGATCTGCAGCACCAACGCCTTCACGCGCCGATCCCTCGCGGCCTTGTCGAGCCGCTCGACCATGCGGTGCACGTGGGGCGAGAGATCGGCCAGCAGGCCCCCCTGCCCCACGCCGTCGGGCAAGGCTCCGCTGAGCCGCACGTGGGCGATGGTGGCGGTGGCCTTGCGGCTCTCCGTCCGTCCACCGGCATCGGGCTTCCCGGCCTGGGTCGCAGCCGGCTCGGCAATCCCGGACTGGGCAACCGCCCCACCGGCCGCCGCCCCCCAAGCGACGGTCGCGGCGAGGAGTGCGAACCCTCGATCTCGTGCCTGGCCAGGCATGCGGCGTTCTCCGTGGGCGTCTCGTGCGGACCGCATCGTACCAGTCCGGGCCGCACCCGGAGAGGCCGCCGCACCACCCCTTGAAAATGCACGGCCGTATAGTACGATACTGGCGTCCACACGATTCACACCCCCTTTCGCACAGGAGGCGGCCCGCCCGCCAGGCAAGCATGTCGAAGCGCAAGCCCTCTTCCCGCACCCCGAACCGCACCACGACCGGCCGGCCGTCGGCCCGGCGCACGGCCGCTGCCGTCGCCGCCGTGAGCCGCAACCCCTTCGGGCTCGTGGCCATGGAGGAGGGCGACCCTGCGGAGGCCCCGACTGAGCGGCAGATGGAGATTTATGCCTTCATCCGCGACAAGATCCATTCCCGCGGCTACGGACCGACGGTGCGTGAAATCGGCCAGGCCTTCAAGATTCGATCGCCCAACGGCGTGGTCTGCCACCTCAAGGCTCTCGAACGCAAGGGCTTGATCACGCGCGGGAAGAACATCTCCCGCGCGATCGAACTCGTCGCCGAGCCTGCCCATCTGCGCGGCCTGCCACTGGCGGGATGGGTGGCGGCCGGTTCGCTCCGGGCGGCCGACGAACAGTCGGAACGGATCGACTTCGAGAGCCTCTTCAACCGCGACAATCACTTCGTGCTCAAGGTGATGGGCGACTCGATGATCGACGCCCAGATCGCCGACGGTGATTGGGTGGTGATCCAAAAGAAGCAAACGGCTCACGCCGGCGACATCGTCGTCGCCCAGACCGAGGACGGCGACGCCACGCTCAAGCACTGGTTTCCGGAGCGCGACCGGATCCGGCTCCAGCCGGCGAACTCCTCGATGAAGCCGATCTACGTGAAAAACGCCCGCGTGCTCGGCGTCCTGGTGGGCGTCGTGCGCAAGACATAGGCGGCCGCCGATCAGGCGGGCCGGGCGGCGACCTGCTCGGACTCCTGGAGTTGGTGCAGCTTGTTGTAGAGCGTCTTCAGGCTGATGCCGAGTTCCTCGGCCGTCCGCACCTTGTTGCCTTGGTTGCGGTCGAGGCCCTCGAGGATCGCCTGCACCTCGAGTTCGCGCAGGCTCACCGGGCCACGCGGCGCAGGTCGGGCCGCGGCCCGGGCCGCCCCGGTGGCGACGCCGGCCAGCCTGGACGGGAGGTGCTCGACCCGTAGGGGCAGGTCGTCGCACAACACGAGCGCGTGCTCCACGGCGTTGGCCAATTCGCGGACGTTGCCCGGCCAGCTATGGGCGACGAGCGCCTCGATCACGGTGGGCTCGGCCACGGCCGCGTTGGCGGGCGCCTGCGGCCGGGCCTTGCGAACGAAGTGCTCGACGAGTTCCGGGATGTCGTCGCGGCGGTCGCGGAGCGGCGGCACCGCGATCTCGAACGTGTTGATCCGAAACAGCAGATCCTCGCGGAAGTCGCCGGCGGCCGCCATCTGCTCGAGCGACCGATGCGTGGCACACACCAGCCGCACGTCCACGGTGATCGGCTGATTGTCGCCCACGCGGCGGATCTCGCCGCTCTCCAGGGCGCGGAGGAGCCGCGACTGCAGCGGCTTGGGGAGCTCGCCGATCTCGTCGAGAAACAGCGTGCCGCCATCGGCGACCTCGAAGAGACCGGCCCGATGTTCGTCGGCGCCTGTGAAGGCGCCCTTGCGATGCCCGAAGAGCTCGCTTTCCACGAGGTGCTCCGGCAGGGCACCGCAGTTGACGGCCACCAGCGGCCCGCCGGCCCGGCCGCTGCCCTCGTGGATCGCGCGGGCGACGAGTTCCTTGCCCGTGCCGGTCTCGCCCCTGACGAGCACGGCCGCCTCGCTGGCCGCGACCCGGGACACCAGCCGCCGCACCTGTTCCAGGGCCGCCGACCGACCCACCAGCCGGGTCGCGCCCTCGGCCCGCCGCACCCGCCGCTCCAGGGCTCGCAGCCGGGCGGTGATCTCGCGTTTCTTCCGCACCCGCTCCAGCACCGCCTGGATGTCGGCCAGCTTGCAGGGCTTCGTCAGGTAGTCGAACACGCCCTGGCGGACCGCGGCCACGGCGCTCTCCATCGACGACTTCCCGGTGATGATCACCGTCTCGGTGTCCGGAGACGTCTCCCGCACGCGGGCGATCACGTCGAGTCCGCCGACGCCCGGCATGTCGAGATCCACGAGCACGCAATCGAACGACGTGCGGTCGAGGGCCGCCAGGGCTGTGCGGCCGTCCGGGCAGACGGTGGCCTCATGCCCGAGCCGGGGCAGTTCGATCCGCATCAGCTCCTGGATCGACGTCTCGTCGTCGGCGTACAGGATGCGCATCGGCCGGGAACTCTGCTTCATGGGAAAACCTCCGGTGAACGTCAGGCCGCGCGGCCGGCGGTCTCCCGGCCGCGGGCCGGCTCGGCCGCCACGTCCGCCAGCGGCAGCGTGACGCGGAAGGTCGAGCCCCGGCCCGGCCCGGCGCTCGTGGCCTCGATCCGCCCGCCATGGTCGGCGACGATGCGGTGGACGATCGACAAGCCGAGCCCCGTGCCCTGCCCCGCCCGGCGCCGCGTGAAGAACGGCTCGAACAGGTGCTCGAGCACCTCCTCGGTCATGCCGCAGCCGTCGTCCGTGAACGTGAGCACGCACTCGCCTCCGCTGCGGCGGGCGGCCACGGCCACGCGGCCCGCGTCCTCGATCGAGTCGAGCGCGTTGACCAGCAGGTTGAGCACGACCTGCTTGATCTCCTGCGGATTGACCATCACGAGCAGGTCGGGCCCGGACTCGATCTCGATCGTGCGGCCGGCGAACCGGCCGACGTGGCGGAGCATCTCGGCCACGTCTGCGACCAGGGCCATCACGGCCGTCGGCTGCCGCTTCACCTCGCCGAGCCGGGAGAAGTCGAGGAGCTTCTCGGTGATGCCCTTGCAGCGGAACGCCTCGGCCTGGATCAGTTCCAGGTAGCGGCGGGCCACCTGGGCGTCGGCGGCGGCCGGCGCCAGGTCGGCCAGCCGGCTCTCCAGCGACTCCGCACACATGGCGATCGAGGCCAAGGGGTTGTTGATCTCGTGGGCGACACCGGCGGCGAGAAACCCCACGCTCGCCAGCTGCTCGCCGCGGATCGCCTCCCGGGTGCGGAGTTGCACCTGCCGGTCGAGGTCGTCGCGAATCGACTGGAATCGTTCGGTCATGTCGTTGAGCGCCTCGGCGAGTTCGGCCATCTCGTCCCGCGTGTCGAGGCGAATCCGGTAGTCGAAGTCGCCGGCCGCCACCCGGCGCGAGCCGTGGCCGAGGAGCCGCAGCGGCCGAAACACCCAGCGGTAGGTCAACACGGCGATCGCCGCGAGCAGCGCGGCCGCCGCCAAGGCGGCCGTCCAGGTGGTGACGATCAGCGTGCGGTAGCCCGTGCGGACCTCGCGGGACAGGTCGTGCAGCCCCTCCTGCAGGTAGGAGGGCAGTTCCGCCGTCAGGCTGGCGAGCCGATCGAGGTGCGGCGCCACGTCGAGCAGCATCCGCCGGCGGCCCGCCGGCGGGCCGCCGGCGGATGCCGACGCCCGCCTCAGGCCGTCGATCGTCTCCAGACAGGCGGCGATATTCCGCGTGGTCTCCAACTCGCGGCTGCGGTCGCCGAACGGCGTGTTCTCGATCTCGCCCTCCGTCAGTTCCGCGCAGTAGCCCTCGAGCGCGGCGCTGGCGGCGGTGATCCGGGTGTCGAAATCATTCGCCCGCGCGTCGTCCGACAGGGCCCTGGCATGCGAGAGCCGCAGCAGCCCGACGCATTCGCCGAGCTCGCTCGCCCGCGGCAGCTCGGCTGCCCGGGAGGAGAGCGCCCGCACCAGCCGCCGGTAGGAGTAGATGCCGAGGAAGCTGGAGGCGGAGAGGACGGCCACCATCACGCCGACCAACAGCGCGCCGAGCATCAGCTTCTCGCGGATCGCCCGGCGCCTCTGCACGCTCGACCTCCCGGCCCCGCGCGAATCCGCGGGGGGCGGGAAAGGTAGCAAAGCCGATCCTCCGCACCAACCCGAAAACGGGGCCGAAACGGCCCGCTCCACGGGCTGCGACCGGCTTGTCCAAGGCTTTCCGTTCCGCCGGCCGCCCAGCGGTGGCGACCTAGACGAGGCCCCAGCGCTTGCGCAAGAACCATTCCCAGCACAGGCAACCCACCAACAGCAGGAGCATGGGCCACTTGTCCCACGGCGCGTAGGACCACTGCTCGCGGGTCTCGAAAGCCGCCGGCCGGGCGGCGATCTCGGCGAAGATCGCCGGCAGCTCCTCGGGCAGCCGCACCCCACCGGTCGTCGTCTCGGCGAGCTGCCGCATGAGCAGCGGATTGGCACGCGGGTTCGCCAGCTCCAGGTCCTGGCGGAAGACTGTGAACCGGGCGGACTTTTCCCGCGCCGCCGCGGCCGGCTTGGTGGCCTTGACGACGAGCTTCCAGTCACCGGGCTCGGCGCATTCGGTGATCACGCCCGAGAAGCCGTCCGCCCGACGGGCGATGCGGATCGGCCGCCGCTGCCCGTCGGGGGCGACGAGCGTTCCATCCAAGGCCACGTCCGCGACCGCCGAACCGTCGGGCTTCGTCAAGCCCGCGTCGAACTCCAGCGGAGTGCCCGGCGAGATCCTCCGCTGCCCGAGCCGCACCCACAGCGCGTCCTGCTCGGTGTCGTCCTGCCGGGCCAGCCAGAGCACCAGTTGTCGCCAGAACCGGCGGTGCTGATCGCCCGCGCCGTGCATGGCCCAGCGCCAGGTCGAGTCCGCCGCGCAGGCCAGCACCCGGCCGGCGCCGTACTCGCGGGCCGCGAGCAGCGGCTGCCCGTCGGCCGTCACCGCCAGCGGCTTGGCCGACGGCACGAGCCGGCCGATCCGGCTGGCTCCCTCGAGGGGCGGCAGCGACGCCCAGGCGGCCCGCGTGTCGTCGTCGCTTCTGCCGATCCGCAGGATCGACACGCCGCCGAACCGCGGGTCGGGCAGCATCGCGAGCGGACCGGGCAGGTGCAGGCCCTCGCGGACGGGGGCGTCGAACGGCTGGCGGGCCAGGCGATCGGCCTCGAAGGGCACGAGCGGCCCGAGTGCCGACGAGGCCCAGCCCCCCGCCTCGAACGCGTGGAAGCCCCCGAGCAGGCCGATCCCGGCTCCGGCGTTCACCTTGTCGAGCATCGTTTGCAGGTCATCCGGCCGCAGTGCGGCCGAGTCGAGGTCGCCGATGAGGAATACCTCGTAATCCCCGGCCAGCGTCCGGGCGAGATCCACCGGCCACCGCTCCCGGCGGCTGGAGTCGATCCACCGGAAGTCGACCTGCATGTCCGGGCTGGAGGCGAGCACCCGCCGCAGGAACCGCTGCTCGACCCGCAGGGCTCCCTCCAGATAGAGCACCCGCAGCCCACCGTCCACGACATCGACGAACGTGGAGAGCTCGTTGTTGGCCACGATCACCTCGCCATCCTGCGGCTCGACGACGAGCGCGATCTTGCGCTCGCCCACGCTCGTCGGCTTCCAGCCGAGCCGCACCGGTTCCTCGCCCACGGGCGACGTGGCCCGCACGGTCGTGCGGGCGACTTCCGCCATCCGTCCGGCGTCGTCCTCGGCGAGCAACTTCACCACCGCGGGCCCCGCCAGCCCCTCGAGACGCACGCGGCCCGCCACCTCGAGCGAGTTCTTGACGTAGACCTTGTCTCCGGCCGCGAGGCTGACGACGGCCGCGTCGCGGCTCTGCCCCGCCCCGCGCTGCTGGCCGAAGGTGATGCTCCACAGCGGCGCGCCCGTGTCGGCGAGCCGCCGCGCCGCGGTCTGGGGGGGGAGGTCGCGGGGCGCGTAGGCATGCTGGGCCCCGTCGCTGAGAACCAAGACCCCCGCCAGCGTGCGGCCGGCGCTGGCCCGCAACGCGTCGTCGATCGCGGCGCCGATGGCCGTCTCGTCGGCCGACGCCACGTCACGCCAAGCCCCGAGTGGAAACGGATCGTCCGCGGCCGCCGGCACGCTGCGGGCCTCGCGGTCGAAACGCCAGAGCGAGACGTCGAAGTCGCCCGACCGGGTCATTTCTCCGACCGCTTCCCGGGAGGAATCGAGCGCAGCGACCATCTCATCCCAGCGGGTCTTGCCGTTCGGGCCGTCGGCCACCGTCATGCTTTCGGAGGCGTCGGCCAGCACGAGCACGGTGCCCTGTTGCCGCGCCTTGGTCTCGGACACCAGCGTCGGCCTGAGCATGCAGGCGACCAGCGCCAGGAAGGCCAGCAGCCGGAGGGCCACGAGCGCCGCTAATCGGCCCCGCGACACCCGCGAGCGGTCCGGGGGCACCGCCACCAGCACGGTCGCCAGCAGCGCGGCGATCAGGGCCACGACCGCCCACGAACCGACCGGGTCGAACTGCAGCGACACGGCCTCCGTCCCCGTCGTGGCGATCATGCGCTGGCTCCGGAAACCGGCACGGGCGGCGGCCCCGGTGGGGGAACCGGCGGAGACGGTGGGGGCGGGACGGGCGGCGGCCCGGCCGCCGGTGCCGGCTCGGCCGCGACGGCCTCCATGAAGGCCTCGGCGGGCCGCGGCTCGACGCCCACGCCCTCGCGCGGCGCGTAAAAGCGGTTCGCCACCATCCAGTCGGCCGCCATCACCACCGCCGCCAGCAGGATCAGCCAGCCAAAGAGTTCGGCCCCGATCCGCTCCAGGTTCACGTCGCGGACCAGCTCGGCCTCCGTCCGTGCCAGGCGGTGCCCGTCACCGAGCACCGCTGTCAGCGCGTCGGGCGCGAGCCGACCGTAGTCCGTGGCCGCTGCCGGCAGGTTGGCGCTGAAGCCCTTGGCGATCCCGACGTCTTCTCCCCCGGCCCGCACGACGTAGTTGCCGGGCACCTGCGTCGCCGTCACCGTGATCGTGCCCCGCTTCTGGTCCACGGCCGCCGGGAAGTCGTCCCCGGTGGGCGTCCGCACGAAGGCGGCCGCGACGTCGCGCCGGTCGACGTGGAGCACGGCGGGCGTGCCGGTCGTCACGTTGCGGCTGTCCACGGTGTCGATGGCGTGCAGGAGCGCCTCGTTGGCGAGCATGACGAAAGGCCACGGCTCGAATCCCGTGGCCAGCGAGTTCCAGGCATCGGGATCGTCGGCGGCCTGTGACACGGGTGTCGTGAAGACCACCACCACGCCCTGGCCGAGCCGATGCTCGAGAATCGCCGGCAAGCCGTTGCGGTACGCCGCCACGACCGTCGCCCCGCCGGCCTCGGGGCCCACGCCGGCCATCGGAGCGGTGAACTCCCAGTGCCGAGAGACGGGGAAGTCCTGCCAGGGCACCTCGTCTCCCGTCCGGCGGAAGGCCGCCAGGATCGGGTGATCGAGGGCGGCCGGCACCAGGAAGTTGCCGCGATCCGGGCTCCGCCACACCCGCACGATCTTGCCGCCCAGCACCCGGGCCGAGGCGTCGGAGTTGAACCGTGCGGCGTCGCCGGCGCGGGGACCGAGCCAGACCGCGAGCCCCCGCCCCGTCTGCACCCATTGCTCGAGCATCTCCCAGGTCCGCGGCGGCAAGGACGGTGGATCGACCAGCACCAAGCCCCGCGCGTCGTCCCAGGAGGTGGAGTCGAGCGTCGCGACGTCCACGAGCACGGCGTCGAACCGCGCCTTGCCGGCCTTCCGCAACGCCGGCGGAGCCAGCGCCTGCATCATGAACAGGCCTGTCCGGGCCGCGGGCGCCGGCGCCGCGACGATCACGCGGGCGGGCGCCCCGACCTCCACGGTGAACGACCGCACGTCGTCCGCCTCGAGATCGTCGGATCCGTCGATGATCACGCGGCCCTGCCGCAGGCCCGGCTCCAGGCCGGCGATCTCGAAATCGACCTGCCCCACGCCGCCCGGCTTCCAGTCGACCGGCTTCACCGCGCGGCGGGCGTAGTGGCCGTCCGCCGCGAGCACCTCGACGGCCACCGCCCGCGTGGCCTCGGGACCGGTTCGGCCCGTGGCGGCGGCGATGGCCAGCGGCGTCCCGGCCGGCAGCTGGTCGGTGGACAAGTCGATCGCCTCGATGGCGAAGTTCTGGGGGTCGACAGCCGCCACGTCCACGAACAGCGCGGCCGTGCCCGGATGCGATTTCGCCAGGTCGAGCGGCTCCGCGCCGTCCCAGGCGCCGTGCGAGCAGTCGGTGAACACGTACAGCTCGCGGCGGGCCAGGTCCGAAGCCTCGAGCAGTCGCAGGCCGTCGGCGATGGCGGCCGGGAGCGACACGGCGGGCATGGCGGCGGCGAGCCTCTCGATCCGCACCGCGGCCGCCGCCGGCGTGGGCGCGAAGGCGGCGGAGCCGCCGGACGTGTCGAACACGGCCACCTTGCTCGCCGCCGGCAACTTGCCGAACAGCACCTGGGCCATCGCCTTGGCCTGATCGAGCCGCGAGCGGTTGGCCTCGCGCAGCAGCATCCGCGGCGCCGTGTCGAACACGAAGGCCGCGGCCACCGGCCCCTCGCGATCGCCGAGCCAGCCCGCGCCGCGGAGGACGGGGCGGGCCAGCGCCGTGGCCAGCAGCAGGACCGCCGCCATCCGCAGGAGGAGGAGGAGGATGTGGCTCAGCCGCAGCCGGCGACGGGTGGCCGTGGCCCGCTCGCGGAGGAAGCGGAGGGCCGGAAAGTCGTGCGGCACCGGCTTCCGCCGCATGATCAGGTGCAGCACGATCGGCACGGCGACGAGGGCCGCCCCGCCCAGCAGCACTGGCGATAGGAACGACAGCCCCATGCTCAAAACCTGTTTCGCCGGCTGATCAGGTACTCCATCAGCGCCTTGTCGAACTGCATGCTCGTGTCGAGCGGCACGTAGTCGATCCCGGCGTGGAAGCAGCTTCGCCGGTACTCCTCCCGAAAGGCCTGCACGCTCTCCACGTAGGCCTTGCGGGCGGCATCGGCATCGATCACCAGGCGATCACGGGCCTCCGGCTCGGTGAGCTCGACCATGCCCTCGAATGGAAACCGCACCTCCGCCTCGTCGAGGACGTGGAACAGGATCACGTCGTGCCCGCGGTGCCGCAGCCGCAGCAGGGCGTCACGGATCGGCGCCGGGTCGGCCAGCAGGTCGCTGAACACCATCACCAGGGAGCGGTGCCGGAGCATGGCCGCCACCTGCACGAGGCTGCGGGCGATGTCGGTCTTTCCCGATGGCTTGATCTTCGCGAGCACGGAGAGCACCTGGGCGATCTGCGACCGTCGCGAGCGGGCGGGCAGCGAAGCGTGAAGCTTTTCGTCGAAGACCATCAGCCCGCAGGGATCCTGCTGGTGGATCATCAGCCAGCAGAGGGCGGCGGCGAGCGAGATCGAGTAGTCGAGCTTGGAGAGCTGCTGGCGGTAGGTGTAGGCCATCGAGCCGCTGGTGTCGACGACCAGATACCCCGTGATGTTTGTCTCGGCCTCGAACTTCTTGACGTAGTGCTTGTCGGTCTTCGCATACACCAGCCAGTCGATGTCCTTCGGGTCGTCCCCGGGGGCGTACTTCCGATGCTCGCTGAACTCGACCGAAAAGCCCTGGTAGGGGCTGGCGTGGAGACCCTGGAGAAAGCCCTTGACGATGAACTGGGCGCGGAGGTCGAGCCGTGCGATCTGCCGCACGACCTCCGGCTTCAGGTATTCCTCGACGGCGCGGGGCATGCTTCGGCACGGGGCGGCCGCCCCGCCTCTCGTCCGCTCACTTGACGAGCTTGGGAATCTCCGGCTCCGGCGTCTCGCGGACGAGCCGCTCGATGATCGACTCGCTCGTCAGCCCCTCGGCCTGGGCCTGGAAATTGGTGGCGATCCGGTGCCGCAGCACCGGCACGGCGATCCGGCGCACGTCGTCGAGCGAGACGCTGAAGCGGCCGTCCATCGCCGCCATCGCCTTGCCGCCCTGGATGAGGAACTGGCCGGCCCGCGGCCCGGCGCCCCAGTCCACGAGCTCCGCGACGTAGGCGGGCGCCTGCGGATCCTTCGGCCGCGTGGCCCGCACGAGTCGGGCCACGTATTTCACGACGTATTCGCTGACCGCGACACCGCCCACGAGCTTCTGGATGTTGACGATCGCCCGGCCGGAGAGCACCTTGCGAACCTCGGGCTTCTCCGACCGCGTGGTGGAGAGGAGGATCTGCTCCTCCTCCGCCGCCGACGGATAGCCGACCTTGATGTTGAACATGAACCGGTCGAGCTGGGCCTCGGGCAGCGGGTAGGTGCCCTCCTGTTCGATGGGGTTCTGCGTGGCGATCGTGAAGAACGGATCGGGCAGGGAGTAGGTCTCCTGCCCCACCGACACCTCCCGTTCCTGCATCGCCTGCAGCAACGCCGCCTGGGTCTTCGGCGGCGTGCGGTTGATCTCGTCGGCGAGGAGGATGTTGGTGAAGATCGGGCCCTCCACGAAGCGGAATTGGCGGCGGCCGGAGTCGTCCTCCTCCAGCACGTTGGTGCCGGTGATGTCGGAGGGCATGAGGTCGGGGGTGAACTGCACCCGCTTGAAGCCCACGTCGAGGATCTTCGCCAGCGTGGAGACCATCAGCGTCTTTGCCAGGCCCGGGACGCCCTCCAGCAGGCAGTGTCCCCGAGTGAAGATCGCCGCGAAGAGCTGCTCGATGACGTCGTCCTGCCCGACGATCACCTTCTGCAGCTCCTCCTGCATGAGCCGCCGGTGCTGCGAAAACTCCTGGAGGATGTCGTCGAGCGTCTTGGTGCGGGGGCCGGTGGACACGCTGCGATCCTTCCTGGAGACAGGGAAACAAAGAGGCTGCTGACCGTCCCGTCAGTATCGACTGCCCCGGCCGCAGCGGCAATCGGATGCGGGCTTTCGCAGGGTCCACGACCACCCGGCGCACCGTCGCGGCGCGGAACGTGATACGATTGGGCAAGGTGTGACCCGGTCCCTTCCGCTCGCCCGCCGGCCATGCGACCTGCCCAGCGCCCGCTGCGACTGTTCTTGTCGGCCGGCCTGGCCGCGGTGCTCTTGCATGATCCCGCGGTCGCCGCCGACCCGCCGCCACTCGCGGCCGGCCAGATCCAGCGGTCGATCGAGCGGGCCCGCGACTGGCTCGTTCAGCAGCAGCGGCCCGACGGCTCCTGGATGGCGATGCGGGCCGGCAACACGAACGTGGGCGCCACGTCGCTGGTGGTGCTGGCCCTCGCCAACGCCGGCGTCGACGCGAACAACCTCAACGTGCAGC
>JBIPLS010000097.1:0-12618 GCA_044368305.1 Pirellulales bacterium
CCTCCAGGCCCCCTGCTCGAAGAGCTTCGTCTTGTGGATCTTGCCCGCCATCGTCGCCCGGGTGACGCCGTGCCGCCGGAAGAACTCCACGGCGGAGCCGATCTGGGCCACGCCCACCTCGCCGCAGACGTCGGCCAACGGCGCGAGTGCCGCGTCGGCATGGCCCTGGATGGCGAGGATCGCCGTCCGCCCGCCGCGCCGCCGGATGGCCTCCGCGACGACGACCGGATAGCGGCCCCAGCCGGCGAGAATGCCCACCGTCTCGCCGCGGAGCGTCTCGTCTCCCCCCGTCGCCACGCCCTGCATCGGCCTCGTCCTCACGCCGCCTCGGCGGCGGCCCGGCCGCCGGCCCGCTCCATGGCCTCGACCCGGGCCGCGAGCGACTTCAAGTCCTTGCGCATCTCCGGCAGCTTGCTGATCGTGGCGAGTTGCAGCTTGCGGTCGCGGAGGTCGATCGCCGGCTCGCCGAGCACGGTCCTGCCCGCCTCGATGTCGCAAGACACTCCCGACCGGGCCCCCAGCACCGCCTTGTCGCCGATGTGCACGTGGTCGCGAACGCCCACCTGCCCGGCCATCACCACCCAGTCCCCGGTGGTCGTGCTGCCGGCCACGCCGACCTGCGAGCAGATCATGTTGTGCCGGCCCAGCCGGCAGTTGTGGGCGATCATCACGAGGTTGTCGAGCTTCGTGCCCGCGCCGATGACGGTCGGCCCGTAGGTGCCGCGGTCGATGGTCGTGCCGGCCCCGATCTCGACCGCGTCGCCGATCTCCACCCACCCGAGCTGCGCGGAAAGCACGTAGCCCGTGGCAGTGGGCTTGTAGCCGAAGCCGTACGCCCCGAGCACGGCGTTGGCGTGGACGACGCAGCCGGAGCCCACGACCGTGTTCTCGTAGAGCACCGCGTTCGGGAAGATCTCGGTGCCGGCGCCGACCTTGCACCCGGCCATGAGCCGGACGCCGGAATGGATGGTGGCGCCCGGGCCGATCTCCACGTCGGCACCGACGGTGGCGAAGGGATGGATGTCGACGTCGGCGGCGATCCGCGCCGCGGGATCGACGGCGGCCTGCGGGCTGATGCCGATCCGCGGCCGCGGCTGCGGCGGCCGGAACAGCGCGATCGCCGTGGCGAACGCGGCATGCACGTCGGCCACCTCGATCGTGGGCCGGTCGAGCGGCCCGGTGCCTCGCGGCACGATCGCCGCACCGGCCCGGCTCTTCGCCAGCAGATGCAGCTTGTCGGCCGCGTCCACGAGCGTGATCTCGTTCGCCGCGGCCGTCTCCAGCGTGGCGGCGGCCGTCAGCGGGGACGTGCCCGCGGCCCCGACGAGCGTTCCGGCGACCGCGGCGGCCAGTTCTTCCAGCGTGATCGGCATGGCGGAACCTCCCTGGTGTCCGCCCGCGGAACGGGCGGGGGCGGGAGATTAGGAAAGGCGACCGCGGGCCGCAAGTCCGGTTCAGGCCACGATCTGTGGCTCGGTTTCGCGGTCGTCCTCGACCTCGGCGCCGGTCGCCAGCCAGCGGGGCGGCCAGAAGGCGACCAGGAGCACCGCCGCGGCGGCCAAGGCCATGAACGTCGGCACGAGGAAGAGCTGCCGGTAGTCCACCGTGCCGTCCTCCGCCGTGAGCCGCGTCTGCAACGGGATGAACAGCCACTTCGCGGCCAGGTCGCCGAGGCCCAGCACGAGCAGGTTGAAGAGGCTCTGGGCGCTGCTCCGCACATCCTTGGGGAAGGCCGCGTCGATGAAGATGTAGAGCGTGGCGAAGAAGAAGGCATAGCAGATGCCGTGCAGCACCTGCACGGCGATGATCACCGCCTGGTTCTGGGGCAGCAAGGCGAAGACGGCGAAGCGAAGGGCATGGCCGAGGATGCCGAGGATCATCGTCGTCTTCCAGCCGAGCCGGGCGAGCACGCCGCCGAGCACGGCCATCGTGAGGATCTCGGCCACCTGGCCGATGCTCATCACCGGCATGATCCACTCCGGCTTGATGCCCACCGTCTGGCTGCCGAGGAAGCCCCCGGCGAGGACGAAGTAGCCGTTGTGAATCACGGCGTCGATGAACGTGACGACGAACAGCACCAGCAGGTAGGGATAAGACAGATAGCCGGCGGCCTTGAGCCAGGCGATGCCCGCGATGCCACCGCCGGCGTCCTTCTTCGGTGGCGTGTGGGGCAGCGCGAGGCTGAACGCCGCCAGCACCAGCGAGGTGATGCCGGCGACGAGGAAGATGTTGCGGCTGGCGGCGACGGCTTCGGCACCCTGCTTTCCCTGGAGCACGAAATACAGCGGCCAGGCGGCGAGAATCCAGCCGATCGTGCCCCCCATCCGCACGAGCCCGAACTCCTTCTGGGCGTTCTGCATGTGGGTGAAGGCGATCGAGTTCGACACCGAGATCGTGGGCACGAAGAGCAACGCGTGCACGAGCATGAGGCCGAAGAAGGTGGGAAAATCCTTGGCCCAATACATCCCGAGGATCGCCAGGCCGCCGAGAAAGTGGCTGAAAGCCATGAACTTCTCCGCCGCGAACGTCCGGTCCGCGGCCTGGCTGGAGAAGAAGATGCCGACGATCGAGGCGATGGCGAAGGCGCTGCCGACCCAGGCGATCTGGGAGTCGGAAAAGGCGAGGCCGTCCTTGCCCATGTAGCCCCAGATGAGCGGCAGCCAGGCCCCCCAAATGGCGAACTCGAGCACCATCATCAGCCAGAGTCGGAACGTCGGCGCGGTGGTCTTGGTGGTATTCATGCCGCGGAGCATAGCAGACTGTCGAGCAAGTCTGCCCGAGCAGGCTGCGCGGGCCATGGAGGGCTTTGTCCACGGACAGAAAGCACCGCGGACCGGGGCAGGCCTACCGGCTGCGGAGATCGGCCAGGCCGCCGTCCACCCCGAGCACCTGGCCGGTGATCCAGCCCTGGGCCGGGTCGAGGAGGAAGCAAATCGCCCGAGCCACGTCCTCCGGTGCGCCGAGCCGGCCCAGCGGATGCATGCCGATGGAGGCCTTTTCGGCCAGTTCGCTGGCCACGAGGCCCTTGGTCAGCGGCGTGCGGACGAGCCCCGGCGCGACGGCGTTGAAGCGGATCCGCGATTTGGCGTAGGTGGCCGCGGCGGAGAGCACGAGGCCGATGACCCCGGCCTTGGCCGCCGCGATCGCCTCGTGATTGGCCAGGCCGACCCGGGCCGCCGCGCTCGACACGAGCACGACCGACCCGCCGGATGCCTTGAGCAGCCGGCCCGCGGCCCGGACGCAGCCGAACGCGGAGGAGAGATTCGCCGCCAGCGTTGCCTGCCACTCGGCCGTCGTGGTGAGATGCGCCGGCTTGAGCACCAGCGACCCGGCGCAGTTCACGATCCCGTCGAGCCCGCCCAGGGACTGGGCCGCCGCGTCGGCGCAGGCGTCGACGGCATCGGGGTCGGCGGCCTCGACCGTGCCGTGCGGCATCCCCAATTCGGCGCCGAGCGACGCGAGTCTGCCGGCATCACGGGCGGCGAGAAAAACGGTTCCGCCGTCGCCGACAACCTGTCGCGCGACCGCGGCGCCGATGCCTCCGGTCCCTCCGATCACGAGCACCCGGGGCGGCCCGCTCACAGCCAGTCGCCCACCGTTTGCTCGAGCCGCGCCTCGGCGGCCATGTCACGGAGCTTCTCCATCGCCCGCCCCTGGATCTGCCGGATCCGCTCCTTGCACACGCCCATCTCCGCGCCCAGTTCGCGGAAGGTCCGCGGCGGCCTGCCGTCGAACCCGAAGCGGGCGACCACGATCTCCCGCTCCCGCGGCTCGAGGCCGCGGAAAAACCTGCCGAACAACCGCTTGAGCATCCCGATCTGCTCGGCCGAACAATACTCGGTCGTCGGCGCCACGGCCGCCCTGCCCCGCAAGGCCTCGTCGTCGGTCACGAACCGCTTCCGCGACTGCCGGCCGCGATGCGAGAGCCTGTAGAAGTGCCGCTGGATGGCGTAGGTGGCGTACGTGCTGAAACGGTTGCCCAGGGAGAAGTCGAACTTCTCGACGGACCGCATCAGGGCCACGTTGCCCTCGCTGACGAGCTCGTCGAACGAGTACGAGGCGTCCACGAACTTCTTGGCGATCGACACGACCAGCCTGAGGTTGGACGTGATCAGGATCGCCTTCACGGTCTCGGCCTCTGTCAGCCAGCCCTCGATCCGCTCGATCTGCCGCAGCGTGGCCCGCCGCCGGTCAAGCCGCCGCCGGGCCCGGGCGGCGCGATACTTCAGCCAATTCATCCGCCGGAAATAAAACTGCTCCTCGTCCTTCGTCAGCAGCCGGGTGCGGTACAGGCTGGCGAGGTACGGCGTCAGGTCCTTGCCGGCAGCGGCATCGGGCCGCGGCCGTTCCAGGGGTTCGGACGCTGCAGCGGGCGGCGTCGTCGCCAGCGCCTCGGCCGACCGGCGCCGAAATTGCGAGCAGGCGACGAACTCGATCTCCCGGGCGAAGAACTCCGCGCGGCGGGCCGCGATGGCCGCCCGCCGGGCCGACGACTTGCCGGGACCCGCTGCCGATTTCCTGGCCGGTGTGGCGGCTGCGATCATCGCGTTCGCTCCTCGAGGTCTCGACGCGGATCGCTGCTGCGATCCATGCCGATGGGATAACCGGAGCGACCGACGCCGCCTAACAGGGGGCGGTCGGGCGGGGAGGGACGACGGTCGGAAATCGGCTTTCAGCCGCCAAAACCGGCATCTGTCCGGCCGGCGTCGCGCCCGGCCCGCCGCCGGTGAACCCCCGCCGCGACGACGCCCGCCACCCCGAGGAGCGCGAGGATCGCGGCGGATGGCTCCGGCACCGGCACGAGGGCCACGCCCATGTCGATGTGCTCGTTGCCGACGAGGGCGACCGAGAACGACTGCCCGGCGTAGGTCCACGGCGTCGACGTCGGATACTCGTAGTCGCTCCCCACGTCGAACACCCCGAACGAGTAGGTGGCCGAGCCCGTCGCCGTGCCCCCGCCGATCCCGGCCGCCAGCGGCGCCGACACCGAAAACGTCACGTTGTAGAGCCCCGGCGCGGTGAACCCGTAGTTGAAATGCGTATGGGTGTTCGCCAAGACATCGAAGGTATTGGGCGTGAGCCCAAAAGACGACATCAGGGGCGTGATCGACCCGAAGTCGTCGACGTTCCACACCGAGAACACGCCGGGGGCCGCACCGCCGCCGCTGCCGCTCACCGAGGTCAGTGACCAGGTCAGCGGGCCGGCGAAATCGCCGCGCGCCAATTCCTCCGTGCCCACGCTCAGGAACAGCACGTCTATGTTCTGGTTCTTGGGCAGCCGCCACAGCGGGCTGCCGGCGGCGACGCCGATGAAATCGAATTGGCTGCCTGCGGGACGGACGGTCTTGGCCGCGGCCACGACCGGCAACAGTGCCGCGTCGGCCGCGAACTCTGTCGGGTTCACCTCTTCCGAGTGCAGGTGCAGATCGAGCTCGTAGGTCGTCGCCGCGGCCCACGTCGGGAGCACGGCCACCAGCAGCGCCGCGGCGAGGCGGCGGCAGGACGGGGCGATCTCAAGGCTCGAAAATTGGGATTGCATGGCGATCGACTCCTCAGCGGCTCAAGGGCTTGGGAAAATTGAAGTTTTCGACGATCCAGGCGTCGATCCTGGATTCTTCCAGCGACTCGACGTGCCCGTCGGCGAACAGAGCGTGCGACGCATCGCCGTGCCGGTTGGTCTGCACGTCGAGCCGGATCCGGGCCCAGGTGCGGGAGACCCGCGTCGGCAGCGTGAGCGGGTCCTTGAACCAGTTGACGGAGTGGGTGTGGTCCGCATGTCCGGTGCCGATCCCATCCGCCGCCTCGAAGGCCACGAACGTCTTCGAAGCCGCCGCCATGTGGTTCACGTTCGTGATGGCGCCCTTGTCGCCGCGAATGCAGACGTAGGAATTGAGGATGAAGCTCGTGAGATCCGCCTTCAGCCGGGCGGCGCCGTTCGGGTCGTCGGGGCAGATGCGAATCTCGTCCACGCCCTCGACGAACGGCGCGACGGTGTGGATCCACGCCCGATCCTCCTCGTCGTGGGCCAGGTCGTGGGTCGAGAGCGGCATGTTCCCGCGGTGGGCCTCGGCGAAGCCGACGACGCCGAGGCCGACCTGCCGCAGGTTGCTCGCGCACTGCGTGCGGCGGCCGGCGGCCCGCACCGCCTGCACGCCCGGCAGCAAGAGGCCGAGAAGCAGGGCGACGATCGCGATCACGACGAGCAGTTCCACGAGGGTGAATCCATGGGGCGCACGCGAAGGAACCAGCGGCCCGTCGATATTAATGCCATTGAATTGCATTTGCAATACGTATGCATCTACGGCGGTCGCCGGGGCGTGGTCAGCCCGATTGCGTGATTGGAGTTTCATCGCATCCCTGCTGGGAACGCGGCTTGATCCGCTGCGGTCTGGCCGACAGGCAGGGTGCGGAAGCGCCGACACGGCCGACCGCAGGAAGCCCGAGGGGAACCGCCCAGAGGGCAGTAGCGGGCAGGAGGCGCCTGAAGGAGATCGACGTGGTGCGCACAGTCGCCATCCGGGGGATGGCGGGCACCGCGGATCAGGACGCGCTCACGAGCAGCCTCGAGGGGGCGGGATGCGAAGCACGCGGCGGCAGGGCCGAGTGCTTTTGCATCTCGATTGCAAAATGATAGCCGGCCGCCGGAGGCGAGTCAAGCGGCCGGCCGCGGCCCCTTCATCCTCGGGAGCCGCCGAGCATTTCCACCAAGCCGCTCACGGCGGCGAGAGTCGCTCGCTCGACCCGCCGCGACGCCGGATCGACGCAGGTTTCATGGAGTGTCGGGGCATCGATCCCCCCCAGCCCCCGGAAGCGGCGGACGGCGTCCGCCTGGCTGCCCGTTCCGGCCAAGGCCCGAAACTCTTCTTCGGACCAGGCCCGCCGCGGCGGCTCCCCGGGCCGCACGACCTCGCCCCAGGGGGGGCGAATCACGCCCACGCGGCCGGCCTCGACGAGCGGACGCATCCAGCGGTGCAGGAAGACGAGCAGCAAGGCCCCGCAGTGGATCCCGTCGGCATCCGGATCCATGAGCAGGAGCAGGCGTTCGAACCGCAGGCCGGCGGCATCGAAGCCGCTCCCCAGGCCCGTGCCGAGTGCCTCCGCCAGGGCGGAATACACCGGATGGGCGGCCACCCGCGCCGCGCCGGCCCGGGCGGCGTTGAGCGGCTTGCCGCGGATCGGCAGCACCGCCTGGAACGCGGCATCGCGGACCCGGGCCACCGCGGCGGCGGCCGATTCGCCCTCGACGATGAACAGCTCGGCACCGGATCCCGCGCCGTGCCGGCCGCAGTCCTCCAAGCTCCCGTCACGTGCCGCCAGTCCCATGCGTCGCGCTCCCATGGCATGATACGGCCGGCGGCCGTCCGCCGCCGTCTCCGCCGCGCAGGCCGACCATGCCCCGCCATCTCGTCCTCGTGCTCGGCGACCAGCTCGACCGCTCGAGCGCCGCCTTCGACGGCTTCGACGCGGCCCGCGACCTGGTGTGGATGGCCGAAGTGGCCGAGGAGAGCACGCAGGTCTGGTCGCACAAGGCCAGGATCGCGGTGTTCCTGGCCGGGATGCGGCACTTCCGTGACGCGCTCGAGCGGGAGAGGATCGCCGTCGAGTACGCGGAGCTCGCCGCGGCACCACGCCGGGGCGAGCCGGCCACGCTGGCGGCGGCGCTGGCCGCGAGCCTCGCGCGGCTGGGCCGGGAGCGGGCCGGGCCGGAGAAAATCGTCGTCGTCGAGCCGGGCGAGTGGCGGGTGCGGCAGGCCCTGGAGACCGCGGCCCGGGAGGCGTCCGTCCCGCTCGAGATCCGGTCCGACCGGCATTTCTTTTCGTCGCCGGAGGACTTCGCCGCCCATGCCCGGGGCCGCAAGCAGTTGCGGCTCGAATACTTCTACCGGCCGCTGCGCGAGAAGTTCGGCGTGCTCATGGACGATGGCGGGCCGGCCGGCGGACAGTGGAACTACGACGCCGAGAACCGCGGCGCGTTCCCGAAGGCGGGCCCGGGCAGGCTGCCGGCGCCGGTGCGGTTCGCGCCCGACGCGGTGACCCGCGGCGTGATCGACCTGGTCAACGCCCGGTTCGCGAACCATCCGGGCAGCCTCGCCCACTTCGACTGGCCGGTGACGCCGGCCGACGCCCGGGCGGCGCTCGACGACTTCCTCGCCCATCGCCTGCCGCTCTTCGGCCGCTACCAGGACGCGATCTGGACGGGCGAGCCGTGGCTTTACCACGCGCGGCTCGCGCAGGCCATGAACATGAAGCTCCTCGATCCGCGGGACGTCGTCGCCGGCGCCGAGCGGGCCTGGCGGAAAGGGACGGCGCCGCTCGAGGCTGCGGAGGGCTTCATCCGGCAGGTGATCGGCTGGCGGGAGTACGTCCGTGGCGTGTACTGGCACTTCATGCCGGAGTACCTCGACCGCAACGCGCTGAACGCGGCAATGCCATTACCGAACCTGTACTGGACCGGCGACACGGAGATGAACTGCCTGCGCGACGCCGTCGGCCAGACGCTGCGCTACGGCTACGCGCATCATATCCAGCGACTGATGGTGACCGGCCTGTTCGCGCTCCTCTTCGGCGTCGAGCCCAGGCGGGTGCACGAGTGGTATCTGGCCGTCTACGTGGACGCGGTGGAGTGGGTGGAACTGCCGAACACGCTCGGCATGAGCCAGTTCGCCGACGGCGGCGTGATGGCGTCGAAGCCCTACTGCGCGACGGGCGCGTACATCGACCGCATGAGCAACGCCTGCCGGGGCTGCCGGTTCGATCCGAAGCAAGCCACCGGCCCCGACGCCTGCCCGTTCACGACGCTCTATTGGGACTTTCTCGCCCGCCACCGGCAGCTGCTCGCGAAGAACCAGCGGATGGCGATGCAGCTCAAGAATCTCTCCCGCAAGGATGCGGCCGACCTGCGGGCCATCCGCCGCCAGGCCGAGTCGTTCCGCGACACGGCATCCGCTTGAGGTCTGAAAATCCGTTCCCGAGTCGGGCACCGGCTCTTCGAGTCTCGATCACGGCAGGGCCGTGCAAAATCGGCGTGGACTCGCGTTTCGCCGTGCCGCTACATTGAAAAAAACCCGGCTCATTCCCCCCGATGACGACCTACAACCTCACCCACCTCCGCCAGCTCGAGGCCGAGAGCATCCACATCATCCGCGAAGTGGCGGCCGAGTTCGAAAACCCGGTGATGCTCTATTCCATCGGCAAGGACTCGGCGGTCATGGTCCGCCTCGCCGAGAAGGCCTTCTGGCCGGCCAAGCCCCCCTTCCCGCTGATGCACATCGACACGACGTGGAAGTTCCGGGACATGTACCGGCTCCGCGACGAGTACGTCGCCAAGGAACTGGGCTTCAAGCTGCTCGTGCACACGAACGAGGAGGGGCGGAAGGCCGGCGTCAACCCGATCACCCACGGCAGCAAGGTCCACACCGACGTCATGAAGACGCAGGCCCTGCGGCAGGCCCTCGACAAGTACCGCTTCGACGCCGCCTTCGGCGGGGCGCGGCGGGACGAGGAGAAGAGCCGGGCCAAGGAGCGGGTGTTCTCTTTCCGCGACGAGTTCCACCGCTGGGACCCGAAGAACCAGCGGCCCGAGCTCTGGAACCTCTACAACACGAAGGTCCGGAAGGGGGAGAGCATCCGCGTGTTCCCGCTCTCCAACTGGACCGAGCTCGACGTCTGGCAGTACATCCACCTCGAGAAGATCCCGATCGTGCCGCTGTATTTCGCCGCCGAGCGGCCGATCGTGTGGCGGGACGGCGTGATGATCATGGTGGACGACGAGCGACTCCCCCTGAAGCCGAATGAAAAGCCCGAGATGCGCCGGGTGCGGTTCCGCACGCTCGGCTGCTACCCGCTCTCGGGGGCCGTCGATTCCCATGCCACGACGCTCCCCGAGATCATCCAGGAGATGCTCCTGACGACGTTCTCGGAGCGGCAGGGCCGGCTCATCGACACCGACGAGGCGGGCTCGATGGAGAAAAAGAAAAAAGAGGGCTACTTTTGAAGCAGCCTCAACTCCGGCCGTTGCTACGGACCGCGGCCAAGCCGCGGCCGCAGAACGGCCCTTGCGGCCTGGAGTTGTTAACCCTTTGACGGATCGATCTTTAAGCCGACGAGGGGCTGCCCGTGCCCCGGGAGCCGGCGTGGCTGACCAGCGGAGGCATGGATGCCGAAGCGCAGGCAGCCTCGAGAGAGCGGAGGCCCGGAAGGCCGCAGCGAACGTCCGGCGATGGGGCACGGGCAGCCCCGAACCACGGCGACTCACCACGCGTAACCTGGAATCCGTCGAAGCCCGCACACCCCCGCGACACCCATGTCCCACCAATCATCCCTGATCGCCACGAACATCGACGAATACCTCGCGCAGCACGAGCGCAAGGAACTGCTCCGCTTCATCACCTGCGGCAGCGTGGACGACGGCAAGAGCACGCTCATCGGCCGGCTGTTCTACGAGTCGAAGATGATCTACGAGGACCAGCTCGCCGCCATCCAGAAGGACTCCTCCCGCTACGGCACGACCGGCGGGGAGGTCGATCTCGCCCTGTTCACCGACGGCCTCGAGGACGAGCGGCAGCAGGGGATCACGATCGACGTGGCGTATCGGTATTTCTCGACCGACAAACGCAAGTTCATCATCGCCGACACGCCGGGCCACGAGCAGTACACGCGAAACATGGCCACCGGCGCCTCGACGGCGGACCTGGCCATCATCTTGATCGACGCCCGCCACGGCGTGCTCCCGCAGACGAAGCGGCATTCGTTCATCGTCTCGCTGCTCGGCATCCGGCACATCGTCGTGGCCATCAACAAGATGGACATCGTCGGCTTCGACCAGGCGGTGTTCGAGAAGATCAAGCAGGACTACGTCGATTTCGCCGGCCGCCTCGAGCTGCCCGACGTCCACTTCATGCCGATCTCGGCGCTCAAGGGGGACAACGTCGTCACCCCGAGCCCGAACATGCCCTGGTACACGGCCGCGCCGCTGATGCCGCTGCTGGAGAGCGTGTACATCGGCTCCGACCGGAACCTCGAGGACTTCCGCTTCCCGGTGCAGCTCGTGCTGCGGCCGAACCTCGACTTCCGCGGATTCGCCGGCACGATCGCCTCGGGCATCGTCCGCAAGGGGGACGAGGTGCTGAGCCTCCCCTCCCGGAAGAAGAGCCGCGTGAAGAGCATCGTCACGTTCGACGGCGAGCTGGAGGAGGCCTTCGCCCCGCAGTCGGTGACGCTCACGCTCGAGGACGAGATCGACTCCAGCCGCGGCGACATGCTCGTCCGGCCCGGCAACGTGCCCAAGGTCGATCACCGGTTCGAGGCCATGGTCGTGTGGATGGCGGAGGAGCCGCTCGTCCCGGGGAAGCAGTATCTCTTCAAGCAGACGAGCAAGGTGGCCCCCGGCACGGTCGGCTCGCTCCGTTACCGCGTGGACATCAACACGCTCCATCGCCAGCCAGCGCCGACGCTCGCGCTCAACGAGATCGGACGCTGCGCGATCGCGCTCACGAGTCCCATCGCCTACGACGCCTACCGCCGCAACCGGGCGACGGGCTCGTTCATCATGATCGACCGGCTCACCAACGCCACGGTGGCCGCCGGCATGATCCTCGACCGCGAGCAGGAGGATGGCGGCAAGGCCCACTGGGACGACGCCCCGGCCGCGGCCGGCCTGCACGACACGGCGAGCACGGTCACGGCCGCCGAGCGCGAGGCCCGCTTCGGCCAGAAGCCGGCCACGATCCTGTTCACGGGCCTCACCGGCTCCGGCAAGACGACGCTCGCCCAGGCGGTCGAGCGGCGGCTCTTCGACCTCGGCCGGGCCGTGGCGGTGCTCGACGGCCAGTCGCTGCGGCTGGGGATCAGCCGCGACCTGGGCTTCACCGCCGAGGAGCGGAGCGAGAACCTGCGCCGCGGGGTCGAGGTGGCTCGGCTGTTCAACGAGGCGGGGATCGTGGTGCTCGCGGCCTTCGTGGCCCCCGACGAGGCCGTGCGGCGGAAGGCGGCCGAGCGGGTGGGCGGCGAGCGGTTTCTGGTCGTGCACCTCGCCGCGCCGCTCGACGTCTGCCGGCAGCGCGACACCGACGGGCACTACGCGCTCGCCGACTCCGGCGAGATCGCGAACTTCCCGGGCGTCTCCGCCGCCTACGAGCCGCCGCCGAACCCCGACCTCGTCCTGCCCACCCACGAGTGGCCCGTGGGCAAGTGCGTGGACGCCGTCGTGGCCGTGCTCGAGGCCCGCGGCATTCTCTGAGAAAGCCGCCGCGGAGCGTTTCCGGGTCCGCGATTGAAGCCGCTCCGGGACGTGCTGGCGTGCGTCGCAGTCGGTCCGCTCGGCGGCGGGCCCTACCAGCAGGTCCTGCCGCCGTTGACGGCGATCGTCTGGCCGGTCACGAACCCGGCTTCGTCGCTGGCGAGATAGACGGCCGCCCAGCCGACGTCGTCCGGCGCTCCCCAGCGGCCCAGCGGAATCGTGGCCAGGTAGGCGTCCTTCTCGGCCTGGGGATCGTCGGCATGCCGCGCGACGGGAATCCAGCCCGGCGCGATCATGTTGACGGTGATCCCGAAGGGGGCGAGTTCGTGGCACATGCTCCGCGACCAGCCCGTCTGGCCCCCCTTGGCCGCCACGTAGGC